>JAFEAQ010000019.1:0-300000 GCA_018266295.1 Bdellovibrionales bacterium | reverse complement strand
GTGTGCCAAACCTTGATGCTGTGATGAAGATCTTTGCGCAGTTTAAAATGAAAACCACGGTTGTGGCTTTTGAGATGTTCTCGGATAAAGCACTCAAGCGCGTGATGGAAAACACCGGTCTACCGCGTCCGTTTGAAACCGATACTCCGTTTTATGTTTTGGCTGAAGTGGAAGGCCGCTCTGAACAAGACGAAGCTCAAGCGCTTGAAGTGTTTGAGAAGTGCTTGCTTGAAGGCTGGGTTGCTGACGGCGTGATTAGCCAGTCTGAAACTCAGGCGACAAATTTCTGGCGCCTGCGTGAAGATATCAGCGAGTCCCTCGCGAAGTTCTCTCCGTATAAGAACGACATTTCTGTGGCGATCTCGCAAGTACCTGCTTTCATGAATGAGCTTGACGGAATTTTATCGAAATCATACCCAACGTGGGAAGTGGTTTGGTTCGGTCACATTGGTGACGGAAACCTGCACATCAATATCCTGCGCCCTGAAGGCATGACGAAAGAAGAATTCGTTAAAGAATGCCGCAAGGTCGACGTACTGGTATTTGAAGCGATCATGAAGCACAAAGGTTCGATCTCGGCCGAGCACGGTGTGGGTCTGACGAAGAAGCCATTCTTGCGCTTCACCCGCTCGCAGGCTGAAATCGATATGATGAAAGGGATCAAGAAAGTCTTCGATCCGGATAACATCATGAACCCAGGTAAAGTGATCGACCTCTAAACCTTTCGGAGGCCCTATGAAATTGACTCTGTTGGCGGTTTTTCTTTTTAGCGTGACTGCATCGGCGCAAAATATTACGCCGGGCCTTTGGAAAGCAAAGACCAAGATCACTCTGGGGGGTATGTCGATGCCGCTTTTTGATGTCGATGATTGCATCAGCCCCGCTGAAGCCAAAGACATCAAAAAATACATTCAAGAAAATCTGATTCCTGAAACTCAGTGCACGGTGAAGACCTGGGATTATAAAAAGCCCGACCTCAAAGTCACCCTGACTTGCGAAAACAACCAGTACAAAGCTAAAGGCAATCTCAGCGGCAAAGTCACCGATAAAGAGTTTAAAATCGGCGGCACTCTGCAAGGCACCCACGTTGTGATGGGTGATATCAGCGTAGGCGTTGATTACGACGGCAAGTACACGAAAGCCTGCAAATAGCTGAAAGACCCCGAATGAAGAAAGTCCCTAAGAAATACCAACCGCGCGGATTCAATATTATTCACGAAGATATCGATCTTATCGTGGGGAATAAAGCTCCGGGCGCGTTGACTGTCGCTGCGAAATGGAATCGTGATGAGACCATTCACAGCGCGCTGAACCAGTACGTGCGCAAAGGCAATCCCCGTGCGACAAAATCCGTGTACGTGGTTCATCGCCTGGATCAAGCGACTTCGGGGGTTTTAGTTTTTGCAAAGACCGAAGAGGTCATGCACTTTCTAAAAGACAACTGGAAATCAACGATTAAGAATTACTACGCCATCGTTCACGGCAAAATGCCAAAAAAGAGTGGCACGATTGAAAGCTATCTCGAAGAAGACGAAAACTACGTCGTTCACTCGAGCAAAGACAGCGACAAGGGCAAGCTTGCGATCACAGAATACGAAGTTTTGAAAGAAACCGAGCAATTCAGTCTTCTGAAAATCAACTTACTCACTGGTAAGAAAAACCAGATCCGTGTTCATCTTGCCGGCGAAGGTCACCCGATCGTGGGCGATACCAAGTACGGCAAAGCCAATGACAAGCATAAAGATCTGCGCCTGCACTCAGCGGTCTTAGAATTCACCCATCCGTTTAATAAAAAACGCATGCGCTTCACCGCTCCGGTGCCGGCTTATTTTAAAACTCTCATCGACTACAATTATTAGTGATTCAGCGGGCGCTGCGGATGAATATCCGGAATGCCTTCCGCAAATACCTCGATCATCTTGCGATTAAACGCAGGAATGTCGGCGGGTTTACGGCTTGTGACTAAGCCTTCGTCTGAGACCACTTCTTTATCGACCCAAGTAGCTCCCGCATTCAGAAGATCCGTTTTAATAGAGCGCCACGAAGTCAGAGTTTTACCGGCAACGAGTCCGGTTTCGATCAAGACGGCCGGAGCATGGCAGATCGCTGCAACAGGTTTGGCGTTATGAAAAAAGCCTTCAATGAATTCAATGACATTTTCATCGCAGCGAAGTTTGTCAGGATTCATAACACCGCCAGGAATCATCAGTGCATCAAACTGATCGCTGTCAGATTCACTGACGAGGGCATCGACTTTGATGCTCTTTCCCCAGTTTCCTTCGTGCCAGCCTTTGATTTCACCGCCGTGCAGGCTGACGACCGTGACCTCTGCTCCCGCTTCGATCAGCGCTTTTCTTGGTTCAAAAAGTTCGGACTGTTCAAAACCGTCCGTCGAAAGAATTGCGATTTTCTTGCCGTTGAGTTTTTTTGCCATGATGTCACCTCTGGCCCCAGGTTAAAAGTGCCTCTTGAAGCTTGCATGAATAATCTGTGAGGAAGCCTAAATATGTCGAAAATCAATCGCCGGTGGTGGCGCGGAATTCGCCTTGTTGAGAGCGTTCTTGCTCTTCCATGACTAGGCGGGAGATTTCGCCTTTGAGCTTGTTAAAAGACATGTCGGCGGGATCGCGCGGATGTGGCAGGTCGACCATGATGTCTTTTTTAATGGTGCCCGGTCGGTAGGTCATCACCACGATTCTGTCTGCTAAATAAATCGACTCTTCCATGCTGTGGGTGACGAAGATCACGGTCTTTTTATTTTCTTGCCAGATTTTTAGGATTTCATCTTGCAGACTACGACGAGTGAGCGCATCGAGGGCGCCGAAAGGTTCGTCCATCAGCATGATGGGTGGGTCGAGTGCCAAAACTCTGGCGATGGCTACGCGCTGGCGCATTCCGCCCGACAAGTCTTTTGGGAATCTGTCTCGGAATTCTGTCAGCTTGAGTGTTGCGAGTAAGCGGTCCACTGTTTTTTGGATTTCGCTCTCGTTTGTCTTCTTTAATCGCAGACCGAAAGAGATATTATCTTCGACCGTCATCCACGGGAAGAGCGCGTATTCTTGAAAGACCATGCCGCGATCTGGGCCCGGATGAGTCACGGGCTTACCGCTGACTTTGATTTCACCCGTTGTCGGCGATGAAAATCCAGCGATGCCGTTTAATAATGTGCTTTTCCCGCAGCCCGAGGGGCCCAGCAAGCAGACGAATTGGCCGGCGGGGATTTCTAAGTTGATATCACGAAGAGCGACAACGTCTTTCCCCTGCCCTCGGAATGTTTTTGAAACGTTTTTGACTTCAACGTTGGCTGCCATAGTTATTCCATTCCTCTATTCTAATCCACGGTGCCAACGCAGTAAGTAGTTATTGATTTTATCGACGACGAAATCAATCGCCAGACCCAAAAGTCCGATCGTGAACATCCCTGCAATGATTTTATCTGACCAAAAATACTCTCGAGCTTCGAGGATGCGATAACCAAGACCGTTATTCACGGCAATCATCTCTGCGACAATCATACAGATGAAACCCGTACCGATGCCGATACGAATGCCGCTCAAAATATAGGGCATCGCTGCCGGCACAATCACTTTCACAAACATAGTAAAAGGCCTTGCACCCATGTTAAGGGCGGCGCGAATGTAGATGCTGTCAACCGAACGCACTCCAACGATGGTGTTCATCAGAATCGGAAAAAAGGCGCCGAGTGCAATCAAAAAAACAGCCGGCGGATTCCCCAAGCCAAACCACAAAATCGCCAGTGGAATATAGGCAATCGGCGGAATCGGCCGCAGCACTTGCACGAGGGGATTCATGTAATCATAAACGCGGCGGCTTTCGCCCATCACTAAGCCCAATGGCAGCGCGAGCCCTCCGCCGATCAGTACTCCGACCAGCACGCGATAGAAGCTGGCCCAAAGATCATGTGGCAATTCACCTGAAAAAAACCACTGCCAATACGGCCCGCTCTCGGCAGTGTACGGCTCTAGCGGCTTGAGGTATTGAATCCATTTTGTGATCACAGCCCACGGTGACGGTAAGACTTGAACATTGAGCCACCCGGCATCGGAAACTCCTTGCCAGATTAGCACCACTAACAGCGGCACCCACACACCTTTTAGGCGGCCCAGAGTTTCTTTCAAGTGTCCTCCGTTATTTGATATTCAAAGCCTTCTTCGCGTCGTTCAAAAGATCGAGCTTCACCCAGTCGGTGGCTTTCGGTGGTTTCTCCATGCGGCCGACGCCGTATTTTTGCATCATGTCCGTTGTGATCTGAATATGCTCCGGGGTGATATCGTACGTATAAGGCGAATTGCCGATGGCATCCTTGAAATCCTGCGGAGTGATTTGGCCTTTAAACATTTTTTCAATCACATACTTTTCAGCAACCTCGGGTTTTTCGATGAAGGTTTTTGTCGCTTCAACAAAGCACTGCATGAATTTCTCAGCCACGGCTTTACGGGTGTTGTACATTTTCTCGGTGATCACAAGCGCGCGGATCGGTTCGCCCATCGGCGTGTTGTAGGGCTTCATAAGCTCTTTCCCCCAGCCTTTGTTGATGGCCTGCGAGGATTGGGGTTCCGACTGAACCATGGCATCGATGTTTTTAGATTGCAGTGCCTGATTCAAATCAGCAAATGCCATGTAGACGATCTGCACGTCTTTTCCGGGTTTATCTGACCAAGTTAGATTTTCTTTTGAAAGCTCCGCGAGCAGTAATAATTCCTGAGCGCCGCCGCGGGCGACGCCGACTTTTTTACCTTTGAAATCTTTGATGGACTTAATCGGCAGATCCGGGCGAATGACAACGCGGGCTCCGCCTTTGGCAAAACCGGCCACAGCATAGATCGGCACACCACTCGCGCGGCCAGCGATCGCGGCATCCGCGGCACTGGCTGCCGCATCGATTTCACCGGCGATGATCGCCGGCATAATATCGATGCCTTTGGGGAACACGCGCTCTTGGACTTTTAGACCGTACTTACCGCAGATCTCTGTCATGTAACTGATAGCTCCGTAGTGCGCGAACTTCAGATTTCCGACACGGACGACTTCATCGGCGGCATAAGTTTGAATGGAAAGGCCCAAAAGAACAGCAAATATAAAGATCACTTTTGCCATAAAAAGAACTCCCTTGAGGACTTTATCAGACCCCCGGGAAACCCGTAGAGCAAGTCCTCAAGGCTGCTTTTGGCAAATGGCAATGACGTTGGAAGATTTAGTAAACGACCCGCGTGCGGATGCTGCGACTGAGTTTTTGGATATCATCCGCGAGCTGCTGAGCGTGCGGTGAGCTCAGATCCATGACCATGTAACCGATCTTGTCGTCGGTCGATAAATACTGTGCTTCGATGTTCGCACCTTCGCGCGAGATAATGCCGTTGATTTCACCCAAGACACCCGGCTCATTGCGATGGACATTCAAAATACGAGAAGTCCCTTGCTTCACCGGCAAATCTACGTTCGGAAAATTCACGGCGCCACTGCTTGAACCGATTTTCAAATAACGGCGGAAGCTTTCAGCCACTTCGATGCCGATGGCGAACTGGGCTTCTTCCGTGCTGCCGCCGATGTGCGGAGTTAGGATCACATTCGGAAGATTCTGCAATGGAGTCACGAACTTCACTTTGTTTGAAGCTGGCTCTTCGGGGAAAACGTCAATCGCGCAACCCGCGATGTGTTTAGATTTCAGGGCCTCAACGAGGTCTTCGATCACAACCACCGTGCCGCGGCTGGCATTGATGAGATGCGCCCCTTTTTTCATGTGCTTAAATTGTTTTGCACCCATCATGTCTTTGGTTTGCGGAGTCTCAGGAACATGCAAGCTGACAAAGTCAGAAACTTTTAAAAGTTCATCTAAAGAAGACTTCGCCTGGGCATTTCCGAGGGGGAGCTTCTTCACCACGTCATAAAATACTACACGCATCCCTAAGTCTTCAGCAAGGATGCTCACCTGACTGCCGATGTGGCCGTAGCCGACAATGCCCAATGTTTTGCCGCGCACTTCGCGCGAACCGTCGGCGCTCTTCATCCACTCTCCGCGATGGGCGAGTGTATTGCGATCCCCAAGCTGACGAGACAGCGCGATCATTTCAGCAATCACGAGCTCGGCCACGCTTCGCGTGTTGGAGTGAGGCGCATTGAAAACCGGAATGCCCTCTTTGCGAGCGGCTTTCAAATCAACTTGATTGGTGCCGATGCAAAAAGCCCCGATCGTGAAAAGATGCGGATTATTTTCTAAAACTTTGGCGGTGAGTTCCGTCTTTGAGCGGATGCCAAGAACTTGATACTGAGGCAGAACTTTCAGAAGCTCTTCTTCGGAAGGGGCATAAGAGATCAAATCGACTTTGAAGCCCTCTTCTTCCAATCGTTCTTTGGCAACTTGGTGAATATTTTCGACTAACAGGATTTTCAATGAATTTGAGCTCATAGAGTAGACTCCTAGCTAAAAAGTCTACTCGATTTTCTGAGTTTTACCAGGCCTTAAGACCTTGGGAAGTGTTTTTATATTTCTTCCCCTGCTCAAGTCGAGGATCGCGCTCAATTAAAAAGCGCAAATAGTAAGCAGCATCGCTCGGCGCACTGTCTGGGATCGCATGAGCAGAATCCGGGAGCCAAATAAGACTTCCTTGAGAGCGAGAATCCGTCCCGTCAAAGGCCGCAACTTGATCTTTAAACGCTCCCTCCTCGTCTTCTTGAGCAACGAAGTAGTGAACTGAATTCGGCGCCAATTTGCTGAATTTATATGTTTTCAAGTCAAAGTCACGAACCGCACGCACGAGGAAATACAAGCTTTCGCGGTACGTATCTGGGATCGCTGCCAAATGCTCCGGCACGCGGTCTTCTGTCACGCGGTCACGCAAGTAGGTGCCATAAATTTGGCGATAGGCGTACTCGTAGAAGTAGGGTCCCCACATCATCTTCACCCACATCAGATTCCAATCAAGCCACTGCCCTTGTGGTTGGTACTTCTCGAGCGGCACCACGAGTGGCGCCATAAAGACGACTTCATCAACACTCGCCGGATATTGTTCGGCGAAGGTCGCTGCGATGTGCGCGCCATAGGAAAGACCGACGAGGATCACTTTGTCGTTGATGCCGGTTTTCGCGAGAAGTTCATGCAATTCATCAGCAAAGTCCTTGCGCTCAAGGCCCGTTTTGAAGAAAGCCGGCTGCTGAGAAGATTGTTCGGCCTCGCGAGCCAGAGTCAGATCTTGGCCGCGGAAATAGTAATGGAAAATGCCATAGCCTTGAGCGATGAGCTTTTTATCGAGATCGCCCCAGCGCTCGATTTCATACACAAGACCGTTGGTGAAAACAATCCAAGGCTTGCCCTTTTGGGGCTTGACGTACTCGACGTATCTTTCGACACCGTCATCAAGCTTGATGAATGTGCTTTGGGGCCCTTTTGCAGAAGCCGCCAAACAAGTAACGGAACAAAAAAGAAGGCTGACAAGAAAGTAAATTGTTTTCATACGAGGGTCCTACCATAACGTCATGCAAAACAGGTAGCCAAATCTCTGTTTGAAAGAGATGCTTTCAGAATGAAAAGTACTAGAGCATTTCATCTATTGGTCGTTGATGATGATTCCTTAATTCACCAGGCTCTGAAGCTGTGCGTTCCCGCGCCGTGGAAGATTGTTTCTGTATCGAAAAAGGAACTCGTTCCGTACACAAACTTCTTCCACGCAGCGATGGTTGACATGCATCTAACTCCGGGAAGCAACGAGCCTGAAGGTGTTCAAGTCATCGAAAAGTTGATGAAGCACAATGCTCAGCTCGAAGTCGTCGCGATGTCCGGAGATCTCAATCGCGAGACCATGGAGCAATGTTTGAAAGTCGGCGCGCAGAGATTTCTCGCAAAGCCGCTTCTCGCTGAAGAAGTAAAACTCGTGCTTGATAAAATCGAAGCTTACTGGAGCATCCGCAATCTCGATACAGCCGGTAAGAACATCGCGTGGGTTGGCGTGAGCTCAGCTGCGCAAAAAATCAGAAAGCGCATCGCCGATCTGAAGGGCGAAAGCAACACGATCCTCATCGAGGGTGAAACCGGTTGCGGTAAAGAAGTCGCGGCACGTCTCTTAAATCAGCAAGAAGACGAGCGTCCGTTCATCACCGTGAATATTTCCAGCATTCCTGAAAATCTTTTTGAATCAGAACTCTTCGGTCATACGAAAGGTTCATTCACAGGTGCGGATCAAAACAAAATCGGCCTTGCAGAAGCCGCTCACGGTGGGGACTTGTTCCTCGATGAGATCGAGGCATTGCCACTGACTCAACAAGTGAAGCTTCTTCGTTTCTTAGAGTCCGGCGAAGTTCGTAAAGTCGGCTCTAAAGACGTCACTCACGTGCAAACACGCGTGATCGTGGCGAGCAATCAGCCGCTGAAAAAACTGGTGGCTGAGGGTAAATTCCGCGAAGACTTATACTTCCGTCTTTCAAGTCAGCGTATTGAGCTGCCACCATTAAGAGATCGCAAAGAAGATATCGCAGAGCTTGCGAGAAACTTCCTTGAAATGGAACGCCCGAAGCGCAACAAGCAATTCACTGATGACGGCTTAAAAGCACTCGAAGCTTACAACTGGCCCGGCAACGTGCGCGAACTGAAACGCGTGTGCGAGCAGATCAGTCTGGTATCGCCATTGCCATTTATCCGCGAAGACGACGTCGAGAATCTTTTAAATCCGGGAGCTGCGAAAGCCAAAACGGAATACTTAAGCCCGGCGTTTAAAGACATCGACTTCTCGAAAGGTTTGAACTTCTTGGTTGAAGAATTCGAAGCCAATCTTATCCGCGCGTGCTTGAAAGCGCACAAGGATGTCGAGGAGGCTTCGAAGGTTTTCAAAGTTTCGCGCTCGAACCTGTATAAGAAAATCAAAGACTACAACATCGATGAGGACGCATTATGATCGGCACATCCTGGTCCAGCCCTGTCTATCAGCAAACAGTGATCATCGTCTTGAGCATCATCTTCGGCTCGGGCTTGATCGTGTACTTCCTGAGACAACAGAACTATTACTTCACTTCGAGCTGGGCGAGTATTAAGAGCTGGCTCATTGTCGCTCCGGTGTTATTTATTTTGATGGGTCTTCCGGATCCATTCCCACTCCTCGTCCTTACGGCGATTGCGATTATGGGCGCAAAGGTTTTCTTTCAGCTCATGGGGATGTTCCACCGCAGTTATTTTGTTTTAATCTGCTATGCCGGGATCGCAGCTCTGGGAGTGTGCGCGTACTTTAATCGTGTGGATATCTACAACGTCATGCCGATGGCAGTCCTCGGTGTCTCGTGCTTAGTTCCGATGTTTAGAAATAACTATAAGCGCATGATTCAGTACATTTCGCTGACTCTTCTGGGATTTATCTTCCTTGGCTGGTCGTTCATGCACTTGGGTTTGATCATGCATCTTGAGAACGGTATTTACCAAGTTATCTACCTCATCATCCTGACTGAGTTCTGCGATAACACGAACTTGGCGCTGGGAAGATATTTCGGAAAATTCAAACTCTTTCCGAAATTGAATCCGCGCCGTACGCTTGGTGGTTTAGGGATTTCGATCTTGCTAACTCTCGTCCTTGCCGGAGCAATGCGCTTCTTGTTGCCGGATCGTTCAGACAAGTACTGGCTGACGGCAGGCTTAATCGCGTCGCTCGGTGGCTTTATCGGTGACCTAGTGATGAGTGTGATCAGAAAAGACGCGGGAGTAAAAATCGTAGGTCCCTTCATTATTGGCCGTGGTGACTTCTTATCGCGCATGGATAGATTGATCTTTGTGGCTCCGATTTACTTTTACGTGATGCTTGCATTACCGGATATTTCATTATGAAGGATTGGAAGTACGAAAACGAACAGTGGACGAAGCTACCGACTTATTTAAAGCACTTGCCACTCTTCACCAGACATATCGACTTGTTTAGCGCTTTCTGGCGCTATGTTTGGAGTATTTTCCTTAAAGACATCGCTTTTAAGTTTTACATCCGCCTCAAAGTCACCGGCGGCAGTTTCGCGCAAATTTACAAAGAACACCCCCGCCTGATTGTGATTTCAAATCATGCGAGTCACTTAGACGCGGTTTCGGTGGCGGCTTCCATCCCCCGCCGTTATTGGCTCGATCTGTACATCGCAGCGGCGAAGGATTACTTTTTCACGAATCCTCTTTTCACGTTCTTCTCAAAGCACTGTTTAGGGGCGATTCCGATTGACCGTAAAGACCGCCGTGGCGAGGCCATTAACCTCATTATCAAGCTCCTGAACGAGCTTCCACGCATGTGGCTGATTATCTTTCCTGAGGGCACAAGATCGAAGACAGGCAAGATTCAGGAGTTTAAACGCGGTATCAGCATCTTTGCTGAGCGCACGAAGACGCCGATTTTGTTTTTATACCTTGAAGGCAATGCGGATTTGTGGCCGAAGGGGAATTTGCTGCCAAAACCTGGTAAGCTAGTAATCCATGTAGGACCTGTTCATCCTCCGGCTGATATCAAGACCGTGTTTGCGGCTTACAAAGCGTGGGTGATGACGATCAATCCTGATGCATTCCCGGCGGCAAATGAAGAACAAGCACCGGGGGAGGCAAGCAATGACGACCCAACATTTGAAGCTTAAAATCGGCGCCTATGAAGTCTGCCCGATTCCGACAGGAATCTTCGGGCTCGACGGCGGCGCGATGTTTGGAACCGTACCCAAAGTTCTGTGGGAAAAAACCAACCCGCCGGATGAGAAGAACCGCATCCAGATGGAAGCTCGCGGTTTGCTGCTAAAATCCCGCGGTAACAATATTCTCATCGACACCGGCAATGGTGGCGACTTCGTCACCAAGTACGGTGACAAGCTCGGACCGAAATTCGCTGAGATGTACAACATCGATGACAGTGGACCGAGTTTGCTAAAATCACTCAAAGCGCATGGCCTCAATCCCGAGGACATCGATCATGTGATTCTGACTCACCTGCATTTTGACCATGCCGGCGGCGCCACCACAGAGCGCGATCACAAACTTGTACCGACCTTTCCGAAGGCAAAGTACTACGTTCAGCAGGCAAACCTCGAGACCGCAAGTACGCCGAATCTGCGCGAACGTGCCAGCTACTACCCGGCGAACTTTCAGCCGTTGATTGATAACAATCAGCTCGTGATTTTGAAGGGACCTACGGAAAATCTTCTTCCGGGAATTTCAACGCTGATCTCGAATGGTCATACGCAGGGACAGCAGATGGTGAAAGTTTCCGACGGAAAAACGACACTGCTCTACTGTGGCGACGTCGTCCCCACCAGCACGCACGTGAAAATCCCGTGGCTCATGGGCTATGATCTGCATCCGCTCGTGTTGATGGAAGAAAAACAAAAGTACTTGTCTGAGGCCGCAGACCATAACTGGTACTTGTTCTTCGAACACGATCCGTACTGTGATTCCGCACTGATTGAGAAAAAGGGCGCTGACTTTGCAGTCAAGGAACGATACTGGTTATAGGATGAAGATTAAGTTTCGCACACTTTCGCGCATGTACTCTCGCCGCCTCTATTACATGGGGAAGGATTTGATGTACCAACTGCGCGACGGAGAAATCCAGTTGGTGGCAGCGAGCTTGTCGTTTTCGACTCTGTTGTCTGTGGTGCCCTTTCTTTCGGTGATCCTGGCGACTTTTAAATTCTTGGGCGGCGATGATATTCTGTACTCGCGAGTTGAAAACTTGCTGCTACTTTATTTCAAGGAAGCGGCGGGGGCTGAGTTCACGCTGGTAATTAAGACTGCGATTCGCAACATTCACGCCGGCGGCCTCGGCTTTATCGGTGCTACGTTCTTAGTGATCACGAGCTTTCGCCTGATGCATGATATGGAGTTCGGGATTCACCGCGTGTGGAATCAGCGCAATACGCGCCCTCTTCTGAAGCGCTTCTTTATTTACTTTTTCTTGGTGATCATCCTGCCTGTTTTCTTGGCAATTTACGTGGGTTTTACGACTCTGGTGCGCATGGAGTTCGGCAAGCAGTTCCTGCCGGGCACAGCGACGGGAGTCAGTACGCTGATTCTGGTGTTGTATTTGGTCTATAAGTACGTGCCGGATCTGAAGGTCAAAGCCAAGTCCGCGTTCTTTTCGGCGTTGCTCGCGGCCTCGGGCCTGTGGGTGGTTCAGAACACATTTACCTGGGTGACAGTGAAATTTTTCCGTATCAGCAACATCTACGGGAGTTTCGCGGCCGTGCCGATCTTCCTGATCTGGGTTCTGACCGTGTGGTACGTGATTTTAGGGGGCGTTGCCATCTGCGCTTCGACCCAAAGACGGCAGCTACTGGAAGATGAGGCTGAAAACACTGGGGTTTTGTAGCCTGCGGCACCTGGTTTTCCCCTTGACTTAGAGCGTCCCAATTCTTAAAACCAATGGGCTATTCATACCGTGGTGCTGTAGCTCAGCTGGATAGAGCAATTGCCTTCTAAGCAATAGGTCGCACGTTCGAGTCGTGCCAGCATCACCAATTTTCCCTCTTCCCAAATACTCAGACAGTCCTCGCTCAATGTTGGTTCGTTGTGGCTTCGCATGCGCTTTTCGTTCGCTGCGGAACTCGCATTTGGGAAGAGGGAAAATTGTGCACCGGGTGGGTGCGCCGTGGGTGCCGGTGGACTTGTTTAGTGGCTGGTGTTAGATCCCGGTTATGAAACAGACTTTTTTCTTTTTTACTTTCTTTGTCGCTGGTGTCTTTGCTCATGCCGCTCCCTATGCTCTTGTTAATATGGGGCCCGAGTTTAAAACTTTTGTTGGTCAGTACCGTAATTCTTCTTCGGACGAGAAGTGGGCTGGGTGGAAAGCGTTTGAGAGTAAATACCCAGTCTATTTTGATGTTGGACTTTGTCCGGCTTCGGATTCTGGTTGTGAGCTGAAGAAAAAGACTCGGCTTGATATGTTATTTACTGAGATGCCTAAGTTTGAATCTCAGATGTGGGATCTGTTTGATCGTGCCGATGCGTTGACGGCGGTTCAGTTTGGGCGCTTTAAAAATGCTTTTCCTGATCTCCAAGAAGATACTCCGATTGTTTTTATGCCTTCTCTGCTTTCATTTAATGGCAAAGGTGTCGACCTTCCTAATGGCAAAGCGGCGCTTTTGATTGGGGTGGATTTTACGTCAATGCGTGGCCATGATTTGGATGTGCTGTTCTCGCATGAGTTTTTTCATGTCTATCAGTTCGCGAAGCTTCAAGGTAAAGAGAAGTTTGTCACCATGTCTTCGCCACTGTGGTTTGAAGGATTTGCGACTTGGATTAGTACTTACTTAAATCCAAATGCTTCCGAGGCTGCCGTACTTATGAATACGGAGCTTGCAGATTACTGTGTTACTCCTGGAAACATAAAAAAAATGGCTCAGGAATATCTCGGTTTGTATCTAGTCGGCCATGACGATCAAAAATACTCAGATACTTATAAAGAGTGGTTCACAGCTAGTGGCACTATTCAACCCCAACGACGTGGCTATTGCTTGGGGCTCGCAGTGATACGTGAAGTGATGAAAACAAAAAGCTTGGCTGAGGTCACAGGTTTAGACGAAAAAGGCTTTAACCCTCTGGTGGCTAAAGCCCTCGCCGATTTAGCAAAATAACAAGTCTATTACTTAGCGCAGCTGAATTTTGATGAGCCCAATGTCACGAGGCCCAGTCCTTTTGCTTTTGTTGCAGCTCTGACTTCGACCAGCTCGCGGCCATCATATTTCAACTGAATGGCACTGAGGATCTTAACACCTTTGAAGGGGTTGTCCCCTGGGATGTCATTGGAATCCAAATTAAAGGTCTCTCCGCTGCCCAAAAGATCATTGCTGTGAGTGAATAAACCAAATGCTGCCGGATCATTTGCTGGAAAAATCTCACGACCGCCATCCGGGCGCATTTCCGTTTTAGGTCTGACACTACTGCCTACGTCCGCTAGGATTTGAAAAACTTCTGAAGCTCCGGTGAGTTGAACGTCAATCAGCTTATCGCCATCACGGGTGATAGAAACAGCGCAAGGCTTACCATCAAGACCTGTTCCCTGTATGCTTTGCTTTACAGTGCCGGCAAAAGATTGCGCTGAAATCAAAAGTACGAAAAAAATCATCTTTTTCATAAATGCCTCCTACGTTTACTAACGAAATAAAAATCTAGTGATAAAGCGCACGCAATTTCTGGATGAGCTCCGTGCTGTCCACTTTAGGAACAATTGTTTCACTCCAGATTTTTGTGCTGCCACGTTTGAAGGTGTCGACGATCACGCCTTTGTCTTCATCGAAACTAAAAGACGATGAAAGGAAGGAAGCCTCAGGGCATGATGCGACGACAGGGCCGTGGCCACGAGGACCTTCCAACAGCGCCAGCATCACTTTGTAGTCATTCACTAAAGAGAACGTATTTAAATCCGTCAAAAGGAGGTATTGCTCCTCGCCCGGAGTTGAAGCACCCTCATCAATAGAAACTTGAGTCAAAGCAAATGGGCACTGGCCAGTTGTTTTGAGGATATTCGCCAATGGAATCTTCATTTGTTTTACCAAGATTTCGCTATCAATAAATCCGCTGCGAATCGGTTCAACATACACCGTGTAATCGTGGAAGGGATCAAATGCGGCCGCGATACCGCGGATTTCGCCGTACATCGCTGCGGCGATGTCTTCATCTTTCGCGGCATCCATGGCTGCTTTTAACTTGAGAATTTTTGCCAGAAACTGTTTCACGTAGGTCGCGTAAGATCCATTCTCAGAGATCAGATCCAGGGCTTTTTGTCGGCTGTCGACAGTAAAGCCATTCGACGGAACAGCACTGGCTGTGTAGACATTGGAATTCAATACGAAATAGGCGGCCTTTTTATAGAAGGTCTTAAAGGCTCCATTCGGCTGCCCGTATTGATCTGCGATGGCATTTAAACGAGCGGCATATTGCATGCGAGTATCGCTGGGATGTTTAAGTTGCTCGCCCAAAGTGGCCGAGTCTTTCGCGTTTTGAGCGATAAAATTCTGCGCACTTTCGATGATAAAACCCACACGTCTATCACGCTCTGCCTGCGGAATATGATTCGCATCATCCGTAAGGCTTTGGCTAATCGGCAATGGATCCAGGGAATAGCTCCCTGCAAAGGCTACCGAGGCATTTAAAACCGAAAGAAAAATGAATAAACTCGTTTTGGCAGATTTCATAAGATCTCCTCCGGCAAACCTTCTATCAAAACCCGTGCCCGCCCTGTATTGATTCTTAATCACTATTGGCGGCCCCAGCCCGCCTATGTTTTGAGCACAGAGCTGAATTTGTCCCTGCTAAAAATGGATTTTTGGGAGCACCCCATTACTCTTAAAACTGGTTTTCGAGGATATTGATTTTCAGCGTTGGAATCATCTTACGAGGCAATGGCTTCGTGATTTGGGCTGATTTATTGACGTAGGAATTGAAAATCTGTTCCATGTTTTTTACGACGTCGGCGTCGTTGATCAGGAAGCCGTTTTCGACGTCTTGAATGAAACTGCGGCGGCTCAAATTGACCGAGCCAATCATGGCCTTTGTGCTATCAACCAAAATAAATTTTGAATGCAGAATCGAGTCTTCCTTCCACTCGTAGATCTTTGCCTTTTGGTAAAGCGTATTGATGCTCTCTTTGTTCGCCTCTTCATAAAGCTCCGACTGAGTGTCGCCTTTGAGTACTACGCGGGTTTGGATTTGGACATCGACTCCCCGTTTTGCTGCGCGCTCGATCGCCGCTGTGACTGCCGGAAGGGGCCTCAGATACGGACTGGATATTTTGATCGAAGTTTTGGCTGAGTCGATGAGTTTCACGTACTCTTTTTCAAGGGCATGATCATCGACGTACGGAACCGAGATAAAATGCTGAAACGTATCCTCAGTCGGTGCTTGGCTCGGCTGACACCCTTGATTCGTCGAGAACGGCACCATCTTTTGAGTCTTCTTATCACGCGAAATAAAGCGCTGCAGATGAGCCGCTGTCGATTCTGCTAGTTCCTTTGATGTGACTTTCGCTTCGAAATCATTCCAATGAACAAAGTCATCGTCTTTACCCGGGCCATATTGCACAAGCTGCGGAAAGCGCGAGTGATCCGGCAATGTTTTATAAAGAAAGAAATTCCAAACGCGAAATCCGTGGCGCAGGTGATGCTTGCGATCACTCGTAATGCCAAAGGCGATGTGGATACGATTACCAATAACGCCACCAAAGCGGGCGGTAAAGCCGATCCGAATCCTGTTCAAGATCATGGCTTCATGTATAGCCGCAGTTTCGAAGATCTCGACGGCCACATCTGGGAATCGGTGTGGATGGATATGAGTGCCGCACCTCCACCGCAATAGCTAAAAACCACCGAGTCTTCAGAGGGAGCGCTGCAGGTTTGCAGCGCTTTTTCTTTTTGTGGTAGCACCTCGCTAGGAGTCCGGAAAGACTCAGCAACAGCGGTTTTCCTGTCGCTTTCATTCTCAAATTGAAACCGGGATGGCCGCAAACGACCTCTTGGACGCCATCAACAAACCGATATGTACCGTGTATTGAGGTCGTCCGTGAAACATCTAGAGAGTCAGAGTGGATTCAGCTTGATTATGGCATTAATGGCTATCGCCGTCGTCGGCGCTTTGTCGATGACCATGATGACTATCTTTAGAACTTTCAATGCACAGTCACGGCACTTTAATTCGATGGTGGGAACTCGCGCGCTGTTATCGACGCTGCAAGGAATTGTCGCTTATCCGAATTTATGTATCGCGAACCTTGCCGACTCGTCGAAGAACTTTAGCCCCACGCAAGCTGCCACTGAAGACGGAGTTCCCATCAGCCTTTATATGGGTGGCGGCCCCACGGGACTCAAAGCTCAAGCCGGAAGTTTTCTGATGAGCTACGATGTATCGATTGAAGCGCTGACGTACAGAAACGCGCACTCTATCGGGACAGATCCAGCGGCTCCGGGCAATACGCTTTATTCCGGTGAGTTGGTTTTGCGGTTAAAAAAAAATGGCCCGAATTCGGAAGTGGCCGGAGGAACATCTCTCAGAGAACGCAGCGTTGGCACGATGACAGTGTCTGTAAATCCGGCGACGAACACCATCACCGGCTGCTATGCGCTCACAGACGCGCGGCAATCTTGTGTTGAGGTCGGCGGCGTCTACGATGATACGAGTTATCCGAAATGCAAAATGCCCTACCCTTGTGCGGGCATACCCAACGCCGTTTTTCTTGGTTACTCGAGTACGGGATCTCCGCAATGTCAGACGATGGCACAAGTCGTAGGATCTATTTGTCCTGCGGGTCAGTACATTGTTTCGAATGGTTCTGGGAGCGTGAGTTGCAAAACTCCTTGAGGAAATCTTCCGAGTATCAATGAGACAAAAGAGTGGAGAAATTTCCATTTTCGAAAACAACAGAATATAATTTATATATATGAACGTAGCTCGAGAGTTTTCTAAAAAAATATTCAGCAATCAACGGGGGCAAAGTCTTGTCTCTGTGATCACGGCCATTCCGGTGGTTGTGGTGGTCTCTTTGGCGGTCGGCACGATGGTGCATGCGACCTATAATGAGGTCTATCGCTTTAAAGTCAGAAGCGAAGCAAACTCTCTTCAGCAAGATCTGCGTACGACGCTAGACTCGCGCGCTTCCTGTGCGTCAAGCTTAGCGGGCGCAAGTCAGTTTAATAGCACCGATGCCGCGTCGTCTGAGGGCATGGATATGACCTATAACCTGCCTGATGGCACGGTGGTTGGCTCAAATGTGATTCTGCCTAAGTACGGGATCCGCGTGAACTCCTTAAAGTTTAAAGCCTTCACCAGCGGTGGCATGGACTTCGCGAATGACCCGCGGATTCCGGGCAATCAATTGCAATATGGTGAGCTCATGATCCGCACTGAGGATCTGAATAGTGATTCTAAAATTGCCTACCGCGATCAATCCCTGGGGGGCGTGGTGCTGTCGGTGGACTCTGACGGCGGGATCTCTCGTTGTTTTCTTTTAGATCAGGGCTTTGATATGTGTACTGAGTCCGGCGGTACACCGGATGCGAGTGGTAACTGCGTGTTGCCGTCGCTCTGCCCGCTTGGCAAACTCTATAGCGGCCTCGATAGCTCGGGGAATCCGATTTGTGTGGCTCCGGCGACGTTGATTGCGAACTCCTGTCCTGCGGGTATGTTGCTCGTGTCTAATGGCGCCGGCAATGCTTCGTGTGTGGTGGCGCCAACGCCGACTCCGGCTCCGACGCCAACTCCGGTACCGAGTCCTTCGCCGACTCCAACACCGACCATCACTCCGGTGGTGTCGCCAACTCCGACCGTGACACCAACAGTGACGCCGTTTGCAACACCCACGGTCACTCCGACGGTTTCTCCGACGGTGACACCGACGGTGACTCCGTTGCCAACGGCGACGCCGACGCCGGTTCCGACACCAACTCCGTCGCCGACTCCGACACCGGGGCCGCTAGATCCGCAGATTATTTATACGCAACAGCAGCTCGCGTATGCTTCCAGCGGCATGAGCATTAAGTGCAAAAACTTCTTAAGCGTTACGACGCCGATAGATTACACAGCGACGAACGACGTAATTTTATCAGGAGCGAAAACTCACTACGTGCTGAATTCAGCCCGCAACTTTACCGCCGACGGCGTGGGTGCGGTGGATGTAACGGTGAATAGCGCGATCAACGTGCCGCTGTTGAAGGGCGCGACGGACTTCTTTATTCGCACGCAGTATTTAGATACGATGTTCTCGGGCGGCGATAAGTTCTTGTACGTGCTTAAAAATATCAAAGTGATTAATACGAGTGCCGGCCCGATCTGCGCAACGGCGGAAACGATCGAGCTGATGGACGGCATCGCCGGCAACCACCAAATCATCGCCAAGAGCATCGGCATGATCGATGGCGGTACTGGAAGTTTGGCTATCTACGGTGCGACGGTGAACACGGTGAAAAACTATACGGGCGATCTTTGCCTGTTTAATGGGGCGAAGATCTTGAACTTGGTGAGCGCACCGCTGGCGAAAGTCAGGACGGATTGCCCATAACTAACAGGCCGAGCCCATTCCAACCTAGACAGCGTTACGAAATTTAAGTATCGTCGCCTCTATATGCAAGAGATCTCAAAAGACGGCTTTCTTCTGACGACGGATAAATCCAAATTATCGCTAGATACGATTTGCGGTTTTCTAGCCCGCAGCCACTGGGCTGCGAATCGCAAGCGTTCGACGGTGGCCAAGAGCATCGAAAATTCTTTATGTTACGGAGTTTTCTTTAATGGTCGCCAGGTGGCTTTTGCGCGGCTTGTGACGGACTACAGCACTTACGCTTATCTCTGCGATGTTTTTGTCGACGAAGAGTTTCGCGGCCAGGGACTTTCGAAGTGGATGATGGAAGCGATCATGAGCAATCCCGAGCTTTCGGAGCTGCGACGCTTTACTCTATTCACAAAAGATGCCCACGGTTTGTATGCGAAGTTTGGCTTTCAGCCACTCTCAGCAGAAGAAAATCGCCGATTTATGTCGATCCTAAAAGAAGGCGTCTAGGCCTGATTGCCCTTAAGGCTAGCTGCACTCAATTCCTAGTAGGCTTCAAAAAATGATTATGACATCCTCAATGATGAAGAGGTGTCTTATGTTTATGAAGCTTGTAACCGCTGCTTTTTTAATCACTCCCTGCTTAGCTTGGTCGCAGACTGAGTACACAGTTCGCGAAGGCGATACGCTGTTGAAAATCGCGGATCGGTCTTTGGGGAGTACGGATAAAAAAGATCCCCGTCGTTATGAGTATGCGAAGAATTTAGTTAAATTAAATCCAAAGCTGAAAAATCCAAATGCTCTCGTGCCGGGTCAGACGATTCTGTTACCTGGCGATGCTCCTTCGATGAAGGAGGCGGCGGTGAAGGAAACGGCACCGGCAAACGAAAAGGTCGGTTCGTTGAAACCTGTTGCTGCCGCAGCGGCAGTGATCGCAGCGAAGCCTGAACCGCACGTAGCGGCACCGGCAGCGCCGGCGGCTCCCCTGCCTGCACCATCACCTTCAGCGGAAGTAAAACCTGAAGCCGCGGCTAAAGAAGCTCCAGAAAAGAAAGAAGAGCATGCAAAAGAAGCGCATTCTGCAGAGGCTGCTCACCATAATTTCATTTTCGTTCAGCCGCGCTATCAAAGCGTGAAGCTAACGTCTGAAGATGAAGCAAATCACACGGAAGCGACGATGAAATCCAACAGCAGCGTGGGTTTTGATTTGCAATACGGTAAGATCATCAACGAGCGCTGGCATTTACTTTTTCAAGCGGGCCTGACAAGCACGCGGTTTGGCGAAATCGAAGACGGTGCGGGTACGAACGTAGGTCACAAGTCTGAAACATTGAAATCATTTGGGGTGGGCGTGGCTTACGAGGCGACTCCGAGCCTGCATGTGGATTTAATGGCGTTGTACACGGAACAGAGCTTCTTGCTGCCGGAAGCGACTTTGGGCGAATACAGGCTGGAAGCGATTGCCTTTCCGGGGGTGGAGCTCAATATCTCTTGGGACATTTACTCAGGAGCAAGAAACATCGTGGGTCTGTCTGTGATTGGCGAGTACCTGGGCAATGCCACGAAGGACGGTGTTGAGTACAAATCAGCGCTGGAGCCTTACGGAGCTCTGTACTGGAAATCGAACCTTGGAGCGGATCGCGTGAACTACAAGGTGACTTTGACTTACAAGCACGGCCACCAGGAGACGAGCGTGAACAAGAAGAAGGAAGATGTTGGTACTGTGGGCGTGGGGTTTTATTTTTAGGGGTTTAGTACGTTTTGGGAGTTTCAAGAAAGTCTCGGGATATCCTGGGGCTTTTTATTTCTCTAAGAGTAGGTTTACCCACAGGCCTTAGCATTTACCACAGCCACAAAACGGTCATAAGAAAGTTAGAAAGAAGAATTACTTTCTACTTACTCAACTTTTGCTCTCGCCAACCAATTTTAACCCTCAATCTGCAGGTCTAATTTTTTTAACTATTCTTTGCCAGTCGTCTATTTAAATGTTTTTATAAATAACATTTTATCTACAAAAAGGCGCCGAGGTATCATCGTATGTGGTATGAAGATAGAGAAGAGATGTTGGGAATCACCAACAATAAAACCATATTAAGGTATATGCCAGCAGATAAGGTTATATATCTGCTTCGATACAAAAAACTTTATCTTCCCACAGCAGTAAAATACGAAGATTCTGATTTGAATGAAGCAAGATTCTCCCGATCTTATGTAAACGTCGTAAGAAATTGGTTCCGAAAATCATTTAAGGACGACGATAGTACTGACTTATTCTTTACATCTACAATTTCAAATCTTCTTGCGGCAAGAGAAGTTTCATTTATTTCATGTTGGACACATAAAGATAAAGAAGATGCTAAGCTGTGGGAATACTTTGCAAATGATTTCTCTGGTGTTGCAATTTATTCGACCATCCAAAAGGTAAATGAAGAACTTTTCAATTTCTGCGAAGAAAATTCCCCATTTGATGTCAGATCTAACGCCGTTACATATGACCGAGAAAATGCGCACACATATATTGATGGCGCCAATGAAGTCGACGACTATCACCTCCCTTTCTTCTTTTTAGATGGCGACAGCGATCCCGATACCGACTTTGAACATGAGCAAGAATATCGTTTTATTTTGTATAATGCCGAAGAACTTCAAAAGACATCTGAACGCCTGTTTGTTACCGATTCCGTGAGTTTTGACGGGAATCATATTAATATTAGTAAGTTTCGGAGAAGGGTTAATACTAAAAAACAAAGAGGAAAATCTATTAAAGTTCCTGTAGATCTATCAAATCTACTAATCAAAATTTCTCTAGGATCAAGGATATCAAAAAAGAATGAGAAAATAATAAGGAGACTTATAGAGAGAAACTGTCCCAATGTGTTAATAGTAAAATCTAAATGTTTACCTAAAGCTTGAAAAAAAATCATCCTGTCCGAGGACTATACTTCAGCAAAGCCTTACTTTTTGAATAGCAAATGCTATTGGAGACTTTAGTGAGTTTACCAAATTCTCGTTACAAATATTCTACCTATATAATTGCTTTTCTAGACGTCTTAGGCTTTCGCGAGATGATACAGGAAAATCAGGATGAAAAAATAAATCAGTATTTTAAAATTTCAAAAACTGTAACAGCACGCTTAAGAGAAATCTATATTAAAAAAGATATTCAGTTTATTAGTTTCAGCGATAGTATCGTTGCTTTTATGAAAATGGACTCATCAAAGCGCTCGCAAGGGAATCAAATTAAAACGAAAGAATTTCTTATTGCACTTTCCCTTTTACAAGCAGAACTTGCTTTATATAATGTTTGGCTACGAGGTGGCGTTAGTGTCGGCGAAATGACTTTTAATGAAGAAAGTCGTACTATATTTGGTCCAGGTTTTATTCGAGCATATGATTTGGAAACCAAACACGCAAAATTTCCACGAATTATTTTAGATCAAAATATAATTTCTTACCTAAACTTTGATAGTGCGCATAGTTTAATTCAAAAAATTAATCAACCTACGGGATCTTGGAATCATAGAGTGCTTTTTCATTGGAGACAGAATCTAAGCAAGTTCGGATCATTTCAAAAAGACTACCCGCTATTCGTAGACTACCTTTCACAATATTTTAGTCATGAGAATTATACAAAGCTGGAAGTAATTGCACACAACCTAAATGAAGCGTCACAAAAAAATCCTATTGCGTATGAGAAATTTCGTTGGGTTGCCGATTATCTTGCCGTCTCTAATAAAATGGCAAAGGCATTTGGCCCTACCATAGAGGAAATTAGTAATGATGATCTTTCAAATAAACTTGAAAGATTCTAATTTCGTATATGAACTATGCTAGAATTTCTTTTCCACCGCATAGGTGTAATCAGCATTTGTCTAGACTCAATAGTAATTCTCTCTTTTTTGGATACATACTATTTTAAATTTTTCTTAAATAACACCTTATTACCTTAGGCATGCTTACTAAGCATCTAGAGACTAGTGCCTAGACCAAATTCTGGTTGAATGGCTTTTTCTGATCGATTACTCCCTAAGGCAACTAATCTTAGTTTAAGATTAAACTATATTTATTTATTGCAGTAGTTCAAACTAAAGTACAAGCTAAGGAACCATATGAGTTTTCAAAACTTAGAGGCTGAATTCAAAAAAATTGAGACTCAAATACCGACAGTAGAATCAGACCTTCCATTTTATGCATTTGAAAGAATCAAAAGTAATTCACTAAACGAACAATCATCTGCAAATCAAGAAAGTAAAATCTTAGACGGCCCCTTGCAACTAGTTACACAGAAGAAAAGTTTACGACTAGAATTCAAGAGGCCGGCATATATTCACACCATTAACCTCCATAACAAAGGCGCTCTCGGAACCCGCCGAGTACAAATAATTTATTACGGCTGCGATCCAAGCAAAAGAAATTCAGAATTTAAAACTATAAATCCGTTTAAGGAACAAAAAGAGATAGTCGTTAATGGGGTAGTTGTCGCAATCGAAATCAACACGACTAAACCTTTAGCTGAGATCATTAGCGAGATTGAAATACATGGCGACCTAAACTTTGACCCTTCTGACTTTCAAGATAAACTTTCAAACTATTTTCAAAACCTGTCGACTTCTATACAAGCATTCAGAAAGAACTTGTCCCAAGCACTAGTGCTCACAAATTCAGGCGTGAATCTGGAAAATAATATTTCCGGATTAAAGACCGAAGAGGGGCGCCTGCATAAAATTAATGAAGATTTATCGAGCAAAAAACAAGAATTAGAATCTAATCTTGAAGAGCTGATGAAGAAAAATGAATCTCTTAATACAAACTTAAATAGCTTAAGAGGAGAATATCAGGCACTAGACAATAATATTAATAATTTAAAGTCAGAAATTGCAACAAAACAAGACGAGAAATATAGAGCTCAAATTGACCTAGACAACATCTTAAATAAAAAAAATTTCTATAACTCGACACTTGAAGGATTTAAAAGTGAAACTCGGAAAAATTTTGCAATTAATTTAGCACTTTCACTTCTCCTAATTGGCCTCGCAAAAGTACTATGTCAAGGTGCTATGACGTATTATGAGCATGCACTTGAGCAAATACAAAATACTACAGAACCTCATCAACTGTATACAATCACAGCGCTACGACTTGGGGCAGGGGCTATATTTTTAACCGCATTTTACTGGCTGTTCGAACTTATAAAAAATACTGTCAAAAATACGCTAAACTTAGTAACCGACACCAGGAATATTGAGGCAAAATTAATTCTTGCCAGAAATACCGCTGAAACGGTGCTCAAAGGCGAGCCTGACTCTGAGAAAAGAAATTACGCTTCTTTTCTCTCATTTGTAGTTTTAAAGAACCATTTTATGAATATGTCCTTTGAATCGCTATCTTATGACCTAGAGATAGATGCAAACACCTTAGACAAAGTCGCCCCAGTATTGCCAGAAAAATTTGGTATTAAAGATATAATTAGTAGTGTAACAACAATAAGCAAAAAATCCTCGCAATCAGCCGAAGAGACCATCAACTAGATGCAATCATATAAAACAGGTAGAATAATTTCAGATCGCGAGAGTCATAATGCTTGGGATTGGCTCGAAACTTATCGAAGTGTACCATATGTTACAAACCTTCTAATGAAATGGCACTCAGTCCCCAAGAATCAAAAAGGAAACGTTCAAAAGCAAGCTGAACAAATCCGGTATTGCATTCAACAAGCCAAAGAATATAGAGATGCATCAAAAACAGTCAGCTTGGCTACCAAGCCATTATTGCTCTACTACTCATGCATGTGCCTAGCACTCGCTGAGATATTGGTGAAACAGGATGGCACCAGTAGCCTAGATGTCGCGCGAGAAAGTCACAGACATCACGGACTACTATTTTCCGAAAATATACAAAAACAGCTAACAGTCGAAGAGAAGTTTTCAAGTATTAGAGCAAAACCCATGATTAAAGACGGTGCTAGAATGGGTACCTTTGAACTTTGGAGACGCACTGCTCAATACGCTTCTCTGATAGGTCTGCATACTACACAATATCATGATACTAATGTCTCCAATAAGAGTACTGAAGTGCTCCTAACCGGCTCCAATATTTCTGACTTCCCATTACAAGGCCTAACTTTACTAGAATGCTTTACCCATTTACCATGGCTGCAAAGAGAATTATCAACGTACAACATTAGTGGAAAGGTTGTACGTGGAGTTGTAATCCAGGAAACTAGCGTTCTCCCAAATGATAACTTCAATTCGCGCTTAAAGTTTATCACGCATCCAACAACTACAGCACTATTGTGGGAAGTGTTTGATCATTTCAAAATCGAACCTTGGGCATGGAAGCAAGTAGATATAAGCGAATCTCCTGCGGGGGGCTTCGTGGTAACTATCAATGGTGGCAAAGGAGTCTCTCCACAATTGTCGGTCCCAGAATGTTTTCAAAAGTCGGTAAGTGAAGTCGGATTTCTTCCGCCATTTTGCCTAAATGAATTTGGTACTATATATGTAAGCTTGTACATAATTGGAAACTTAGCTCGGTATTTTCCTGATAAGTGGATTTTAGAAATAGAATCGTCCAGCGAGTTTTCAGTATTAATTAAATCGTTTCTAAACAACATTGAAGATCGCATGGCCCTCCTAACATTGGGAGAATTGTCCAATAGTGTATACGCAATATCAGATTAGTAAGAGCGTAGTTACAGTGCGTATAATGATCCTATTGTGATATTAACACCCCGCCCCCACACCCCACTCCCGGCATTGACCTTGACTCTACGTCAACCCCCAGTCTTAACTCGGAGGCAATGATGAAGGACTGGATTACTATCGGACAACTGGCTAAGAAGACCGGGCTCACCGCGCGGGCTATTCGCTTTTATGAAGCTAAGGGCTTACTCAAATCGCATTCTAGAGGCGATAATGATTACCGCTTTTACTCGAAGTCCGAAGTGACCCAAGCCGAGAGAATTAAAAACTTCAAAGACTTTGGATTCACCCTCGGCGAAATCGCTGAGCTGTTGGCGCAGGACCCCACTCTCACCACAGAGAATCTTCAGAATTCCTTGAAGAAGAAATTGAAAGCGCTCAAAGCCGATCACGTGCAGGCGGCGGCGCGGATTCAAAAGCTCGAAGCCCTCATTGCCTCCTTAAACACTGCTCACAAACTCAGTGAGCCACAAAGGAGGATCATCATGGAAGAGCTTGTCACCCAAGCAAAGCAAAAGATAAAAGCCCGCGGCGTCGCCGTCTCGGGAGACCTTGAACGCAACCTGCGCCACGAACTCAAGGCCGCCGAAAGCACCCACTTCACAAAAATGATGGAGCTGCTCGATATCATCAAAGACGTCGCCGACGAAATGGGCACCACGATCGGCCCAGGCCGCGGTCCCGCAGCCGGTAGCTTGCTGCTTTATTCAAAAGGTTTTAATCACAATTACTCCCAGCAGTTTGATCTGCTGCCGGAACTCTTTTTCCATGCCGTGAAGCCACTCATCTGGGTCGATGTGGCCTACGATGAGGGCCCTGAGTTTTTAAACCACCTGCTAAAGAGAACAACGCTCGAAGAACTGCGTGAAGCAAAGATCTTTATTTTCCAATGCCCCTTCCTGAGCGTGATGGCCCAAGTTGAAAAACAAGTGGGGCCTATTAACTACGATGCAATCCCTGATCACGACACGCGCGTCCTTTCAAGCTTCGTCAAAGGCCAAGTGGAACAGATCTTCTTATTTGATGCTCCGGAAAAATCCATCATGCATGCAAACTCTGCATTGGAATTCTGGCAAAAAGAGAACGAAGTAAAACGCGCGATCTGGAAGCAGCTAGAAACATACAAGGTCAAAGATGCAGAAGACATTTTAAACCTCTGCACACTTGCCTATCCCATCGGGAATAAGATCGCGATGTTGGAAGAGTATGTAAACCACGAAAAGCTCGTTCCAAGCGCTAAGAAGCTGCCTGTGCAGATTCAAAAGATCTTGGCGAAGACAAAGGGTCTTCTGATGTACCGCGAAGACTTTATCCGTATCTTACAAGTCTACTTGGACTGGTCAGTTTCAGAATGCAATCAGTTCTACTCTTTTAAAAATGGCCGATTGAAAGAATTCCCACGAGCGGAAGAATATGAAAAACATGTTCCTGCAGAAATTCGAGAATTACTAGACACTGAAGCTAAATCCGTGTTCCTGAAGAGCCATATGGTCTGCATGTGGTGGTTTATCAAGCGCAGTGCTGTGATGAATTCGCTTTATCCGAAGGAATACCGCGCGGCTTTAAAGGACTGGGAAGACAATCACCACTCCGCTTGGTCGGATCTCGGATTTATCGATAAAGATTTTAGACCGTTGGCTTTGTATTTCTAATTGCATGGGCTCCTCTATTTGAGGAGCCCAATAATGTCTATTACTCTCTCGGAAAATCATTAATAACTTCTACTAGTTCATTCTTGGCCTTACCAATAGCATCTAGCGGGTCTTTACTTGACCACCAACCCCTTTCGGTAAAATCAGCTATATCTCTCCAAATCGCCTTACCGCTATTGTTGTGTCCCATACAAACGCTGCCAGTCACTTCAATAATCCAATCCTCAGAGTTCAAAATGGATGGGTCATTAAAATCATAATAGTCAACACCATCAAAATTATTGCCACCATAATTTAATTTCATGGTCGTATTTACTCGCACATTTCCTACGACAGTGTCATGCGATAGGTTATTCAGGCGCTCACTCAAGTCTTTCATATGATTTTCAAAAACCTTCTTAGCCCCCATCAAAATTCTCTTTCGATGCTGAAACGACAGGACTCCCTCAAAATTTTCAGCCAATTGGAAAATATTTTGAACCATCTTCCAAACTTTTGAATTTGCGTCATCAAATTCTTTATCATCCGCGTAACATGAGACATCTAATAAATTTTCGGCCTCAAACTCAACTAACTCAATAAGGCCATCGAAAACTCCTCTCGGAATTGCCAGTGTCTCAGATAGAAATTCTTTTCTATGAACATTGATAATATTTTCTTTAGGTATATGAACCGAGAATGTCTCTTGGCCAGGTGGGACAGAAATTGTAGAATCAATCAAAGTCCAATATGAAGTTTTTGTTTTAAGGTCAACGGCAACCAAAAGAACAGGAATTCTGAATCGACTCCAATACACCAAATGAGGTTCGTCTACTGGCACCTTTATATTATCTAAGTTTTTAATTTCCTCCGAAGTCTTTACCTGCACCTTAGCTAATACCGCTTTACTATGATTTTTTTCATCTAGTATTTCAATTTCGCCATCAATTCCAATGTCAGATTCAGGCTGGGGACGATAAATCCAACCAATATCATTGAAAATTGTCGATTTTAAATGCGCTTCGCCTTTTGCTCCAATATGTGATTTCTTCGGATAATACATTTCAAACCTCTTAAGGAGTACGTCTATTTATAATAAAAGAAGCAACAGATGATAGCTCTGGAAACAATGACAGTTGATGAACACCAACATTTTCTAATTCGAAAAGCAATTTAGCTCTCAGCCATTTCAGCGAACTACTTCTGACCGGCTCTAGAACTATTTTTCTATATTTAATAGATTTGGATTCAAAGTACTTTTCAAGGCAATCTTCATAATGACCATGTAGTGTAAACGCACCACTTTGAGCAATTATTCTTGGATTTGTATACCTAACATATGTAGCAATTGGATACTTCCCAGCTTCATTGAACGAAGGCTTTTTCTCTATCAGATGCTTAACAGCTCCTTCAATTCTTAGACTTTCAGGAAGCCAAGGAAATAATCTAGAACCCCAAGCAAGCTGGATATTGTCATCGTCAATTGATTTAAGGTTTAAAGCATACGGATCAATAATCCATATCGTAGGAAAATCTTGCGGACTCTCACCGTCCTTTAGGGCGAAGTAGAGCGCAACTAAGCTGCTTTCAGTCCAATCCAAGAGCCTCGTTGGCAAGCCATAGTGCTGCATTAATGCTAGCCAATCCCAGCCATCCAAGTTCTCTCGCTCAAGGAAGTTATTTGACAGCTGAAAAAATTCGATAATTGGAGACTTTTCATCGCGTTTAAGATGCTTATTGGACCTTCGATAGATTCCAGGTACCAAACCGAGTTTATCTGATCTTTGGCCGCGAAACCACAGTGGCGATTTGGTCGCGAATTTACCAGCTTTTGAAATTATCTCTAGGTATTGGGACAAACTATTTATTTTATGCCTATATTCCATAGCAATTTTCGCCGCCTTGCCGATTTACTAAAAACATGTGAGGACAATTTATTTTATTGCCAATAACTCCAAAAACAAGAAAATATTTATAATATATGAAGACGCTGAAATACGAAGACCTCATAGTTTGGGAAACACGCTTACCACGCAAATCTCAATGCAATGCCGTCGGCTTTGATCACAGACCGAATCCTTTAATTGTTGGGAATATGGTTATCTATGATTCTTTCTCACCGGGTAGGCTCATCGCTCTGGACAAAAAGAATGGCAATTTGCTTTGGAAGATAAAACTTAACTATCTTGGTGGACATAACATTGTTTGCCATCAAGGGCTCCTTTACTCAGGAACATCACAGGAAGTTTTATGTATCAATCCAAAGAACGGAAAAGTTATTTGGCAGTTCGCTCCCTATGGCCTATCTTATGAACATTTTTACTCCGGATATACTCTTGATAACGGAAGATTGTACTTAGGCGATCGCAAAGGCTTCCTATATTGCCTCAATGCTAAGACCGGCGAAGTTCTATGGAAACAGCAGACAGGATCTGGCAATAGAAATCAACTTAACGCAACTCCAATAATCGATGGGAGTTTAATTTACGCTGTAAATATTTGTTACAAGCTCTCAGTTTTCAATAAGAACACAGGAGCAAAAATATGGGACTGCAAAGTAAAGGACGGCAGCATCTACCCACCAACTATCACAAAAGAGTGTATCTATATTCAAAGCGATGAAGGACTAACAACCCTTTCAAAAAAGAAAAGACAAGTTGTAGCCAGAGAAAAATTCAAAGGGTTTAAGATAAGCGGCTTTATCGTTATTGGTAAGAACAAATTTCTTCTGGTCTCAAAGAAGGATAGAAAAGATGACAAAATAACTTATATCGCCGAGTACAGAGAAGGAAAGCTCATCAACAAAATAAAACTCGGTGAATATATATTTCGCCTAGGAGAGGTTGACAGAGATCTCTTCTCTATTGTTGGCTTTCACGATATCTTTCTTTACTCATCTAAGAAGAAGAAAATGGTATTAAATATTAAATGGGATAAAAAAAATAAAAGATTTCCATGGCCTAACACTCCTTCTTTTGAAGGAAATAAAATGTATATCGCAGAATTCACTGGTTATGCCTCGGTCCTTAAACTACCTTTTGCTATTAAGTGAGATAACATCTTACAGTCTTCTATTTCTATTGCACTCGAATTGTGGAAACAATACGATATTTACTCCGACTTACTAAAACAAGTTGCCTACAGGAGTCCGTGTGAAGCTTTCGAATGTTTTCATCGTGTGTTTTTCATTTTTAACTCTCGTCAGTTGTACTCGTATTGAAACAGGGGAAGTTGGTGTTCGGATTGGCTTTGATAAACAAATCAGCCCCGGAGAACTTCTTCCAGGAAGCTTCAACCAGACGATCATCGGAAGTGTTCTCACCTTTCCAGTCAAAGATGTGAGTGTGCGTGTTGAAGATATGACTCCCCTTGCAAAAGATAACAGTACTATGAAGGACTTTGATGCCATGGTTGTCTATAGCATCAATCCTCAATCCGTTAGTGAATTGTATGTTTCGAAAAACAGATCCTTTCACTCCGAGCACGACGGCGACATCTATTTGATGTATAACTATATCCATCAAACTGCGCGCAATGCGATCTATAAGTCAGCCCGTAAGTATGATGCCCTTGATATGAATGACAATCGTCAAGCTATTGAAACTGAAGTTAAAGACTTGATGATTCATAGCTTAGCTGAAGAAAAGCTCGACACTGCCATCAACATCAGTCAAGTTCTGGTCCGCGTGATCTTGCCTGCAGACTCTGTCGTTGCCTCAGCCAACGAACTCGTTAGAGCAAAGAATGAATACAAGCAAAAAGAAGTCGAAGTACAAACAGCCAAAAAAGAAGCTGAGCGTATTGCTGCTCTTAACGCCAACAAAGGTGCTATTGAATATATGTCAGCAATGGCAAACATGAAGGTAGCTGAAGCTATTGCTAATGGAAAAGTTCACACCATCGTTGTTCCTATGGACTTTAAAGGAATGCTCAACGTCGGAAAATAGAAACATCTGTCTGCTTGGTTTTGCTAGCAAGAGCTTTAGACCTCTTGCTCTATACTTTTAAAAAATGAGAAGGCTGCGAAATTTGCACAGCCTTCTTTTTTTGAACAGTTAACTCTTTTCGCTCGCGCTAAAGAAAGTCTAGATTCATACACAAGAAATTGTTTTATATAGTCTCAGAAATTCCTCCAAGATAATTTCGTCTCCACAACAAATTCCAAGGAGGAATAAAATGAATAGATTGTGGATATTGGGCATGGTGCTCACAACAGGAGTAGTTGCATCAGCACAAATGGCAGCAAACGGATTGGGACTAGTGGCGCCAACCTCAGATGCACTGGCAAATATTTCTCAGCCTCAAACTGGCGAAATCGTTTTCAACAATTCAGATTCAACATTCTACGGAAATGCCGGAACCGTCGCTTCTCCAACATGGGTTGCGTTTGCAGGCTCGGGTGTAAAAGTAGCTCCATTAACTACACGGTACACTTCTGGTAGCGGAACTCATACCTTGACTGGCTCACCGCTCTATATCCGCATACGCATGGTGGGTGGCGGTGCTGGAGGAAATGGCTCCGCAGTAGCTAGCGGTGGATCAAACGGTGGCGCAGGTGGTGGTGGTGGAACTACCACCTTTGGATCTCAACTCATCGCTGACGGCGGTAATGCAGGCAATACGGGCGGTAATACTTTCGCTAATAGTCCGGGAACAGCAACTTGCGGAACAATTACGGACTGTAAAGCCACACGTGGCGGATATGGTGCCGGCGTTAGCTACCAATCCGCAAACAATGAATATTCAGGCGGCGGCATGGGAGGAGTTTCTCCATTTGGTGGAGCAGGCTCTGGCGGTTCTAATGGTGCCGGCTCTTCTGCAGCTGCCAACACCGGATCTGGTGGCGGCGGCGGTGGTGGCCCATCTAGCGCGACTGGTTCAGTTGGTGGCCCAGGAGGATCTTCTGGTGGCTATGTCGAAGCTACTATTGCAAGCCCAGCTTCATCTTACACTTACTCCGTAGGAGCAGGCGGTTCAGGTGGTTCTGCGGGCACAAGCGGCTACGCAGGCGGCGCTGGAGGAAGTGGCTACATCGAAGTTACTGAGTACTATCAGTAGCAACGAAAGGGCTGCGAACTACGCAGCCTTTTTTATTTTAACTAAACGACTACAAGAGAAAATAAGAATAGAAAAGCCAGGAAAAATGTTAAGAAAAATACTTTCTTTAAAGAAGATCTGCCTTTTCGCCAGTCAACAATCAACATGACTATCATCACAATGATAATTAAGAAAGGGGCAAGTCTCGCAGGAAGAGTTTCCCAGAAAGCATGGGGTGGCCGGGGTAGGCCCTTCATCGTAGCTCTCATCCGCGCACTCTCTGCACCTAATGTAAGAGCTTTAAGATTAAATCCGAGAAAAAATAGAAGGAAGTATGTTAGATAGAATTTCATAATATTAGTTTTTGTTCTTACTCGTCCAAGACGGCATTATATTACTTATTTTACAACGACCGGGACAAATACGAGATTAAAACTATTATGTTCCGGAATATTAAAGTAAATCACTTTCCCATCGATCTTAGTTGGATTGATTTCCTTCCACCCTTGAGTATTTTCATCAAAGGCCAAGATCAACACTTTGCTCTTCTTGAGGTCGATCTCATTCCATTTACGACCATTCTTGAACTCCCAGTCTTTTACTGGGATGGGTATGCCTGAACCTTCTCTAGGAAGATTTGTCTTAGCTAAGAGTTTGAACTCAACGCCTTTCCATGTGGAAAGGTTCTCAATATTAAATCGGGTCAAAGCGCCCAAAAGAATGAACTTTTCTGTGTCGACCTCTGTATCAATTCTTGTTGGAACTATCGTGATATGAGATTTCTCACTTGTGCTTTTACTAGGAATAAAAACACCGGCCATATCAATTTCAGTGACGGGCATCTTGGCTTCGATATTTTGATCGATTTTTGAACTTATCTCTTTAATGAATCCATACTTTTCAGCAGAGCAGCAAAAAACACTAATAGTTTTTTCTTCGGCGGTTTTCTTTCCATCATGCACTGAAAACTTGAGCTTGCTTTCACCATTTAAAGCTAATTCACTCTGATCAAAGGTCAGCTTAAACTTTCCGTCTTTAGCAATTTTAGCGGAAACTGATTTCCCATCGCCGGTACCGACAGAAAGAATAACCAGTTTAATATTAGAATCGGCAAATTTTTTCTCTACAGAACCGCTTACTACGATATCTTTTTTTCCTTCACTTCCTGAAAGCCATTGATTGTTTGATAAGGTATCGATGCGAATCTCAGCATTGGCTGCATTTAAAAGAAAAAAAGAAAGCATCATTATAACTATACGCACCTTATTCTCTCTTTTCTGCTTAGTCGGATCTTAGTTCATCGACGAGGATTTTAAATCTTCTTGCTCTATGCATTAAAAAAACCGAAAGATCTGTGAAATTTTCACTGCCTTAACCTTTTGAAAACCGCTCAGAAGGAATTCTTACATTGGCTCGACTCGATTTCACACTCAAAATACAAGTTATGACCAGCCTTTATTTGATCTTCGTTCGTTCCAACACGAATTTTTTTACCATCATTTAGATACTCGAATGCCTTCCCCGAACCGTCTACCGGAAACTTTTTAAAATAAGGCCAATGCATACTCTTTCCTTGGCAAGATCCATTTGGCTCCACCAGAGCTTTTAATCCTTCACTCTGAGTGGGAAACTTCCCACAATCTTTCTTGTATGCAACCAAAGCAGATTCCAACTGCTCCAAAATAATAACGGTTGCTTTTTTTTCTTGGCGAGGCTCCATTGGGCCTCGCTGAGTCATAGCTCTTGTACCAATGAGAAGTACTAATATTAAGAATATGCCACCAATGTATTTTTTCACACTAAAAAACCTTTCACTTCATTGAACCGGGTGATGGGCAACCAGGAGATTTCCTGAGCTGATTGTAAAAATCCATGTATTTTTTCGCATAATCTAAAGCTTGATTGTCTAGCCCTTTGTGAATAGCACCAGTGTCATACTCACCGGCTTTTATAGTTGCTAATACGTCTTGATAAAGCTGAAGAGTAGAGTCCGAATAGCTTTGTCCCGTGTGCAACGCCTCATGAAATACAACTTGAAGTAGCGCTTCCGCACTTGAATTCGATAACGAACCACTATTCATATCGAAAACTTCAGAAATTGTGATTGTTTTTGTCACCGGATCATATTCGCCAAGAGTACCAGGCTCCAACTCGCCAGTCACAAATTTTACCCCTTTTAATTTACTTCCCATAGCAGTCTGAACAATCTTAATTGCAGAATTAATATCATCTTTGTTTAATCCTTGCGGATCAATGAAATTTATTGGATCGTTTGAAACATACCCATATAAATTCGAATCGCCACCTTCAAAGCCAATCGGATCTTTACTTAAGAATCTCCCAGCCAAAGGATCATACTGACGAGCACGATAATAGTACTTTCCAGATTCAATATCGTACTCGCGACCGGTATATCCGTACACCACTGGTTCTGAGTGACGGTTTATCGAATTAACAACTGAGAAACTTGCTCCAAATGGCGTATAAGCTCGAGCACCAGCAGCTGCGGTTGAATTCAATACGGAACCTTGATGATCGGCTTGATATGCTTTACTACTATTAGAGCTTACCTCTCCAAGGTGCTCATCCATGCCAGCATCGGCACCTTGACGATCTAGGTACAGCGATAAATCACCATCTCCAGCCTTCGCCATTAAGATCTGCTCACGATTACCCAGATACAAATAGCTCTGGATGAAACTAGAGGCTACTTTACCCTTAGCTTTGATCTGAATCTTCTTAGCCACCCGTCTTCCCAAAGCATCAAAGAAGTACTGCGCAGACTGACCGCGGATACGGTTGACGTTGTCGTGATCATGATTACAGAAATCCGAGTGACGATGATTGTCGTCAAAGTCATCATCGTTCGGAGTCGCGCCAAGAACTCGTTCGAAACCCGACAACTTGCCATCGACCCGGTAAGTGAATCTGTCCTGATAAGTTCTATTCACGTCAGTCTCCGCAACCAAATTACCACTACCCTCCGCATCCGAAGCAAATGAGTGCAGTTGATCCGCCAATATTTGGTTCGTAGCGAACTGTCCTTGGCCTGTGAAAGAGTCAAAGGTGTGGTTGCCGTTAAGATCGTATTGCAAAGCCTGACTAATCCCGCCGCGGAGTCCGTTTGCTGAAATCAAACGGTCTGCTTCATCATACGCATAAGTCAAACTGCCTGAGTTATGACGGCGTTCAGTGATATTTCCGTTGAGATTATAGGCCAATGATTCATTTAACTCTGCCGCGTTGTCGCGGTAAGCAAGGCTTGTTAACTGATTGGCAATGTCATAGCTAAATTTAGTAACCAGGCGGTCATCAGCATAAACAGCTGACTTGCGGCCGTAAGAATCATAGCTCAATGCAAACTCTAAATCATTGCCACTGAGAACTCCGCGCATATGCTGCATACGTCCCGCGCTGTCGTAATCAGCGACAACAAACGGATTTTTACCTTTTTGAGCAATGGATGCGATATCAGCACTCTGTGCCGCCGAGATAGCATATTCACCCTCGATCAAACTAAGAGGATTACCCGCTTGAGCAGCTTTTTGCGAGAACGCTACGAGGCTATAAGGAGGCAGAGCCTCATTGTTAAACTCATTCAGCGCAACCCCGTTATAAGCGGATTTTAACTGCTCTGGTAAAAGCTGACTTTGATAAGCAAAGTTTGAACTATCTTGCACTTCAAGTACGGTGCCATTCTTTTCCTTCTTCATTACACGGGAAATCAAGCGTCCCATAACGTCATATTTGAATTCACGCACGCTTAATACCGCCGCTGAACCCTGCAAGCCCGAGGATTCACGCACGACTCTGCCCGCGGCATCGTACTGATACTTGATTTCTTTTAATGTCGACGTTGACGAACCATCACTGTTGGTGATCGTCACAGGCTCTAAGCTCTGAACGACACGGCCGTTGCCGTCGCGTGTGTAAGTCGTGCGGTTGCCGACAGCGTCTGTCAATGCAATCAGATCGCCACGCATATTGTATTCATATCGTGTGACGGCACCAATCGCAGACACCTTTCTTACAAGTCTATTGCGAGAATCGTATTCAAGGGTTGTCACACGTCCCATAGGATCTGTGATTGATGTTGGTCTATCATTCTGACGACAGCCAAGGTTGGCAAAGCCATAACCATACTTAGTAATGCGTCCCAGGGAATCTGTCACAGAGCTAATACGATCGCGATCGTCCCAGGTATATTTTGTGATTTGTGAAGTCACACCATCAGTCACTGTTCTTGATACGAGGCGATCACCAGCATCGTAAACATTGATGACGCTTGGACCTGCGGAGTCGTCAACGCGGGTCACGCGATCCAAATTATCGTACTGAATAGACAGTACGCGGCCTGAGCTGAACTTACGACGAACCAAGCGGTGGCGTGAATCGTAAGTGCGTGTTTCAGGATTACGGGAGTCGAAAACTCTTGTCAGCAAACCATCGGCATCAGTCTGGTTAGCAAAGCTGCCGCGATCATTCGTAAATTGAATAGCATGGCCAAATTTATCGTAGGCCATCGAGAGGCTTAAAAGCTTGCTGCCATCCGAACGTTGAATCTTAAGCACATCGCCCTTAGCCGAATCAATCGTGTAATTGAGCGGAGAGCCCGCAAGCGGCGCAATAGACTGCAGCTTATCAAAAGTCGCATCGTACGTCATCGTCGTTGGCTGGAGATCATTCGGACGTTGGAGACTGATCATGTTTCCACGTGCATCGTACTGCATCTGTGTCACATAGCCGAGCTCATCGATTTTTTGTGCAAGCTGATTGGAGTTATCCCAAACTTGCGCAATTCGTCCACCGTCAGCCGCCATAATCTCAGTGAGACGGAAATTACTGTCAAAACGGTAGTCCGTCGACTCACCATCGGTATCAAGAACGCGGGTATTAATATCACCTAGGAATGGCGAGTAGAAATAACTGCGATGGGCATTCCCCGGCTCGACCTGCTCAAAGACTTTACCATTATCATAGTATGAGAAATTAATTTTTCTTCCGAGGGGGTCCGTCAATACTGACATAAGACCGTTGGCCAAAGTACCTACTTGGCCTTGATTGTACTCATAGGTGTAACTTCTTCCGGTAAAGTCAGTTGATTTCGAAAGCTTACCATCAGCCCCGTAAGTGTAAGTATAGACGAAGTTCTCACGTTCACGGAGAATCTGAATTACACGGTTTTGCGCATCGTAAGTAAAGCTCACTCCACCAGTAAATGAGTTATAGATGCGCGAGAGCAATTGATTGGAGCCATAGCTGAGAACAATTTTTTCGCCATGAGGATCGGTAATTTGCGTGAGACTACCAAAAGGAGCCGCATTCGAGCGAGAGAACGTAAGTACGACGCCGCCTTTTTTGCGAAGTTCGTAGCGGTCACTAAATTCACTCAAAGTCGCAAACTGTCCCGGAGGAAGAGTAAAGCTTCCGTTAGAACTTTTTTGATAAATCCACGAACCCCCGTTTTCATCAAGCCAGAAGACGCTTCCAGCTGGATACTTCGCCGGGTTTGCGAGGTACATGTGTGTTCGCCAGTTGTCATGCCAGTTTGGACCAAGCACTTTGCTTGCCACAAATGGGCGCGCAAGGTAGGTGCGTTGATAAACGATATTCGTTTCAGGTGTACGACCCATCAGTTTAAAGTCAGTCAATTGATGCCACATAGCCCCTGTGCCCACGTCAACGGGACTCGGACAAGTGGCCCCAGTATTGTCAGATGGAGAACCCTGCCCATCACCTGCCGGTGCATCTGATGCTAAAGTTGGAGATGCAGCATTTGATCCGCCTCCGGCTGTAACAATTGACGAACCACCAGAGGTTGATCCTTCACTAGAGGTGCCGGCTGACACCACTGCTGTATTTGCCGCAGCCAAAGTTTGATCTGGCGCCAATAGATCAAGGTTTTGTTGATCTGATGGCAAAGGCGCTGGCAAGTCTGAGCCTGCAGCTGCTTGGGTGTACTGAGTGATAAAGACATGGTGATAGTCACTTGGTGTATCCGTTGCAAGCACAATGGCAACACCCACCCAACCCGAAGGCAAAGTGAGTGAATCCGTTAAACTGTACATCCTCTTATTCGTGTTGATGTAGCTATCTAAGAAATCTACCTGCTCAAGCATGCCTGGGCCAAGTTGTGCGATGATGCTTGGACGATTGGCCGTCGTCAGTGGCACATTTTTAATAAATTTATATGAACCCGGTGTCTGCGCGTTGATCTCAGAGGCTTTTTGTAAAACGCGGATTGCAGACATTGAAGGCACGCCGTAAAGTTCTTCCCAAACCTCGGCCTCAACTCCAGAAGCTGTTAATGCAAGATCATTACGTGCCTGCATAAAGTTTTGGTAATTAGCAAGGCTAGCATAGTCACCGGCGGCAGGATAATCGCGGAATTGCCCTGACTCGTCGATATACACTCCTGATGGAATCACGCCAAGAGCACGATCGCCAGCAGCAATGACACGGGAAACAGCACTAGATGCCGTAAACGCATACATACCTGTGCCGCCTGTTGCTCGAAGGCGGTGCATGTCCCGTTCAGATTCACCGTTACGTAGCATATTCATCTGAGCAGCCAAACGCAAAAGACCCGTCATGATTTCTTGGCGTCTTGTTGCTGGATTTGCTCTTAAAGCTTGAATGCGCTGAACTTCGCGGTTGATTTCGGCTTGGTTCACAGGCGACATAAAGCGATTTATGACTTGCACTTGACCTGCACGTCCTTGCCATTTGCGGAAATCTACAGACTTATAGTATTTCTCTGGGTCACGGAAATAGTGAATGTAATCATAGGCATCTTTGAAAGCCATCGGTGTTGACGCAAGGATCTGATCGCCGAGGCGAATTTGCAGATTGCCATCAGCCTGACTGCTACTTTGGCCAATGACACCTGTCGTATGTGAAATAGCCAATGGCAGATCACGAATTTTTGGTGAAGGCATTTTTACTCTTAATAAAGAGTAAGTGGTATCGCCCTCATGACCCAAACGAAGTTCTGAAAAGTACTGATAGCTATTTGGAATACTGTTTGCTTGCTCATAAATGCAAGGCTGGCGGACTCCGGGTAGGTTTTGTAGCAGCTTACTAGAAGCCGGCACAATCATCGCACCGTTATCGATAATACCGATATCTGAAAGGCTCGCATTTGCGCCAAGCACACCACGGACAGCACTATTTCCACGGCGCATAAGCTCATCAGTTAAACTATAGTTTTTAACATAGAGTCCGTTGGCATCCGGTAAGAAAAGCCATTCGTTAGTCGAATCACCAATCGGAATCTGAGTGATTTTGCCAAGGCTTAAATCATGTGGCAAAGACATTGGATCCAATTGCAACCATTTGCCGTCGATGTAGGCGCGCACCCACACTTGCGGCAAGTGATAAATGTTTTGTCCATTTTCGCTGTGAGCGATGCGATTTAAATCAAAGTTGCCATTGGAGTCTTGGAAATACTCAGCCAGAAGCTCATGAAACGCCCAGTAAATTGGCTTATCACCAACAACATGAAACACACTGTTGGTATCATGGCTATTAAGGAAGACTTCACCCATCACATAGTGGGCCGGAATATTTTTAGCGCGTAACAAAGCAATCAGAAGCGTCGCTTTATCAGCAGACGAACCGGTTCCAGATTGAATAACCTGGGTCGCAGTTTGTGTCGCACCAAAATGCGGGATAAATTGAATTTGATCACGGACAAACGCAAACACGGCCTCTGGCGAGCTGAGTTGTTGTGCTGCTGCCATGACCTCGGTACTTCGCTCAGTATAGAGGTCGCTTCCCGTCAACGCTTCACCTGTTGGCGATGGATCAACAAGGTTTACAGGTGTACAAGTTACTGTCGCTATAGCCGCAGCCTGAGCAGCTGCAGGAACAACTGGTGGAGGGTTAAACAGCGCTTTTCCGCGAAACTTTCCTCCTCCGTAACTATACGAACTTCCATGCCACTCATCTTTTTTCGATCCCTCAAGTCCTGGCACAACTTTAAAATCAAGTATAGCCGGTAATACGGCCATCTTTTCTGAACTTGAAATATTTGAAGCCAGCGTTACTGCTTGCTTAGCAAGATCGAGCAATTCAGGTTTGACAGCTTTAGCTAATTTAGGTTGGCGAGAAATCGCATCTATGGCCGCCTTAAGACTTGCTGATGTAGACCGAACCGTCGCGACCGCGAGAGTTTTCGCATTCGCATCTGTCGCATTCTGAGCTGTACGATATTTTTCGCCGAACTCCATCACCTTCGCCAGCAACATCGCATTTGGATCATGCGCCGCTTGCGACTGAAGCGTCGGCATTAAGCCTTGAATAAATTTAGCATCTTCCGGCTTGAGGATCGGCTGATGTCTTAACGCATTCTCAGGTGAGTTTGACGCCAAAACTTTGGAGTCCACAGGCGTTGCATATTTGGCCTGATAAACCATAAATGCGCCACCGCCAATGGTCGCTGCTGCCATGAATGCGAGACTGGTTTTAGTTGAAGATAAGGAGATTACTTTGTGCAAGATCGTACGTGCCACGGTTGCATCCTCTTTATAGATAAGATCAAACTTAATTTGTTTAACTTATCGGAGGGTGCTGCCCAGACTAAAGTTATATTGTTTAACTTGATTTACTCAATGTTTTCCTGATTTCAAAAATTCTAAGGACACGATCGAGCATCCATCATCTTAGAAAGATGTTCGATGATTAATGATGCGATGATTTTACATCGTGTCTTTCTGAAACGAAGGTATAAATACATTTTTTCTTTTGGCAAAATTATGGCATCGGAGTCTTAGTTTTTTCGATGAGGACTTTAGAACAATGATTTCATACTTACAAAGAGAAATGGCCGTGATTTTTTCACGGCCTTATTTTTTGAACTAGTCTTCTTTAGTACCAACTTCGCCGGTGTAAGGATTCACATTTCCTTTGTGTGACCAGTTATCAAGTTTTGTATTGTTAGGCGCTGATCGTTCGTGCGGAGCTACGTAGGTTCCGTCTTTCTTTGTATATCCGTTCACATGAACTGACCTCGGGTTTGAATACGAATGGGAATATGAGGACGCGCTGCTGTGATGCCCGCCACCACCGCGAGCGTTTGCCTCCACAGTCACTCCAAATACCATAGCGGAAGCAAGAATGGACCTTACTAAAAATCTACTCATAAATTTACCATCTCCCATCAATAAGTTGTTAGGTTGCTGCATACATATAATAAGAGACTAAAACCTAATGAACTATGGAATTAGAAATTCGTATCAAACTAATACGTATTTATAAAGATTTGGACGTTCTTCTCAAGAAAATACTAATATGAAAGATGCAATGAAAAGCATCCTCTCAGAGCCCATCTACATAGCTACACTCGTTATGGCCGGCATTACCTGCTTGGTTGTTTTCACCACATATCCACACAGTCCTTTACGCGAGGAGCCCGCAAGAAAGCCTGAGCCACAGAAATTTGACTTCCTGGATCGACCTGACGTCGCTGACAAATTGGAAATGTATTTTAATACTAGGCATTGATAAATCCGTTCATTCTTGTAACGATGTAACGGATGAAATCTACAACTTCACTAGAAAAACAACTCACCGAACGCTTCTTCCGCTATCTAGCCGTGAGCTCACAGAGCGATGACAACATCGCTAACCTCCCAAGCACCCCGGGTCAGCAAAAGCTCGCGGAACTTCTCGCGGAAGAACTCAAAGCTCTCGGGCTCAAAGACATCAAGATCGACCAACACGCTACCGTCACCGCCGTTAAGCCCGGAACTAAAAAAGGCGGCCCCCGTATTGGGTTCATCACCCACATCGATACCGTCGACGTGGGCCTTAGTCCCCATATTCATCCGCAGATCCTTACCTTCACCGGTGACGACGTTTGCCTGAATCAAAAAGAAAACATCTGGCTGCGCGTTTCCGAACATCCTGAGATCCTTCCCTATAAAGGTCAGCAAATCATTTTCAGTGACGGCACCAGCGTCCTCGGCGCTGACAACAAAGCCGCCGTCACCGTCGTTATGACCTTGCTTGCGAATCTGCGCAACGACCAGGAATACGGCGATATCGTCGTTGCCTTTGTCCCCGATGAAGAGATTGGACTACTCGGAGCTAAAGCTCTGGATCTTGCGCGCTTTGATGTGGATTTTGCCTATACCATTGATTGCTGCGAACTCGGTGAAGTGGTTTATGAAAACTTCAATGCCGCCACCGCCGATATGACTTTCACCGGTGTCACCGCACATCCTATGTCCGCCAAAGGTGTCTTAGTAAATCCGATCCTGATGGCGCAAGATTTTATCAGTCACTTTGACCGCTCGGAAACCCCCGAAAACACCGCCGGCCGCGAAGGCTATATCTGGTTCAATGGCATGAACGCCACTCAACAAGAAGCCAAGCTGACCGCTTCTATTCGTGATTTTGATCTCAAAAGCTTTGCTGCACGAAAAAAGAAAATCGAAGAAGTTACAAAGACCATCGCCGCCAAATATCCGACAGCGCAAGTTTCAACGAAAATCACCGATACCTATAGCAATATCAGCAGCGCCATCGGCGAAGATCGCCGAGCCATTGATTTGATTTTTGCCGGCCTTAAAGAAATCGGTGTCGAACCGAAAGTCATTCCCATGCGCGGTGGCACCGACGGCGCCGCCCTTTCTGCAAAGGGCATCTTAACGCCTAACTACTTCACCGGCGCTCTGAATTTTCATTCGAAGTATGAGTTTCTGCCACTTCAATCTTTTGTGAAGTCCTACGAGTTGACAGAGAAAATTTGCCTGCTGGCTGCAAATCTGAATTAAGGATTCACAATAGAATTGGCAAACGTCGTTTTACGCAAATCCAGCTGATGCTGAACAAAATAAAGCTTATCCGCAAACGGACTTGGCGTCAGTGCTGACGTCAATACGATTTCGCCGAGGATAAATCTCTTCTTCGCTTCGGTCTCTGCAATCACATAGTACATGCGATCGTTTGGCTTTAACGATGTCAGCTTGTAACGGAAATCCGTTTCCACTTTGCCTGGCTTATAAGGAGCAGAACTTGTGACCGCGGCTTTACGAGCCGCTGGCAAGTTGTCTAATGCCGGCTTAAACACCAAACGCCATGGACGCTTCTGTGCTGCTGGCTCCACGGCGTGGCCCTTGCTGTCTGTTTGCGCGAGACTCTGAATCGAAATCACAAACGGATGCGGGCCCGCGTTTGAGTGTGGATCGATTTTATCCAGCGGAATCCCCGTCACATCCGGAATCACCTGGAAGAATCTCTTTCCAACAAGGTTCATCACATAGTGGTTCACGGCATTTCTGTCGTATCTATCCATCATTTGTTTTTTCTCTGCCCCCTCAGCGGTATTGAAACCTGACGGCGCGTGCTTTGAAAAGTCCGGAGAGAATTCGTATTTGAAATAATTCTGATCCGATCCTTGCCCTGCAAGAGATTCCATGGCAACGAGGTCGACGCTGCGCTGACCATCGATCAGGAACTTTAAACCCAATCCCGGAATGAACTCGAGCAATAAAGATTTGTTTCCGACTTCGATGGTTTCAGCGACTGGATTTGCCACAGACACTCTGAGGAGGAGCGGAATGCCGTTTTCATTTCCTTGAGGTTGCAATAAACCCGTAAACGGATTTGCCGTTTCGCCCGTCACTTTATCATTCGCATCGAGAGTTTTTAGTTTTGGGTAAACCACCATGCGCGCTGTTGCGAGGGATCCCAACGCATGAACCTTTTTTGCCGCCGGTTCTTCAAAGAGCTCGCACTTTCTTGAGAAGGTCGTGCGCAGGCTTTTATAGCCCACGGAATCATTTACTGCCGGCACAAGGAACTTCACTGTAGCTTGAACAGCTTCTGTCGCAAATCCCAAACGGTGTTGTGGATAGAATGCTTCGCGAACATACTTTTCATTCGCTCCGTCCTGCCCTTGGGTCACACCGTCGACGGTGACAGAAGAAATCGCCGGGCTTTTACTTTGGGTGGCCACTTCGTTAATGGATCGGCGCTGATAATCTAAAAAAAGATTTTGCTTGGCTTCTCCTGTAAGAGAGCTTGGCACTTCACACCCAGGTTCGCTCGCAGCTCCACTTGCCACTTGGCGCTCGGAGTTGGTGTCTGTTGTCGTTGCAACTTTTGAAGTCGTACACGCTAAACACATTGCCGAAAGAGTCAGAATCGCACCCGCACCAAGTCTCATGGACGTCTCCGTTTTCAGTGAAGTTCTTTTAATAAATTAGCACCAAGAAAACCCTTTCGCCTGATATATTTCGAAGCCTGGGCGTTGGTCTCTAACACCTGAAAGCCTTGATCGAAATCGCTACGCAAAACCGGACCGGCGATAAGAACGATCGGAAATGATCGGTAATTCAGTTTTTTTTCCGCAGACGTTGCAAGCACTTACAAGTCGTCGAAACAAGTCCAGTGTCATTTTGATTTTCCACTTGAGATCTGTTTTGGACGAAGTCGGAACGACGCCCTAGTCTTTATTTATTAAAAATAAGTAAGGACTACTAATGGCGAATCGGCGCGAATTTTTGGCTAGATTTTTACAGACGTTTTTATTGTTTCTCTTCCCGGAGAAAATTTTCGCACAACTCATCCCCTTTGCATTCTTCAAAAAATACACTCCACCTGTGACGCTTTGGGGCTGGGCCGCTAATGCGACCGGCGTGCTGGGGGATGGGACGACCACCGATGTGGCTGCGCCAAAACAAATCGGCACTGACGGCAACTGGCGCGATATTTCGACCGGAACAACAACTACTCTGGCCATTAAAGAGCCCGGCACTCTGTGGAGCTGGGGCGCCAACGACGTCGGTCAATTGGGCGCCGGCACCTCCGGCGCTGCGACCTATCGAAGTTCTCCAGTGCAAGTGGGAACTGCCACCGACTGGAGCGCGATCTCGCTCGGGGCTTACAATTGCCTCGCCCTAAAAACCGATGGCTCGCTGTGGTCGTGGGGCGGTGGTACCGATGGAGCCCTGGGGTTTGGCAACTCAACGGCGAAAAGCACTCCCACTCAACTTGGAACAGACACGGACTGGGCCACAATTCGCAGCGCTTATCATAATTGCTTCGCGATAAAAACCAACGGCACTCTCTGGTCCTGGGGTTTGAACGACACAGGTCAACTTGGTTCTGGCACAACGGCAGCGCGCAGTTCTCCGGTTCAAGTCGGAGCCCTCACCGACTGGGCCCAGATTTCCAGCTGCGGAGCTCGTGCTTTCGGAATCAAGACCGATGGCACGCTGTGGGCGTGGGGAGAAAATGGCCGTGGTTCGTTAGGACTGGGCGATATCGCACATCGCAGCTCGCCCGTGCAAGTCGGCGCAGGAACGTGGCTGAAAGTTTCCGCTGGCGTCAGTCACACTCTGGGCATCATGTCGAATGGGACACTGTGGGCTTGGGGTGCCAACGGCAGCGGCCAGCTCGGCACTGGCAACGTGATCAACCGCAGCTCGCCTGTTCAGGTGGGAACAGCGACGGATTGGAAAGAGGTCGCTGGCAGCGAAGGCAACACCTTTGCAATAAAAACCACCGGCACTCTGTGGGGCTGGGGCATTAACTCCTCCGGAGAACTTGGCTATGGTGACACAAACAATAAAAGTTCGCCTGTCCAAATTGGCAGTGCCACGAATTGGAAGAAAATGGATGCCGCAGCATTGGACACGCATATTCTTGCGATCCAAGCATAGTCCGGCGACAATAAATCCATGGCAAAAAAGAATCCCCAAATCGATGCATACATTAAAAAATCACCGGACTTCGCAAAGCCGATCTTAAAGCACCTGCGCAAGGTGATTCATAAAACCTGTCCTCAAGTCGTTGAAGAGATGAAATGGAACTCTCCGTTTTATCTTTATCAAGGACGCATTCTTTGCGCGACGATGGCTTTTAAAAAGCACTGCGCCGTGGTGTTCTGGAAAACTCCGCTGATCGTAAAGAAAAAAGGGGCTAAGGCCAAAGCGCACATGAAACACATGCGCAAGATGACGATGGTCGAAGATCTTTTGCCCGATAAAGAATTTGCCGAATACTTAAAGCTTGCGATGCATTTCAATGAGCCGACGACGAAGCTCCCGCCGCGCGAGAAACGCACCACCGTCGTAAAGCCGCCAAATGATTTAATGGATTCCTTACGGGCAAATCCAACGGCGCTTAAAAATTTCAATGCTTTTACGCCTTCTAAACGCAAAGACTATATCTATTGGATCTTGAGCGCGAAAACAGACCCAACTCGCGAAGCGCGCATCGAGACTTCCATCGATTGGATCAGCGAAGGCAAATCGCGCAATTGGAAATACGAAATGACCAAGAAAAAGAAGAAATGATTATTTAAATTCCCGAATCTTAAGGGCCTGAGCTTCATTCGGGCCTTCACCGCTGCCAAAAAGACGCGGATCTTCCACCAAGCGCCCCAGCAGATCTTCCATATCGTCTTCGCTAAAAGGCGCCGAGGCCAGAGCCGCCAGCAACGGCAATGCCGTCTCTGCCGAGTACTTACAATTCACAAAATGAGCCAGCAATCGCTCCGACGCCACGTCGGTGTGCTCAAAATGAAGTTCCGCCTCGGCAAGCTCCATCAGCTGTTCATAGTTTTTAAACCATTCCGTCTCTGAATGGCGTTGATACACCTGATCTAAAATAAACTCGGCCATCCCCTCATTCAAGCTGTAGGCGCCGCCGGAAATCTCCTCGCAAAGATTCATCTGCAGCGAAAGATCCGTTTGATCCAGGAGCTGACTCAGGAACTTCATCCCTGTCGTAGGATTTTGTCCCATCAAATACTGAAAGTAATAAAGCGACTTAACGAGTCCGCCGGAAATCGATCGCTTCTGAATCGCCAGGCCGTTTGGAAAGTAATTCCATTGACGCAAAGACGGCTCATTAATCGTCTTTACACAGAGTGTGACCGTGGGATTTTCCAAGTGAATCACTCGATGCGTGAGATCTTTTCCCGGCGCAATGGTGCGCACATCCCCCGGGAACAGTAAACTCATTTCTGGTGTGCCCAGTTCCGTCTGCTCTGTATCCGGTGCGTATGTTTTTAAAGTCTTTGGTTTAAAATCCTCTTGCAGCGATTTTCCGTGCAGAACTTTGAAGGCTCCGCGGAATCCATGGCTATGAATGGAGGTGTCGAAGTTGAGCCAAATATAAATATCAACAACGAAGCGGCCATTATTGAAAACCGTCACCGGAGGTTGGCCGAAAGTATTATGCACATTGATCTGCTCAGGCAGAGGCTTGGTCTGCAATAACCACTCAGACAGAGCCTTATCAAACTCATCTTTCGAGAGACGGTATTTGAAATCCTTCAGCGCTGTGGTGGCTATTTCGGGAAAAGCTGCCAAGCTGTGAGCGGCTTTGCTCCATTGGGCTTCAACATCCGTGGCGAGGTCTGCAAAGATTTTCATTCAGGCGGCACTCTTTGTCAGGCGATCGTACTCTTCTTGGACTTCTTTATAAAAGACCTGAAACACCTGTTGGGCGGCCGTGACTTTGCCCGCATCCATCACCGGCGGCGTGGCCCGGCAGCCGGCTTCGATCTCGGCAAATTGAGCAGAAAGGCCCGCAGCCCCCAGTGAAGCACAGGTGGACTTCAATGAATGAGAATAATGACGGGTTTTAGCGACATCTCCGGCGGCTGAGGCCGCAAGAAGCCCTTGCATATGGGTCGTTGACGCTGTGAGGACCGTGCTCAACAATTCTGTAAAGAAGCCCTCAGAGCCTTCTGCTTTTTCGAATTCACGAAGACCCTCCCAAACGGATTTATCGATAACCGGTGTTTTCATTAAGCCGCCTTCTGCTTCTGGGTCCACTTCATCAAAACCGCTTGCAGTGCATTGGGTGTAATTGGTTTTGAGATGTAATCATTCATTCCCACTTTCAAACACTGTTCGCGATCACCATCCATCGCGTTCGCGGTCATGGCAATGATGGTGATCTGCGGATTCGGCAGAGTTTTACTTGCACGAATCGCCAGGGTCGCTTCATAGCCGTCCATGATCGGCATCTGACAGTCCATTAAAATCAGGTCATAAGGACGCTCATTCAAAGCATCCAGAGCTTCCTTACCGCTCGCAACGGCATCGGCATGGAAACCCATGTGTTTGACGAGTTTCAAACTGATCATTTGATTCACCGGATTGTCTTCGGCAATCAGAATACGGATATTCGTATCGACCTTCAGGGGTCTCACGCTGTCGGCTGCTGAGTGCAGATCCTGAGGTTTTACACCGGCTTTAAAGCGGACCGTAAACCAGAAGTTCGAACCTTCGCCTTCACGGCTTTCAACACCGATGGTACCGCCCATGCGCTCTGCCAGTCTTTTAGAAATCGAAAGACCCAAACCGGTGCCACCGAACTTTCGTTTCGTCGAAGAATCTGCCTGATGGAATTCAGTAAAAAGCTGCGGCAAGAGCTTTGCCGGAATACCGATCCCCGAGTCCTTAATGGAGAATTTCAATTCTGCCACATCGGCATTTTCGTGCTCGCAAACGGCCTTAATACTCACGGCCCCTTTGTTCGTAAACTTGATCGCATTTCCGATCAAGTTATTCAAAATCTGGCGCAGGCGGTACGGATCCCCTTTCACATAAAGCGGAAGCTTTTTATCAATATCTAGATGGAGCTCAATCCCCTTCATCTGCGCGCCGTAGCGGAAGGACTTTGTCACGTCCTGCAAAGTGCTGACGATATCAAAATCGAGTTCTTCCATTTCCAACTTGCCGGCTTCGATCTTCGAAAAATCGAGAATGTCATTTACGAGGGATAAGAGCGAATCACCCGACTGTTGCAGTGTGCGCGTCAAATCAGATTGCTCCTCCGACAGCGGGGTTTTCATCAGCAAGTGAGTCATGCCGAGAATGCCGTTGAGCGGGGTGCGAATTTCGTGACTCATATTTGCCAAGAACTGAGCTTTGACCTTCGAAGCCGCTTCGGCTTCTTCTTTGGCCTTGTTCTTTTCGGCAAACTCGTGCGCACGGCCCAGAGTCGCCGAAAGCAAACTCATCATCAGTTCCAAAGAACGCTTCTGAGCTTCGCCGAAACGATGGGCTTCTGAGGCCGCCACTTTCAGAACCCCGATACTTTGATTATTATGAGAAATCGGCGCCACCATCATCGAGCGCACATTCGTCTTGCGGCAGGCCTCGCGGTTTACACGTGCGTCGCTTTCAGTGTCGTAGCATATTAAAAGGCGGTCCTGCGCAAAGGCCAAGCCCGAGAAGCTGCCTTGCATTTTAATTCTTAAACCGTGATGAGGTTTTCCGAGACCACTGGCAAAGCGATAAACCAATTCGTCGCCTTCAAGCATTTCGATGATCGCACCATCGGCCGAGGTCAGCTGCGCGGCCTCGCGAACGATGAGCTCCATGATCTCTTTGGTTTCAAGTCCAGCCATCCCGAGACGGTTTTGCATGCGATTGATGGCTTTTAAGTTTTCACTCTGCGCTTCAAGCTGAACATTGCTTTCTTTCAGCTCGCCTTCCACCCGCATGCGGCGGCGGTGGGCCATCTGAACCAAGAAGATTGCAATCACAAAAAAGCAGATCGAAGCAAAACTGCTGGCAAGGACGATCTCCATATGAATACGCAGAACCTTGCTCGTTTCAATATTCAGCCCGGCGACGATATCCATCTGCGTGCGTTCCATTTCGCTGATGATCTCACGAATTCTTTCCATCAGGGTCGCGCCACGGTCCGTCTGAACGATCTTCTTGGCTGCTTCAAAACCTTTCGTCCGACGGGCTTCAACCGCATCATTCAGCTCATTGAGCTTCATTTCAATAAGCGGTTCCAGCGCCATCAAACGACCGACTTGATCTGGCTGTGATTTTAAACTTTCTTTGAGGCGTTGAATTTGGTTCGGTATGCTAAACTGAGCCGATTCATAGGGTGTCAGATATGTTTCTCGGCCGGTAATGATATAACCACGTTCGCCGGTTTCAGCATCCTTAATTTTGGAATGCAGAGTTTCAAGCTCCACCACTGCTTGGCGCGCGCGGGCCCGCTCTCCGGTGCGTTCTTCGATATGACGGATTGAAAGTTGCGAATACAGACTGGAACCAACCACGAGACTCGTAATTAGTAACAGAATAAAAGAGCTCACCCAGTGGCTCTGTGTTGCGATCTTGCGAATGTTCTTTTCCAACTTCTAACTCCGCTATTTGACTCTGCTTCTTTTCGGTTTAAAGCTGTCGTGATTTAAGTTGGAATGGGCTCAAGAAAGGCCTTTCTAGTCCTTACGCGGGTCCTGCTTTTTTGCCTCCCAGACCTGGCCTTTGGGTGATTCCACAAACCCAGCCTCGAGTTTTCGAAAAAATCCGTCGAAAAAAAAGTTGAGGGAAGAGCATGAACACCCATCGTATTCTTTTAGTTGAAGACTCCGCGGACGTTCAAGTGATCGTCGCGGCGGCGTTGAAAAGAAAATTCGATCTGAAGATCGTTTCGACGGTTGCCGAGGCTTTGCAAGAACTTGCAAAGCAAACCTATTCCTTGCTCATTTTGGATGTCGAGCTGCCTGACGGCGACGGCTTTAAAATCTGCGCACAAATCAAACTCGAAGAACGCCATCGCAACACTTCCGTGATTTTTCTGTCCGGCCGCGGTCAAACAACAGACAAGGTGATGGGCCTGACTTTGGGCGCTGACGATTATATCGTAAAACCCATTGATCCTTTGGAATTCCAAGCCCGCGTTGAAGCTCGCCTGCGCAATGTGAGTCATTCGCTTGAACACAACGACGTCCTCCGTGTGGGCCCGTTCCGCCTTCAAGCCCTGCAACAGAAAATCTTCCTCGTCACAGACACGGGGGAAACGGATCTCGAATTAAAAACGATGGAGTTCAAACTCTTTTCGTACCTGCTTCGACACGAAGACCAAGTCTTGAGCCGCGAGCAGCTTTTAGATGCCGTGTGGGGCCAGGCTGCAAATGTCACCGACAGAACTGTGGATACTCATATCTACACGATTCGCCAGAAGCTCAAAACCTATTCAGGTTGCATCCAATCCGTGCCGCGCGCAGGATACAGATTCACGAGCAAACCAGAGACTTCGAAGAAAGCTGCTTAAGCGGCGACTACATACAAATCTTATTCAGCTTGTCTTCAGGAAACTCGTCAAAAGGTTGCATGCCGAGGTCTTTGATCGTTTTACCGCTGCCGCGCAGAACTTGATACTGAAGCTCGCCGCCCCACTTGAGTGTCACGCCGGGATCGATTTCGTAAATCGGATCCTTCACCGCTTCAGCAAGCGGAATGAATTCAACGCCTTTCTTTTCGTAGTTCGTGAGCATTTGATCTAGCACTTGAATGTCCAAAGCTCCGACGTGCATCAAGAGAATGTGGGGAATTTGTTTTTTGAAAACCTTCTTCGACACTTCTTCGGAGTGCAACATATTGTCCGTGGCATTTTGTAAGTAAGACTCTTTCAGCCACTCGATGGATTTCTTATCGTTCTTTTCCAGGCAGCGTGCGTAGGGGTTGTTCCAAGCCCAGTCATTGAAGTCGATAGTCACTTGCGCGATCTTGTAACCCTTCTCTTTAAGATGAGCGCGAACTGCATTGCGCTTTTCTAGGGTATCGCCTTCGTGCAAGTTCGGATAACGGAAGTACTTCCAATCTGCTTTGCCGCTGACGCCTTTTAAGTACTCGTCATTCAAATCAATCGCCTTGATGAAAACGTCTGCCGGATTCTTATTCAGGCTCGGATGATCCCAGGTGTGATTCCCCAAAGTATAACCGGCGTCCTGCCACACCTTGATGGCTTTAAGTGAATCCTCGGAGTCATCACCGCGGCCTTTGTTCACGAAGGCGTAGACCCCCGGGACTTTGTGCTTTTTCAGAATATCGACGTACTGTTTAGCGATTTCATAGCGAGTCATGCCCTTTGGAAGATTTCCATGCGCCGGAATATCATCCACCGTGATCGCGATTTTAATTGCCGCCTGCGCGTTTAAAGAAAAAACCACCGCCAAAAATAGAACAAACTGTTTCATCATGACCTTCCTTGGAATATTCAGCCTAGTCTGAACAAACTTCCCGATCAATCACACTCTGCAGCGGCCTTATCTGTTTTCCAGTGTTTCACGAATTTCTCACTCAGTGAAACATTGCTTTCCCCGCCGTTCCTGTTAGTTTCTGGGTATCGGGAGTTATCGTGAAAAAAAATAAGCTGTATGCACGCATCTGGAGATGGCATTTCTATGCGGGCCTTCTCGTCATTCCTTTTATGCTCATTCTGGCCGTCACTGGCAGCATTTACTTGTTTAAGCCGCAGCTCGATCCTTTGGTTTATCCGCAACTCTTAAAAGTAGCACCCGCCACGAACACACTCGCTGATTCTGAAATTGTGCAGAAAGCCAAAGCCGCTTACCCGTCTGCCACGGTTGAAAGTTATTTTGCGCCCGCGACAACTGAAAGCAGCGCTGCGATCGGCATGTCGGACTTGGGTCAGAAATTCAATGTCTACGTCAATCCTCACGACGGCCAAGTGCTCGGCATGCGCGATGAAGCGAGCTACTACCAAAACGTGGTTAAGAAAATCCACGGCGAACTTCTCGCTGGCACGATCGGCGATCGCCTGGTTGAAACCGTCGCATGCTGGGGTTTGATTTTGATTTGCAGTGGCCTTTACCTGTGGTGGCCTCGCGGTCAGAAATTCTGGGGAGTTTGGTTGCCACGCTGGAATGGCGGCTCGCGCATTTTCTGGCGCGACCTTCACGCCTGCCTCGGGTTATACACGGCGATCCTTATTAGTTTCCTCATTATCACCGGCCTACCATGGACCGGCTTCTGGGGTGAGCGCTACGCGAAGGTTTGGAATAGCTTTCCACCCCACGCATTTGCTTCAACTCCTGAATCCAAGATGCTGACAGCAGAACTGAATAAGGGCCAAGAGCAAATGGTTCCGTGGGCCGCAGAAACGGCGCCAATGCCGACATCGGCTCATGTGCATGAGAAGTCCGTGAAGAGTGCCTCAGCAAATCAAATCAGCATTGATCGCGTCACAGAAATTGCGCGCAAAGAAAATCTGCCGGGTGGATATAAAATCGCCTACCCTCAGGATGAAATGGGAGTCTTCACTTTGTCCTCGTTCCCCGGCGATCCTCGCCTGGAAAGAACGATTCACATCGATCAATACAGCGGCACTGTCGTCGAAGAAGTCAGCTATGCCGACTACAATCTTTTTGCAAAAACGGTTGAATACGGAATTTCATTACATCAAGGATTGGTCTTTGGCTGGCTCAATCAGTTGCTCGCACTGATTGCGTGCTTAGCACTCATCGGACTTTGCGTGAGTGGCACCGTGATGTGGTGGCGCCGTCGCCCCAAGGGTGGCCTCGGAGCACCTCGCAAAGTCGAGGGCCGAAGCCCCCTGGTGATTCTTGCCATTATGGCGATCTTTGCAATCGCACTTCCGATGGTCGGCTTATCACTGATTGCTGTTTTGGTCGCGGATTTCGCTGTGACGAATATCACCACCTAGGTAAGACGTCCTTGCAAACACGGTGGAGCCGTGAATCGCCGCCACGAGCAAAATCCATTGCAATGGTTTAAACCATTTTTGTTTCTTGCGGGCAGCCCACTCAGTGGCGATCGCTAAAACTGCGATCAAGATACTAGAGCGGAAAGCCCAGTCCGCCGCTTCCTCATGGGGTTTAATAAAGACCTTCACACCGGCATCGAGGGTTTTAAGAATATCTTCAGCCTGTTCGCCCGTCTCCATCGCGATCCAACCGAAAATGCCGGCGATCACAAAAAGTGCCACCGCAAGAACTCGAAGGTCGGCTGATTTTCGTATCATCGAAAAGATCAAAGCCGCGACTCCGATAAAGATACAGAAAAGAGAAACATGGTTTACAAGCAAATGCAGATGTGCGCCGTTCATAAATACTCCCTTTGAGAGTATCGTATCCAAACCAAACGGCGCGGGCAAGCTTTCCCGCTAGAACTTCACATACCATTGCATGGGTGCATTCACTGAGCTTGAAGGTTCCTTGTAAACGAGCATACCCGTCGTGAAGTACACGACCCCGCCGATTCCTGCGATCACCGGAGTATTCCAATCCGGAATCCCCACGCGAGACGAGCTCAAGCAAGCCAGCTTGCCGGAGTAACGAATGGTTGAAACGCAGCTTTCATAAAAACCGTCGATGCCCGGGGCAAAACCTCCGGGAGGCAATCGGACTTTGACCTGCGCCCCTTCTTCGATGTAACCGATCAAGGTATTCACGTTACTGAATGTCGGAGCCCCGCCCGCGGTGTGAGAATATGCCATATGCCAACGGCCGTCTTTCATGCAGGCATCTTTGCTTGGCCAGCCTTTGGCGGCGAAGTCAGCGCAGTTCTCGGACCACACGCCTTGCTGCGATCCATGAGCGACTTCAGAAGCGCGGCTGCAGGCCGTGATATTACCACCTGGATCAGTTGCAATTTGCAACGGGATGCTGCGATTGAAATACAGATTGTAGCCCGTACTGCCTTTCAAGCTCATCTTCACCGAACCCAAATAACGATTGGCACCGAGAGTGTTATCAGCACTCAAAACAATCGACTCGACCTGAAGAACGTTTTGATATTTCTTGCCGGCCGTAATGATCTCATTATTGCCAAGCGTTCCCGCCGGAGTCACGTCCTTGAAGACGACGTTTTTATCAATGGTTGCTGGCAAGGAGCCGGCAATTTTTTTACCTTTAAAATGAAGTGCGCAGTAATCAGGATCTCCGAGCATTCCCGAGACCAGCCCCGAGATATCTTCAGCAAGAGCCACGTTGCGCATATGAGACATGCCATCGATGCCCCCTGTGACGGTGGCAGCAATCGCTAGAGCCACCACTGAGACTATACCTACACCCACCAAAACAGACGCAAGAGAGAATCCGGCATTCGATTTAAAGCCGCGCATGACAATCCCCTTTTGAAACTTATCGAGAGTTCCACGTACAAACTTATCGGAGACCGCACCAAAGTGAGCAAGCAGCCAAGTCTCATAGAGCGAAGATGGCTAAAAATATGTTCCCAGTTCGGAGTCTTAAAAAAATGAAACCGCCCGCGTCCAAAAAAGGGATAAGGACACGGGCGATGGTTGAATATATTAAAATAGTACTAAGCGGCTTCTTGAATTTCCTCAAGACGGTCTGAGACAAATGCCGACTTCACATCCACTAACAAAACCACATGCTGCTCTAGTTTGCCGACACCTTTGACAAGGTTTCCGGTGTTGGTGCTTGTTAGGCCCGGAGTCTCAGAAATCTGCTCCGCTGCAAGATCAATCACCTCTTTAACAGAGTCGACGACGATTCCCACTTGGCCTGACAGCGTGTCGATCACAATAATGCAACTCTCTTTTGTGATCTCCTGCTCTTCCATGCCGAACTTAACTCTTAAGTTCACGACCGGAATGATTTTTCCACGGAGATTCATTACGCCCTTCACGGATTCAGGCGCGTGAGGGACCGGAGTCACCTCGCCGTGCTGATTAATCTCGCGAACATCGCCAATCGGAATACCAAACAACTCGGATCTTAATTGAAACGTCAGATACTGTCCCATCTTAAAACCCGCTCGCATCACCGATCTTGCCGCGGGGATCGCCATCTTCGTCAAAAGGGATCTTTGCCGCTGCCGATTCCGGAGCCGGTTTTTTCTTATGCGGAATCACCTTAGCCATCGACGCCGATTTGCGCTTCTGAGATGGACCGGCAATCACCGCGTCCACATCGTCTGAGGAGCCACCGATAACGATCTTATTCAGATCGACCGTCAACGAGTGAGTCTTTACTGCCAAATTGCTAATCTCGCCCGCCGTTGCCGCAATTTCTTCGGCTGAAGCGGCGTTGCCTTGACCTGCTTGATCGAGCTGACTCATAGCCTTATTAATTTGCTCAATTCCTGTCGCCTGCTCATGGCTTGCAGACGCAATCTCGTTATTGAGATCGGAAACCTTCTTAATAGACTGAACGATATTTGACAACGTCGTACCGCTGCGATCCGCAATCACGCTGCCGGATTCAACTTGCGACACGGATTCTTTGATCAATGCTGAAATATCTTTTGCCGAAGACGCACTTCTTTGCGCCAGCGAGCGAACGGCTTCTGCAACAACCGCAAAACCTTTTCCTTGCTCACCGGCCCGAGCTGCTTCTACTGCCGCATTCAATGCCAACAAGTTCGTCTGGAAAGCAAGATCGTCGATCACAGAAGTGATTTCTTCGATCTTCTTAGAAGACATTGAAATGTCTTGCATAGATTTAATCAGGCTCTGAATTTCTTGAGCACCTGTTTCAGCCGACTGGCATGAAGACTGCGCCAACGCGGCCGCTTGTCTTGCATTGTCGGAACCCATTTTCACCATTGAAGTCATCTCTTCTAAAGAAGCCACGGTCTCTTCCAAAGAAGCTGCCGCCTCTGTTGAAGACGAAGAAAGTGTATTGCCGGCTTCGTTCAGTTGTTCTACGGAAGAAGCCACATCACGAGCGGCATCCGCCAGACGCTGAGAAACCGCACTCACACTTGATGACACAGTTTGTGCCAGCCACAGTAAAATACTGAAAATAAAGAGCGATGCACATGTTGATACCAGGACCACTGTGGTTGTCACTTGGCGGCGAGTATCAATAGCCTCTACAGACTGAATTTTTGCCTGCTCGCGATAAAGTGTAATCACATCCACCATGAATTTTTGAGCTGCGGTGCCGTCTTTAGCAAACGGGCCGGTCAACAGGCCCTTAGCCTGTACCGTCTTTGCATGATCCTTAGCATCTAGAAGATCTACGATTTCGCCCATGATTTTTGCCGTAGCCTCAATCGCCGGCTTACCCGCGGTTTGAAGCTCGATCTCTTTTTGAAGTGAAGGAGCCTTTAAGTAATTTTCATATTGTCTTTGAAAATCGCCATAGGCAGTTTTTGCCTCCGCAACATACTCTTCTCTGACCTTCGAGCTCTCTTCCTCGCCCATAGCTTGCACTGATCTAAAACCAAAACGATTACGCGCGTTTCGCATGGCTCCGATGCTGTCAAGATTTGGTATAAGACTGTCATGTGCAGTCGAGATAATCTCTGCATCTTTGTTGAATCCTTGATTAGCAGTTACAAAGAGGATTCCAAAACCAATTAGCGGAAGAACCGCCGCGAATAAAAGTTTGCCTTTAATCCCTTTGAACCAAGATGCTTTCACTTCCCTAGACATTTTTCTTTTCTCCCTCGTTTAAAATTCATCATCACTAAAAGAATCGGCAAGCTTTTCGGTCGTACAATTTTCACCAATAGAGGGTCCGTGAAATTTCACGCTGCAAATGATCCTTTGTTTTTGCAGCACTCATCCCGCAATGTGCTTATAAATTAAATTTTTATGAATTTGATATTGGACCAGATTTTTCTAAGTGGCCTATTCGATTTGAAAGTTTTGACGATACTACTGTATACTCAACACAAGTAATGCAAATGACGAAAGTAGATGTCTAAAAATCGCCATAAGCCTTTCTTTTTAGTAAAGCTCCAAGACCTATTCAGACACCGAAAAGAAAAAAATAAACATTATTCTCTCAGACAATATGCCCAGTTTTTGAATCTTAATTCAGGAACTCTCTCTGCCATTCTCAGTGGCAAGCGAACCATTCCTTCGCGCAAAGTGGAGACAATCATTAAGAAGCTCGCCCTCTCCGAAGCGGAGAGCAAATTATTTTTATCAAGCCTGACGATCGCCCAAAAATTCAAAGAAGCCTACTTTGAAATCTCGCCGGATACCCACGGTCATCTCTACGAAGAGCTGGAGTATTTTATAATTCTATCTCTTTTTAAAAGAAGCGGCTTTAAAGCTTGCCGGCAAACCATTTCCCAAAAGACCGGAATCGGTATCGACAAGATGGAAAAGTATATTAACGAGCTGCTCGTCGTTGGGTTTTTACAAGTGACCGAGGACGGCCGACTTCAGCGCTCCTCTAATCCTATTCATGTGGTTCAAGAGGGACACTCACCCTCTCTTCGCGTGAATCACCGGAACAATCTGAAAATGTCCCTCGAGAACTTAGAAAAGTTATCCGCCGAAGAGTATGAGTACTCTCACGTGACTCTTCATCTAGACCAAGAAGGGTTTGAGTCTTTAAGAAAGGACTTGCGCCTGGTACGAGATAGAATCAAAGACCGGAAACAATCCGACGAAGAAGGACACCTTTATCGCGTCGCGATTCAGATCTTTCCGATTGCAAAAAAATTAATCTAACTCGCTCCACCACTCGCTGTTGCGATAGCTGTCACCGACAGCCACAATTTCGCCAAGCTTTGGTGTGACGATGTTCACACCGCGCTCCTTTGAAAGTCTCAGCAACTCATCCACAGGATGGCGCCAAGAATGGAGCGACAGAACAAACATGCCCCAGTGAATGGGAAAGAATCTTTTTGCTTTTAAATCAAAATATGCCTGCACGGATTCCTCCGGCAGTTGGTGAACCGCGCGCCACTTTTGGTTGTACTGACCGTTTTCGATGAAGGCGATGTCAAACGGACCGTACTTATCGCCGATGGCTTTAAAGTGCGTGTCGTATCCTGAGTCGCCGCTAAAGTAAATATTGTGCTGCTGATTGCGGATCACCCACGAAGCCCACAGAGTTTTATTGCCGTCAGAGACTCCCCGACCCGAGAAATGCTGAGCCGGCGTCGCAATAAATTCAACACCGTCCATGATTTTACTCTGCCACCAGTCAAGTTCGGTGATACTTTCGGCTTTAACGCCCCATCCGCGAAGATGCGAACCCACACCGAGGGGCATGATAAATTTCGGATTCTTTTTTGCAAAGAACTTCATTGTCTCCATGTCGAGGTGATCATAGTGATCATGGGAAATCAGAACGATATCAATCGGCGGCAATTCTTCCAGCTGCAAGACCGGCGGCTGAAAGCGTTTCACCATAAAGCCCACCGGCGAAGCACTGCCAGAAAATACCGGATCGACGAGAATAATTTTACCTGAGAAATTCAGCATGAACGTCGAATGACCAAACCAAATGACTTTGACTTGCTCCGAGGCCTTAAGAAACTCCGTCAAATCCGGTTTTACCTCCGGCAACGGTTTTGCGGGTGTACGCGCTTCGCCTTCAAACAGCCACTCTTTGATCGTGGCAAAATTAAAAGCCTCTTTGCGCATTTGCTCGAGAACCTGTGGCAAACGATTCACAAAGCGTCGTTCTTGGTGATTGTATTGCGGAGAAGTTTTAAATTTTTCAACTTGTTCTTGATCAGGACTGGAACCAAACACCGGCAACATAGAATGGACCTCTGGAGAACTTTTCTGCTAAGGACTCAATCTATCAATGGCCTAAGGGTAAGTCACGATCATATAGCCATTCCCGCCGGCAGTCCCGGTACAGGAGTTGCCGGAGTTTGCTGGACCTCCGGCCGCATTGCCATCCGCCTGCGCACTGTTGCCTGGAGTTGCACCAGACCCCGCGGTGCTAGTCGTGCAAGCAGCACCACTGCAACTGCAAGCTCCGCCGCCGCCATCCACGGCACCGGAGCTATCGACTCCACCACCACCACCGCCGCCAAATTTTCCAGCGCCACCATTATAGCCACCGCCGGCTCCGCCCGATCCGCCAGCTCCAGTACCGCCACCGGCCGATCCCGCCGCGCGACGACCGCCGCCTTTTCCGCCGTTGAATGAACTTGTCACTCCGACACCTGCGGGGCCACCTGAACCACCGACGGTGCAATTAGAGCCACCGCTTGCAATAAAGACATTGTAGACCGTGCTCGGGGTTTGCCCCGAGAAAGTTTGATAGGCGTAACCACCACCACCGCCCGTGGCTGACGTGCCGCTGGCTTTTCCACTGCCGGCACCGCCGCCGCCCCACGCCTGCACCTTAAAAGAGGTGCAGCTCACCGGCAGAGTGAATGTCGCCGCACTCCCAGTATATGTAAACGTCTGCGAACCCGGATTGCATATCGGCGTCCGCCAAAATGTGAAGGGGATCATGTGTGCGTGTGTCGTCCGGTGAGCAAAGAGAACAATGAGAAAATGAGAGAGGACTTTTAAATTGCAAAAATGAAATTTTGCGAAGTAATAAAAATACCTGTGCATTATATAAATAGTCGGTTGTAGAGAGTCCGTGCTCAAGCATTAGCACGTGGAGCTGGCTCTATTCTCAGTCCCAAGTAAATGTGGAACCGTTCCTTTCAAACAAACTTCAAGTTTAGATCAGTCGATCTCCTCCGAAAATTTCCGAGCGCACGTGCCGCAAAAATGCGGCGGGTAGAATTTTTTTCGTCGCTGATTAAACACGGTCTACGCTGCGAAGATACGACGTTTTTTTTCTCTGCATATGCGCGCATTGGGCTGGTCCGTTTCGAATGCCTGCAAACGCTTGGTGAACGCTTTAAAACGCGTTTTGGAGAGGGACTCAACGATACTTAAAGAATTTTTTAAGCCCAGCGCACGCTTTTTAAAACTTATTTCTCGAACACGGCTCTTTGGTGCTATCGTTCCTACACAGACGAAGAGGCTCCCATGAATTATACTGTCATCACAGAAAAAGAACTCGCACCACTACTCTCTGAACAGCGCAGTGAACTCAGTGGCTTTGACTTTAATGAACTCAATTTGACGGACGCTTCACTGAAGGGTGCTGTCTTTCTCGACTGCAAGTTCACGAACTGCAATCTTGCCAACGTCCCGATGACCAACATCGTGCTTCGCAATGTCTTATTTGAAAACTGCAATGTGATGGGAATTAACTGGATCGAAGTGCGCGCTAACGGCGACTATCATTTTTCGGGCTGCAAACTCGACTATGCTTGCTTTCAGTCCGTAGATCTTCGTGGAATGAGGTTTGAAAACTGCTCGATCCGCGAAGCCGATTTCTCGGGCGCGAATCTTTCAAAAGCGAGCTTTCGCTCATCGACTCTTTCAGGAACTTCGTTCGCAAATTCAAATCTTGAAAAAGCGGACTTCCGCGGCGCCCGTCACTACTTCATTGATCCAAAATTTGCCAAATTGAAAGAGGCCAAGTTCTCATTTCCCGAAGCCGTGGCTCTGATTGAAGCCCTCGGCGTCGAGGTTGAGTATTAACGGCAGCTCACTGCTGAGAAGCGAACAACGTCCGCCAACTTCAAAGACTGCTTCGTGCTCGCCACGATGAAAGCACCTTCACCGATGTTTGCGATCGACTTCAAGTACTGAGGTGCTGAAGCGTCGACTTTCTTGGCTGAGTAATACACGCTGTTTAAAGTAATACGCTCTGGTGCAAGGTCTTTAATAGAAGCCGCATCCGGAATCACGTCATGGGCATTCTTGTAATCCGTTGCATGGCCGTCAGAGACCATCACAACTGCATAAGTCGTGTTGTCATTCATATGCTGCTCAAGATCCGCCGCGATGATGTTCTTCGCCATTCTGAGAGCCGCTTTGTACGGAGTGTTGCCGCCGTCCTGAGTGCTCAAGAAAGATCTAAAGCCTTCAGAAACCACCGCTCTGTCATTCGAGAAGCCAGGCTCGCCGTTGACTTTGATTTTTGCAACGGACGTTGTTCCTTTAAAGAGAGTCAAACCATAGAAGAAGTTTGGCTTATTCACGTTCTCAGTAATGAACTGACGAAGAGTGCTCGTACGCCATTCTTTCGCAGGATCGCTTGGCAGTGAACCGTTGGCTCCGAAGTTTGAGCCCGAACCGTCGACCACGAAAAGAACTTTCACGTTGTTCGTCGTTTTCACGTTCGCAGCCTTGCAAACGCCATCCGTTGGTGCCGGCACAGGGCCACGATCACGTGGAATGTCAGGAGTCTTCGGACCTTGCGGCGGCAAGGATTCAGGGCCTTCGCCTCTGCCGAGAGTCTGAGCTTGGCCATTGCTAGGGTTGTTCGGCTCAAGACGAGCGCGATTACAGTTCACCAGCAAAGTGACAGCTAAGATAAGTCCCAAGGGACCGAAGATGGTTTTCATAAAGCCTCCTGTGGCCTTTGATAAAAAATGACGACCAAGAGGCTTATGCAAAGACCATGGGAGCTAATAGCGAACCAATGGGACCTGAGGGACGTCCCGATCACACTTCGCTGGACAAGTCTGTAATTCTTTCCGGGCCTGCCGGATCGGAAAAGTGCCGACTTTGCAGGCACTTATAATTATCAAGACATTCTAAAGATCGTACTAAGCGTTTGACCCTCGTCCCTGGCACGCTAAACTAAAAATTATGGGGTTAAAAAAGCAAATTCTATTTTTGGATGACGACACCTCGTTTCTGGAGAAACTCTCATTCTCTCTCGAGCCTTTCTATAGTGTGGTAAAAGCTCATTCGATCCAAGATGCGCAAACCGCTTTAGCTCATGAAAAAGTCGATGCCATTGTTCTGGATTACTATTTGGGCCTTGGTGAAAACGGCCATGACTTTCTCGATTACCTCCATGAGAACTACAACACTCCGCCTGTGATTGTGATTTCGGGCCAAGTGGACCTGCCGATGACCATTGGTTTTCTAAAACGCCAGGTGCAGGACTTTCTTGAAAAACCATTTACTCTGACGGAGCTTCTGGTTTCGCTTGAAAAAGTCTTGTCGCCGAAAAAAGCCGGTGGGGTTTTGGGTTTTGAAATTGATATGAACACCCGCAAGGTCACCGTCGATGATCAGGAGATCGTCCTCACACCAACAGAGTTTGAGATTTTGAACTATTTTATTCTTCATCGCGGTCAGAGAGTTCAGCGCGCAGAAATTGTGAGTCACATATGGGGCCGCAAGCAAGTCAGCCCGAATGCTTTTGACACGCATTTGTTAAATTTGAAAAAGAAACTTCCTCCCTTTGCTCAACACCTGACATCAGTCTACGGATCCGGCTATTGCTATGAACCTTAAAAATATATCCTTCGTTACGATCGCAGCGCTCTTGCATGCGGTCGTTGCGATTCTGACAGCATTTACAGAAATGTCGCGCGTCTATCCGCCTTACCAGGAATTCTATTTCTGGGTGAAAATCGCCTATGGCGTTTTTAGTCTTGGTCAGGTGATATATTTTCATAAACGCGGCCTGAGTGATCTATCTGCGGCGATTTTATTCATCAATATGGTCACCTACTGCTGGATCATGATTTGGTTCGCCCCAGTCTATGAGGTCGCCTACTTCCAGTGCGCCGTCGGATGCTCATTCTTAAAACTGAGACGCGCTTGGATTTTTCCACTCATCTATGGCGTTGGACTTTTAGGTTATTTCGTCACCTACCTCATTCAAGACAACATGGGCTGGACACTTCCTCCGATTGAGCGAGCCGATTGGTATCTCATCATGGCGGTGTTCTTCTTGCTTTCATGGTGCATTCAAAAATACGCAATCGGCGCTGTACAGGTTCAACAAGATAGGCTCAGTCGGTTTAGCCTCATCGGGCGCGAGGCAACCCGCCTTACTCATGATATTAAGGGCCTGCTCTCGTCCCCTATTTTGGTGATTGAGTCTTTACGCAATAAAGACCGCAGGCTTTCCCTTGAGGACTATGAAAATCAAATGGTACTTCTTGCTGAAGATATGGAGAACGTCCGTGATGTTCTAAAATCCATTCAGCGCCTGGTTTCTGTCGAAGACCGCGTCAGCGAAGTGGACGTCAACGAAACCCTGCAAGGATCTCTGAAAATATTTTCACGAAGGCTTTCAAAAGTAAAACTCACTCTTCCGGAGCCAAGAATCATCACGGCTCATCCGGATCGCCTTCACTCATTGTTTTTTAATTTAATTCTAAATTCCATCGAAGCTTTTGAAAGAAAATCGGTTTCGGACCCCGTGATCGAGATGAGCTGGAGCGAAAACGTCTTCGTCTTTTCTGACAACGCCGGGGGCTTTGAAAGCACCGCTAAAGACGCTCCGAAATCCAGTAAAGGCTGGGGCTCGGGGCTTGGCCTTGATATCGTAAAAACCGACCTTGCCAAGATGAATGCGAATCTGGAAGTCAAATCCGAGCCCCCAAGGACTCGGATTCAAATTCGCTTCAGAAATATTTAGTAAACCGGACTGATCAAAGTCGCAGAACCCACACTCGCCCAATTCGTAGCGCTTGATGTGAGCGTATTTGGAATACCTGTGACCGTGATCGAAGACGTCGCCATGCTACCACAAGAACCCGGTGAAGAAGCGCCCGTCGTCGCGTTTAAGCATGAGTCGGTCGTGCCGTCGTTAAACTGGATCACGTTCTGGGTCTTGCTGCCGACAGCTTTGTAAGTTGCGCCACCAGAAGCCAAAACGATTTCGAAAGTGTCACCGTCGTTTGTTTTAAACCAAGCCGCATAGTTCGTACCGCTACTTTTTACGATCATTAAAATACGGATGTGATTCGTTGTACCCTTTTCAAACCAAGAATTGAGCTGAGTCGTGCCGTCTTTTCCGATCACGCGTGCTACCAGTGGATTCGCATCCGTGCCAGCACCACATGCAACGTCAGCTTGAATAGTTGCTGTGTTGCTTGACGCGATTTCAGCAGACAATGCCTTTGCCATCGCCGTTGTCGTAAAGTCAGATGGAGCTGTTGCCGAAGACGCCGCCGTTTTCGCATTGTAAACCACACCATTTGCCGAAGTCTGACCAGAGAAAGAAAGCGAAATATCATCGCAGCTTTCCGCACCGGCATTCGCAACACCTGTTTCGATGATGTTGATAATGTTATTCAATGCAGGGATCATCTGCTGATTGAAAGCATCATAGAAAGTCACTGCGTCTGAGACCGACAGAGTCGTGATCGGTTTTGTGATCGCGCTCAAAGAGCCTCCACCAATGCAGGCAGCGCCGGAACAAGACATCTTTCTTGATTGAAGCATGCTTGTTGAAGTCGTGCTGCCACCAGAACCGGAGCCGCCTCCACTTGAGCAAGCAACGACTGCTGCTGTTGCAATACCAACAAAACCCAAACCTACGAAATTCATTTTCCCCATTTTTTCTCCTCCTCGTTGAGAACAAAATAAGGGTACGAAGAGAAGGGCTCAAAAAAAACTCAATACATTTTCAATTAAGTCTAGGTTCTGACTTTGTCCTAGTGAATGGTCCTGTGCTTTGCTTATTCGCGGAGTTCCACCTTCTGGCAGAAGGCGCTCGGAAGCTTGGTGAGCTTAAAGACATCGTCACCGCCCGGAGTCGGCGGCAGCATCACGCCATCATCTTCACCCTCACCCCCGCAACCGCCTTGGATGATGAAGCCATTGTTTGTGAGCTGCAGACGTCCGTCACTCAGCAGACTTAACTTTGCCGAGCCGCCATCGCACTCACCGAAGCAGTCATCGTTCTGATCGCAGAAAAGCATCGCGCGATAATTCTTGTAACGATTCTTTACGCCTTTCAGAGTGATCTCGATATTCAGAATATTCTGATTGTATTGAGTATCTTTTTCGAGCTTCGCCTGGATCTTTTGGACCGTTTGCTTCGGGTGGGCTTTCATCACAACATCACTGTACTCACGCCCATAGCACAAGGGCTGGTCGCCGGTAACTTTATCAAAGACCGAAGCGGCCGAAGCCGCCATAGGAAAGACAAATAAGAAGAAGATACTTAAACGTGCAGCCATGGGGCCCCCTAGTAACTATTATATATATCACCCAGTCCTCAACATTATCCCGTGAATTTCCTGTTCTCATGATAACCCGTGAGCCCCCCGCCTTTTTTTTGTTTGCCATGCTCCATGATCGGGCGTAAGACCTCTTCCGATGCGCAGTGCTTGGTTTATAATTTTATTACTAATTCCATTTTCGTCTTTCGCAAAGACCCGCATCGCGTTTTTAGAAAACTACGATAGCCGCGGCAATCTCGTGCAATACGAACCCGGCGGACGCTTCTCGCACTCTGCGGTTCAATTTGATGACATCGGTGATAAGTGGCTCAATGCCTACCCTGGCGAAGGGGTTGCGATCATTTCTCTGAGTGAGCTCCAACATCGCGGCGTGATCGCTGAGATCGTTGAGACTCCGCAAACGATTCGCATGTCTCAAGTGCAGCCTTATATGGGACTGCCATTTGATTTCTGGTATTCATGGACTGATGACGCGATTTACTGTTCTGAGCTCATTGGCAAGCTTCTGGGGATTCCCCCGCATCCTATGAGAATTAATCGCGCTGTCTGGCCGAAAAACTACTGGCAGCTCGAAGGAAAACCGGGTCTTTCTCCGGACTCCCTCTACGAATGGGCGCGTTCACAAAAGTAGCAAACTACTCGTGGAATTCCTCGATGGAGTTGTCGTCGCGGATATCGAGTTTAAAATCAAGACTCACAAACATCGCCGCTTCGATCACACCAGGAATACAATGCTCTGACATCGACTCATTGAAGGCTTCTTCGTTAGAATCCACCAAGTCCCAATCCAGTTCACAGGTGCTCGTATCAAACGCCGCCTGCTGGTACACCACGCGGTAGGCGATTAACTTTTTAGTCTTTTTATCGAAAGTCTTTTCGACAGAATTGATTTGAATCTTTGAGCCCGGAGCCAGCGAGTAAGAACCTTCCAAAATAGTATCAGCCCAGATGTAAGACGCTTCGACGGCCTTCTGCAAAATTTTTGCCTGCATGTCGGCTGGGATTATTCTTAAGTCCATCTCTTGCAGCGTGTACTGCTGCTTTCCGAGAATGTCGTAGATATTCGCGACGAAGCTGTCCTGAGCTGCTAACGCGTTAAAAGAAAAAACTGTGAAGAGGATAAAACTAAAGAGTCTCATACAATGCTCCTTGCATGAGACTCTTCTAGGGCCCTGGGCCGCAAAAGTAAACTGCATGTCCTATATTTATATATGCATGCAATGTATGTCGGCCTTAGCGGTTGCTCGAGATCATCGCTTCGGTCTCGACGTCTTCCTCGATGATCTCCTCTTCAGGAGCGTCCGAGCCGCCGAGATCGTTTAATTCGTCTTTGAGACGCAAAAACTTTAAGGCAAGCTCTTCGCGGTCCTCAAGTTCCGAGTGATCGCGGAAATTCGGAAGTAAATCAGACTCTTCTTCCTCGATGTGGTTTTCAACCAGGTCTGCTAAAACTTTTACACGCGCGGACCACAAATCATCATCGTCCTCAGTGCGTTTGATCTCTTCAACCAGCTGATCGGCAAGTCCATGCTCGACGTCGCCTTCAAAACCGAGCTCGCGGATTTCTTCGTCGCCCTTCATGAAGTCGTACATCGTGCGCTCTTCAGGTTTTGCATGCAAAGTCAGTAAGCGCGCGAACTTCTCAAAAGCCTCTTGACGGTCTTCGAGGTCGTGCTGCCCGACATTTTTCATCACCTTGATAAGGTCCTTCAACGGTCTGTGATCATCAAGAATCAAATCGATAATGTCTGAGTTTTTATCTTGAACAACGATCTGCGCCTTCTTCGCCATCACCTTCGTTGTTTTAGGACTGCTGAGAGTGGCTTTCTTTTTTGCCACCATTTTCGGCGCAGCCACTTTTGGCTTAGCCATTTTAGCTACTGACTTCGCCGAAGCGGATTTTGCTTTCACCGCTGTTTTAGATTTCTTGATGGGTGCTGCTTGTTTTTTTGTTTTTACTTTTGCTTTAGCCATGATGTTCTCCTTCACGGGCCGGTTTTTGTCCGTTGTCGATGGTAATTGCAAACCAACTGATTTAAATTTCGGTTTTAAGATTTTTTGGTAACTTCAGTTTGAAAGTCTCTTACTCAAGTCCCGCGGCCCTCTCGGCACTCTGTCGGGATTCTTTACCGAGTCCCAAGCTGGCTTGTGCCACCGAAAGATTATGCCAAGCTTCCATCGACTCCGGATGACGGCGCACACTTTCTGTGAGGAGCTGCAGGGCTTCTTTCGCTCTGCCATGGCTATAGGCTATGTTCGCAAGGCCAATTCCCGAAACCAAACTCTCTGGCCAGCGCCGCAGAATCGCCCGATAAGCTTTCTCCGCTTCCGTGGTTTTACCAAGGCTTTCGAGGGCGGAGGCCGCTTTGCTTTGCTCATACTCGCTGGCACTGGCTGCGAGCTCTCCGGGTTTAAGAAGAACCACGCCCCAGTAATCGGCGAGCATCCAAGATCGTTCAAAGCGTCGCAGATCCCAGCGTTTAAAGGCCTCAGGCCCGGAGTGCATCGTCACCGTCTGTGTGTTGAGGTCGTAACCAAATACCAAAGCGTAATGCCATTGCGGCAGCCACGAAAGCGCCAGGTTTTCAAAGACAATCACCGGATGGCCAGCAGTGACTTCTGCCAGTAAGGACTCCATGCCTTGAATTTTCACTGTCATGAAGCCTTGGCGGCGCCCGGCACTGATCATGTCCTCTTGCAAAGTTCCTTTGAGGCCCGGAGTATAAACCAGCGGCCCGACCTCTTCGGGAGTTGTCGTCTGCCCTTGGCTACTTAACGCCATAGCAAGAGTTGCCGGGCCACAATAACCGGCGGTTTGCTGCAGAAACGGCACGCCCTCTATCTGATGAGCCCTCGGCAAATTTCTAGGGGCTGATAGTATCGAGTCACTCTGTGGAGTGGTACTGGCGCACGCAATAAGCGTCAACGCCAGTAAGAGGAAAAAAATCTTTTGCATTGGTTCTACAGACGTTTCACCAAGAAGATGATGAGAACCACCAATAAAATAGTGATCAAGATATCACCACCGGCACGGGCTTCTTTTACTTGCCCCGCTAGTTGGCGAAGCTCAGGCTCCGAAAGACTCGCAAGGCGCGACGAAACTTCGTCCGGAGAAACCCCGCGCTCAATCATCGCTTGCTTCACGTCTTCACGTTTCAAGAAATTTTCAACTTCATTCTGAGCTTGGGTGCGATCCATCTTTTCAACCACTGTGTGAGTGGAGATCATCTGCGGAATTCCCGCAGCCAACGTCGGTACATCGCTCATAATGGTACTCATAAAGATGCAGCAGGAAACAGTGAACGGTCTTGAGAACTTCATAGTTGGACTCCTCCATGTTGAAACACAGCCAGAGTCAAAAATAACACCGAGTTGCGAGAACTTTTATTCGGTGATGTGCTTTTTTAACGATATTTGTTTTTCTACAAAAGAATCTCGTCGCCGCTAAGCGGGTTCACTGGGGCTTTGCGTTCCTTCAGCGCCTTCTTCCACATGGCTTTCGATGGCTTTCTTTGCAACAGCGCCAGTGATGCCGACCCATTCTGGTAAGAAGAACATCAGTACGACATAGACCAGAATCGAGGCCAAAGAGACGGCGATAATTCCTACTATAATCCAGCTGTCCATAAGTTCCCTGCCTTTGGGAAAAGGATACTCTGGGCGGATGATTCTTAAAAGAGACCGACTTCGTCAAAAATAGCACAAACTTCCCGTTTTTTCGTATTTTTGGCTTATTTATGCTATTATGAGGCAGGAGAAACATCATGCCTTCACGGAATACGCAAAAGCTTTACCCTATGCAGGACTTTGGCATCGTCACGAGTCTCAAGACGACTCTGCGGGTGCAGCGCTTTGCCGATCGCCTGACTCCGCTGATTCCCTTTCCGCATAAGCATAACTTTTATCATCTTCTGGTGGTGACGGCAGGAGCCGGCTGGCACGAAATCGACTTTGCTCGTTACCCGCTTGAACGCGGGCGCATCTATCTGATGAAGCCGGCGCAAGTGCATTCCTGGCAGCTTGAAAAGGGCGCGCAGGGTTATGTCATTGAGTTTGAAGAAGAGCTGTTTAAAATCCATCCGTCGTTTGCGGGAAAAATTCAAAATCTTTTTCAGACACTCCCCGACAGTTTTCAAATCACTGATAAAAAAGAATTTTCAGAATTGGCGGATCTTTGCGAAAGCCTTTTAAAAGAATACGAAACCAAAGCCACGGACTATGAGCTTGTCACGAGCCTGGAATTATTTAATTTTCTGATTCGCCTCTCCCGCGTGAAAAATCTCAAACTGAAGGAGCCGCCAGCCGTAGAATCCTTTGGCGAGCGCTTCGAAGCCTTGATTGAAAATCACTACACCAAACATCACGACGTCGAGTTCTATGCGGGAAAGCTCCATATCAGCGCCAAAGCCCTGACCATGAAAATGACCCGCCTGTCGGGAAAATCTGCGCGCACCCTCATTCAAGAGCGCCTGATCCTCGAGGCCCGCCGCCTGCTGGCTTATTCCGAAATGCCCATCACCGAAATCGCAGCTCACCTGGGCTTTGAAGACGCAAATTACTTCTCGCGCTTCTTCAGACTCAAAACGAAGCGCTCTCCGGGAGCCTTCCGCAAAAAAGCCAAAGACCTCGCTTAGCGCGTTTTCTTGCTGCGCGGTTTTGGCGAAAGACAGTTTTTCACAAGCTGTTCCCACACCGCGCGGGCCACTGGGCCCATGGGTTTGTGTTTAAGGCGCATGATATGCAGATCCAAAACAAACGGCTTCAGTTGATCATCGTGGATTTGAATGAGTTCGCCTTTTTTTAGGGCGCCAGCGACTTCATTCTGTGCGAGACGTCCCCAACCAAAGCCATTCATGATCATTCGGTGTTTCAACGAGTGATCCGTCACAAAGCACTTGCGCGAATCCGACATCACGCCTTTTGAATCCCGCTTCATCGGATCTTTGCGGCCCTCGGCCTGCTGAACGACGACTTGCGGAAACTGCTTCAGCCACGCGTAGTTCACCTTGCCCGCGCCCTTGGCCAGAGATTTCGCTATCACCGGAATCATTTCAATCTTATCAAAGGCCATGCTCTCGATGTCGTCGTTATCCGCAGCTTTGGTGGACACTGCAAAGTCCGCCTCACCAGAGAGGAGCAGATCATAACCGCCACTCATAATCTCTGAACGGAAAGTCACTTCCGTTGGATGTTTGCTCATCACAGTCTCGATAAACACACCTTCAATCGCTTCGAAGCGTGCGAGGGGGTCGAGAACGATCGTCAGAAAGGGCTCCACTTTCTTGGCGCCCAACTCCTGTCCGACGGTTTGCAATTCGCGGAATGTGAAAAGACATTGCTTTGCCCAGTTGTAGAAGATCAATCCTTCGGGTGTTAGCTTCGGCCGGTACTCTTCGCGATTAAAGAGCTGCAAATCAAATTCCTCTTCGAGCTTCTTGATGGCAACGCTCAGACTTGGTTGCGTTTTATAAAGGGCCTCGGAGGCCGCCTTAAAGCTGCCTTTTTCCACAATCATTTCAAGGGTTTCAAGCTGGTCGATGGTCACTGTCAGGTCTCACAAACTATATAAATTTGTATTATAATGTTGATATATTAATAATAATTTTCTTTAAAGGCAATAAGTTCGATACTGTATTCACTGAGGCACATAGAGAAAGGAACAAGTTATGATGTTAGTCAGAAAATCAAACGAGCGTGGTCTTGCAGAACATGGATGGTTAAAATCCCGCCATACTTTCTCATTCGCAGAATACTACGACCCAAAATTCATGGGCTTTGGACCGTTGCGTGTTATTAACGAAGACCGCATTCGTGGCGGCACTGGATTCGACACTCATCCTCACCGTGACATGGAGATTATTTCATACGTGATTTCCGGGGGACTTAAACACAAAGACTCCATGGGCAATGAAGCTGTGATCAAACCGGGCGAAGTGCAACGCATGAGCGCCGGCACCGGCGTCAGACACTCTGAGTACAACGAGAAAGACGGCGAAGAGGCTCACTTCTTCCAAATCTGGATTATGCCCGATAAACAAGGCGTAGAACCTGGCTATGGACAAAAGTCTTTTGAGAAAGAATTAAATTCTCAAAAACTCGTGCACGTGATTTCGCCGAATGGTTCAGACGGCTCTATCAGCATTCATCAAGATGCGAATATGTATATCTCGCGCTTGAAAAAATCTGAAAGCCTCGACTTCGCGGTAAAACCAGAGAGAAAACTTTGGATTCAATTGGTCAAAGGCTCTGTGCGAGTCAATGGCGAAGAGATCCAAACAGGCGACGCGATCGCCGCGAAAGACATCGCCAACGCGGCTATCACGGCCAGCGAAGATTCAGAAATGATTCTTTTTGACCTGCCTTAGTGTCTGTAAAGGCAATGCCTCTTACTTCGGAAAGAGCGTCACGCCCGAGAGCTTCTGAATGTCGGCCACCGTGGACTTGTATTGTTCCCAGTCATTGGAACGACCGCCACGCTGGTCTTCTGCAGAGCTCTTACAAAGAGCATCTTGGTTTTGGTCAGGACGGCTGCCATCTTCGAGCAGATTCGGCATGATCACCGCAATCGTTTCGGTCTGATCGGTGATGTCAGCTGGAGTCTGACCTTGATCTAAAAGCACGATCACTTTGAAATTCTTAGATGGAACCTGAATATCATTGTTAGGACCGATCTTGCCAAAATCCTGATCGTAAATCGGGCCGGCAACGATGTAGGCAATCTTGCCTTCTTTATGAACGAGGTCTCGCGTGTGTTGTTCAAGATGCATCCACACCACGCGATTCAAGTATGGCGTCTGCGGCAGCATATTGCTCATCATGAAAGTGGCTTCGTTGTCTTGAGTCGTTTCAGAGCGATCTGCAGACGGCGTCTGGTGACCGCGATCGTAACAGCTGCCAAAATACTCTCTCGGTTTGACTGCGTGCTCGCCAGGTCCATCCTTTAGCAGATATTTTTCCAAATCACTGTCGGCAGTAAATTTATCCGTGCGGCCGACATTACCAAGTTCTGTATTGTCTACTCGCCACGCAACCCAGTTCGGATTGCGGCGTTTCTTGTTGTAAGAGATGACGTATTGATTGCGCGAGATAATGATTTCAGATTCGTTGGTGGTCGGTGGGTTGATGGCGATGTTGGGATTCTTTTTGAGATTTACATCGCCAATGATCGTCTCAACTTTTGCAATCGAGACACTGACAACGAAGAACGAAAAGAAGACACTTAGAAGTAGCCCTGCTCTCTTCTCACTTTTGCGCATCATAAATCCCCCTCTAGATTTACTAAGCTCGTTGAGACCGTCTTGGGAGCGATCTCTGCAAAAGGCTAGCTGTCATTTATCGCAAGCGCAAGATTTCTATTTTCAAAGCAAAGGCTCTGTGTCACTTATCTGGCATGAGAAAATTTTAATAATCATTACAGCAGGATTACTTGCTGTTTCGGACGCTTTGTCCCCTCTTGGACCAAACCTTAAATGTAATTAATATGCAAAGGAGGCCCTGAGGCCCGCGTCATTCCTAGGTAACTCCCGGCAGCGGACGCCGCCGGAACGGGGATGCTCGCCATGAAACGACTATCGCCCTTTATAATTTTTTTAGAACGTCATCGACAGATCAAGGTGGCTGCGATCGTACTTCGTCGGAGCTACATCAATAGCGTTTTCATTGTTATAGACCGTGTATTGCATCGTTACTTTCTTTGTGAACTTGTAAGCAAGACTCCATACTTGACCGCGGCTTGAAGTGACTCCGCCGCCAAAATCCGAATCCGTGAAAAGTCCGACAACCGCGTCCTTCTGAACCTCTTCGTAGCTCCAAGTAAAGGCCCAGGCTTTATATCCAAGTTGCACGCCGTAAGTGTGAGCCACGTTCAGCGCATCGGCATCGGTATTTTCAAGGCGCTCAAAGAAAGCAGTCACGTCCACCGTGCCTACTTTCTTTTTCACTTCGAGGAACTCCTGTTGAATATCGAAGTTCGTCGGGTAGTTGCCGTTAATATCTAGTGTGTTGCCGTTGGCTTTACCACTGGCCGTGATGTTCGTTGGCGGAATGTCTTTAAGACCTGTAAACGCAAAGCTTCCATAGCCGACAGTCACCGTCCAGTCATTTGGCTTCCACAAAAGACCGAGCTGGCCGCCGTTGAGCATATTGTCGGTTTTCTCTTCGCCGAACTGGTCGTCATAGTTTTCGCGAATCCAAAACGCGCCCCCTTGAACAAAGAAATCCAATTCCCTCTCGATGAGACCGACGCTGTACTTTGCAGCCAATCCTTCGGGAGTCACATCGCGATCCAGCAGCATTTGATTTTTGCCGGCATAGATAAACGGCTGTGGCATCTTACCGCCATAAAAATCTAAATCCTTGATCGCCATGTAATCAAAATACGCGAGGTCTACACCGATGGTCCGACGAGGCATCCCCGGTGCTTTCTCATCGCCCAGAGTCTGATTGCCGCTGGTTGCTCCACTGCCCGTCATGAGTCTCAGTGTGGCTTTGAGATTATCTTCGACCTGGGCGTTCAATCCAAGGCGCGCTTGCAAACGTTCCAAATCGCGCTCTTGCTTGGGTTCTTGAGTCTCGGACTGATGGCGGTAACGAAGATCGCCAAAGACCTTGATAGACTCAATCCCCGTTGCTGCCGGGACAGGAGCTGGAGCAGGAGCCGCCGTTGGTGCCGGTGTTGGCAACGGAATAGTTAAGTTGGTTGCAGGTTCAGAGGTCGGGGTTTGTGCAAAAGCCAGTGACGAAGTCTGTCCCAAAATCACGATCAGAGACGTCGTTAGAATTTTTGCAGTCATAGTTGCTCCTAAAGATAAAAGTGCGCGACCAGCCACGCTTTGGTCTGATACTCATCAAGCTCTGCCGAATCTTTTTGCTTCGAGAGGCTGCCTGACAGAGTAAAGTTTGGAAACGGAAAGTAATAAGCCTCAAGGCCGTAAGATTCCAGATGCGGATCTGTCTTCTGCGTGTCTGAATTCGAGTACTGTTGAAAGAGCGCGACCTGCAGACCCGTCGTCCACTCGTAACTAAATTTAAATAAATCCAAGAAACCCGTTGAACCGTCCGGCATGTGTAAACGGTCCAATTGAATCAATGTCGTGACCTTTTCATTCCAACCAATCAAGGCAAAGAGGCCTTCGAAAGATTGCTTCGTATCAACGCCTGCTTGGGTCAGAGTCGAGCGATATATATTCACGCCGCCGCGCGAATTCTTACCGAAAACTTTGGAGGCCTGAAGAATATAACCTTTTTCAGGTACATACTCGTTAAACTGCGCTCGCTGGAAAAGCACCGTGCCGGTCACTTGGTATTGCTCGTCGGTCCAAGTTCCCTCAAGCGCCACACGTTCTTGCCCCGGGTTAAAGGCAAGGCCTTTGCGAGTCACAAAGTTATGCTCCGGAATCTGAATACCATAAGCCGGAAAGAATCGGCCGGCGCGTATAAAGCTCACTTGCGAGCCGCCCCAGTTTTCTTGGTACTGAATCCACAGGCGTGGAGAATAAATAAAATCCTTCCACGTCGCATCGGCTTTTGAAGGCTCAAAACGCCCGACCGAGGCATAGAGCTTCACTTTTTCTTCGAAAAGTTTCACGAGCGCATCAATATCAATCTGCATGATGACGAACTGCGCTTTAGAAGCCACTGAACTTTCTGAGAAGGCTTGTAAGAAGCGCGCGCTGGCTCCAAGGTTCAGCCATTCCGGCGTTTCGATCTCGAGATATTTTTTTTCAGACTCTGAAGATTTGAAAATCGAATCATTGCGGCTCAGGAGTTCTTTACCCAGCTCACGCCCGTAAAGAGTCAGCATATCGCCACCCTGCGGGCTGTTGTGGCAGGCCATGCAGTTCACATAACCATGGCGAACCATCTCTGGATACGCTTCTGCGACCAAAGACGACAGAACCAGAACGACAAAAACAAAAAACTTCACTCAGGCATCCCTTGTGAGATCCACTTCATCAACGCTTGCTTATGGGAATCCGACATTGCAGCATAGGGCTCCAACGGCATCGTCTGTTTGACGATGGTGGATTCAAAAATGCTGTTAATATTTTTTCTAACTGCTTCCAAGGACTGAAGATCCAACCCTGCGTCAGGCTTGGCGCCGGAATGACAATCCAAACAACTCGAGGCAAAGACCTGATCACGGATCACAAGCCAAGTGATCGGACCCTTGATGGGCGGAGAAACTTTCGCGCCCATGTTTCTTTCAGGTGCGCCGGCTTCAATCCAGGCTTTTAGCAGTTCTAGCTGACTCTGTGGCAAACCTGCTTCTGGCATATCGCGCTTTTCGACCGCGCGGTAATAGATCGCGTTCATGCTGGCGCGGACCTGCTGATAGGTTTCAAGATTCAAGCCCCCTTTGCTGCCCCCCGCAGAAGAATGGCAGCGCAGGCATTGGGGACCCAATATAGAAACTTGAACACTGGCATAATCCAAACTCGAAAGAAGGCTCAAATCATTCACGCTGCTGTCTTTAACCGGAGCTTCGCCATGCACCCGATTGTAGTTGCAGGCGCTCAGCAAGGTTATCAATAGAGGAACAAACAGCAACTTTCTCATGATCTAAAACTTCTCCACATCCGTCGTGGTTGTCACCTCGACTTGATCTGCAACCGTGATTCCAGCAAATGCCGGCACATTGATTGCGAAGTCAGAAAGTTTCAAAGGAAATTTAGCATTCACGGAATACCCGCCACCCGCCGAAGCCGGCTTGACGGTGAACTCGCCCTGCACAGGCTTTTGAACTCCATGCATATCCAGCACCGCAAAGAAAGTGGCTTTTGTCTCTGGATTTTTCTGCAAATCCTCTTTGACGAGATAAATATCTTTAAGATTCAGAGTTGCGGTTTGGAATTTCTCGACCTCGAGGTATTTTTCTTTCATGTGGCGATCGCGCAGTGAAATTCCAGTCGCGTAACTTTTCATATCGACCTTCAAAGCACCGCTGATGACAATATTCTTGCCCTCTTCACGAGTTTGCAGACTGCCTTCAGGCCCTTCGCCTTTGCCTTCGATGCGAATGGCACTGGGGTTCCCGATCGCCAAGAACTGCGAGTTGCCTTTATCTTTGGCAAAGTTGACCGCAGCAAATCCCGGTTTCAAAGGCGCAACAATAAATAGTGCCGTCATCAAAATCCACTGTCTCATGGGTTCTCCTTTTTCGGATAAAGCACTTCACATTGATCATTGCCCGGATGGTTCACACCCATGGACATGTCTTTTAAATAATAGAAAATCGCCGAGCCGACGTTAAAGGACGCGCGATCCAGCCACTCTTCGACTTTTTCCGGGTGCAGGGCCTTATTGGTGTTTGGATCAAACGCCAAACCCGGATCGTCCTTCTGCAAGTTGTTCACGAAACAGATTTTGCTAAAGACTTCGTGATCCATGAAAATCGGCGACGATGTTTTATTCGTCGAAATCTGATTCAAGCACTTGTCACGCATTTGATTGAGCATCTGCGCCCCATGCTTACCTAAGAAACTTGAAAGCTCCGGCGGGAACTGCACGCGCGTTCCTTCCATCGCCATCCAGAACAAGTACTGAGGCGCATAGTTCTTGCCGTCAGCATCAAACGTCTTAAGATTCTCACCCTTGTTGCCAAACATGCCGTGAAGCAAATCCGCCACACGCACTTTACCACCCGACCACTGCAGGATGCCGCGGGCCAGGGATGAGTTCCCATCCGCATTGGCTCCGTGGCACTTCATGCAAGATGTGCGGAAATACCAAGAGCCCGGAGTTGTGTAATACACTTCGCCGTAAGGGCGCTTCGGCTGATCACCCTTCATCATCCAAGGTCGACGGCCATCCGCTGCGAGATCTTTATTCGGGAACTCGCAAATGTCTTTTTTATTCCAGTAGCCAACCGCGACTTCTTCGTTAATTGCCTTCTGCAACTCGGGAGTGAGTTCCAAATTTTTAAATGTCGAAGGCATTCCTGCCGCCGGATCATTCCAGTCAGGACGGCGCGGAACATAGGCATCACTTGTCACTGTTGTAAAATCCTGATCGATCCATTTAAACTCAGGTTCTTTTTTGCAGTTTGGTTCGTAATCTAGCGCCGCCTGATCGCTTTCAAAACTGCGAATCCATTTGCCCACAAGGCGAAGCGCGCGGCAGTCTGGGCCGCCTGGCGTATTCATCGGCATCTGGCTCGTGAGCCCCAACTGCTGAGAACTGTCGGAAATTTTTCTCCAGATGTGGCTTTCATCCAGCGTGCCGTTTTGATGGACCAACAAGCGTGTCGGAATCTGCGTCGAGCGCACTTTGGTGTTAAAGCCAAAGATCGATCCTGCTGTCAGATTCAGAGTCACACCATTTTCTTTGGTGAATGCCAAACCATTCGGGTTATGACAATGAGCACAGTTCCCGGCCATATAACCTGAAGCGCGCAGTTCATGCTCATTGCGAGCACGGCTGGTCCCCATGCTTTCAAGCACCGGCCAGTCTTTTTCTGCCGGAGAGTTCTCGATCAAACCGTACTTTTGAAAACGCTCGACCTGATTGATTTCATTCATCACCGTCGGAGTTTCGCGACCACCTTCACCAAAACCACGGCGATGCAATTGCAATGGACTGAAGCCAAGAACAAAGTTCTGGCCCTCAGAACCCATGTGACAATCAATACAGCGCTGACTGCCCGGGATCGCGTAGTCGCGGGTTTTCTTTTCAACTTCATCAACCGTGAGCTTAAACACAGTGTCTTTGAACGGAGTTCCATCGCGGTACGGAGTTTCTACGAGGGTGGCGCTTTGCTCGCTCTCGTCCCATTTGTAAGTCCCGAAAAGACTTTGGTTCCAAGGCTTACGCACAACAATGATACGTGTTTCAACCCGGCGATAACGGAGACGGCCGTTCGCCATTTTGACTTTTTTGTAGAAGAACTTATAAAGACGCGTGTTCTCAGGCATTTCAAAGAAGTTTTTGCCCTCAGCGTATTTCGCTGTCTGACGAACAAGTTTGAGTCCGTCAATTTTCATTGGGAAATGAATCCAACGGCCTTTGCTATTATTATCAGCCCACAGTGGATATTCCACCGAGTAAGCCACAGTCCCCTTCTTCGCCAGCTCATAGGCATCGAGCGAGAAAAGATCTGTATCCGCCAAACTCTGCGGGAGTTTTTCCATATTCGCGAATTCGCGGTCTTTCAGGTAATCAAAACCGATGATGTCGGCATTCGGAGTGCAATTGCCGTTTTCACTGCCGCGGAACGAAGGTTTCTTCGGCGTTGGAGCCGGCGCATTCGGATCTAACGAAAAACTGCCGTTCGGTTTACCGGCGTTGATCCATGCTTGGACTTGATCGCCGAGCGCCCAGAAAGTTTCAGGACGTTTTGCACGGCGGTCTTCAGGAGGCATACGTTTTTTCGGATCGCTGTGGTGAGTGTACTCTACGACTTTGTCGGCGATTTCGAAAAGTCCTGGATAAAACTGATTCTTGCCACCGATAGTGCGTATTTCACCTTGGTAAGAATCGATGTAAGTGAATCCTCCGCTATTTGCCGGCGCCTGATGGCAACCCATGCACGCAGAGTTGAGGGAATCTTTCATATCAGAGAAACTGATGCGCCCGTCTCCTTTACCGCCGTTGTATTCAATCTCATCGTAGCTGTAAGTCTTCTCACTCGATGGGCATTGCATAGCGCGGAGGGCGGAGTCCTCGCTCGGAGAATACTTTCCTCCGCAAGAACTGAGCAGGAGCGCAAACAGGCACAGGCCGGCATATTCTGCCAGCCTGTTAGAAGTTTTGATGAAGCAAGGGGAAACAAGCTTCTTCATATTCTATTAATCCAAAGTTACGAAATCGTGGTCTTGAACGATTGGATCCAAGAAAGAACGATCCAAAAGCTGTTCTAACAATTGAGCTTCAACAGCGTTCGGAGTGCGAGCACCGGTCGCTTCATAGATGAACAATGAACGAGCTAGTGGGTAAGTTTTATTACGGATCGTAGCCACAGTTGGTTGAACGTAAGCATTGCCTGCTTTAGAAACGCCCAACTCACGGTTTTTATCAGTTTTACCGCTCAAACCAGCGTAGCCAACAGCATCCGCATCGACACCTGTTTTTTCAGCGATATCAGCAGTTTCAGCGAGTACAGTGACACAAGCACCGAAGTTTTTAACACCAACAAGGTTTTTGAAAGTGTCCGTCGTGCCTGATTCGTCGTTACGACGGAAAGCGTGGATCGCACCGCTCTTACCAGAACCTGGAACTTGGGCCCAAGAAGTGATTTCGCAAGTGAAGATCTTAGCCAAAGTTGTCAAATCTACGCCTGCAGTCGCGTTAGCACTGTTCACGAAGATAGAGATACCATCCAAAGCCACCGCGTGAGCAACCGGAATCACACCAGCAGCTTGCAATTGAGCTACAACCTCTGGCTTCATTTCACGAGACATTGCCGTGATACCGATTTCGCCGTTAGCGAAAGCTTTTTCACCAACAGATGAACCTCCGCCAACATAACCGATAGCTTGGTCCATGCCAGCTGCGATGATCGCATCTGTCATAACGCCGCCCATAGTGTCTGAGCCGGAAATGAGTTGTTTTGATTGAGCGAAAGATACAGAAGAAATGAGCAATGTTGCCACTGCCAACATATTCAGTTTCATGGGTTGACTCCTTAGTATTCTGAAACATTCCAGAATTAAATTTGAGCCAACTTTAAATACGAAACTTCCTAAATAGCACGTTGTGGTTTCTACAGAGTTTTGTCAGAGAATCATTTAGACTCTAGGTGCCACCCGGGCTTCCGACTTTGCGCTCAAGATCCAATAGCGCCTGTTTTGCAGGCAATCCTCCCGCGTAACCCCCAAGAGTTCCATCCGAAGCAATCACCCTGTGGCATGGAACGATAATGCTGATCGGATTTCTACCGTTCGCTGTGCCAACGGCGCGAACTCCTTTGGTTTTAAGGCTGCCGGCGATTTTCTTATAGGACGTGGTTTTGCCGTACGGAATTTTCGCGAGCTCTTTCCACACCTTCGATTGAAACTCAGTCCCTTCCACATCGAGCGGAATAGCGAAAGAGGTTCTTTTTCCGTCGAAGTACTCAGTGATTTCACGGATCGTTTGGCGCAGGAATTCCGCCTGCGGAGTTTTTTCACCGATGTCCTTAATATATGGAGCGGCTTGCTCTTTCCAGATCAGGGCTTTCAATCCCTTTTCAGAAGCCACAAGATAGATATCACCGATTTGGGTTTTCATTTTCCATTGAGCGAGTTGGTTTTTCATTTTGTGCCTCCTTTGGGTTTCTTAAGAGTTCCGGTATATGAGCGCCACAAGAGCGATGCCACATAACCGCGCCACGGGCTCATTTTATTAATGACCTCTTCGGGATGAAGTTCCAAAGCTCGCGCCAGAATCAAATCACTTCCCGGGAAGGTGTCGGTGCTCCTCAGAGCTTTCAATGCAATATAGTTTGCCGTCCACGGTCCGATTCCACGCAGATCCAGGAGCTTTTTCATGAACTCGTTCACATCTTGAGTCGGCTCAAGAGAAACTCTGCCCTCGGCGATGGCCCGAGCAAACTCTTTGAGAGTCTGTTTGCGAATGCCCGTGGTTTTGAGTGTGGTTAAATCTGCCGCAAGGATTTGTTCCGCCGTCGGAAAAAGCTTTACGTTTCGTCCTTCGCGAACCACGCCGGAATCCGTACCGGCGAGCTCAATCAGATCATGCACAAGTGCGCGTCCCCGCTCGATACTGACAAGCTGCCCGAGGATCGCGGCAATCGAAACTTCAAACGGATCCCAACCCGACGGCAGGCGAATGCCCGGAAACTTTTTAAGTAATTTTTTAATTTCTGGATCGGCTTCCAGCGCGTTGGCAATCACGACGGGATCCGAATCTAAATCAAACATCCCTCGCACACGCGAGACAATGTGTTGAATTTTTGCAGTGTCCGGAAAATCGATTTCAATAATCAGCGCCGCTTGCTCCGCGTCGTTGGCAATACTCACCTGTCCCGTCTTGCCATCCATCGCAATCAGGCGATGCATCTTTCCGTCACTGAACCACTCGAGGTCGCCCATGCGATGATTCTCATAGGACGTCATGAGCCCGGCAAAATCAAACGGCGGTCTGTAAGGTAAAGAGATCTTCAATGCCCCCTCCGTTTTTGATTTATGTCGGCGCACTTCGCTGGGTGATTTTTTAAAACGCTCTTTGAAGGCGTCGTTAAAACGGCGGATCGAAGAAAATCCCGCACCAAAGGCGACCTCGGTCACCGGCAACGATGTTTCTACTAAAAGTTTGCGTGCCAGATTCAGGCGGTTTTCAAACGCCAGCTGCTTCGGAGTTTTGCCGATCTCATCGACGAAAAGTCTTCGCAGATGACGAGCACTCACGCCGAAAAGTCCCGCAAACGCATCTTCGTCAAAGTTCACCGCTTGCTCGGTGTGCAGAACCTTCACTGCGCGCTGAACCACCGCCGATGTCCCGATCCAGGCCGGCGACTGCGGCGCACTCTCGGGACGGCAGCGCAAACAAGGGCGATAGCCCGCCTTTTCGGCCGCAAGATGATTAGCAAAGAACTCCACGTTTTCGCGCTTTGGCTTTGCCGGGCAAATCGGCCGGCAATAGATCCCTGTCGTCTTCACACCGATGAAGAACTTGCCATCGAATCGATGGTCTCGGGCGAGCATTGCTTTATAGTAGATGTCCTCTTTTGCCATGGCCCGACTATAGCGCTTTTTCGGTCTTTTACTAGCCATTTTCGGACATCATCATAGCTATTGCCACCTTCAACGATTAAATCTATATTTGTGGCATGTTACGAAATCTTTTGTTTTTCAGTTTATTGAGCCTTTCCGGCGCCGCAAGCTTTGCCGCGGTGGACTTGCACATGCATCTGACCATCGATGTGCCACTCTCGCCGTTTTATTCGGGAAGCTTGAATGAAACTGTGCGTGCCAAAGACTGGGATTCGCGTTTCAAATCAAAGCTCGATTACGACACGCTTGAGAAGTCAGACTTAAAACTGATTGTGGCTGTGATCTATATCAATCCCATCTGGGGCGATATCGAAAAGCAGTTCGATGCACAAATGGCCGAGATTCAAAAATTCTGTGAACTCCATCCGCAATGGAAGATCGTCAAAGAGCCTCGCGAAGCGCAGGAAGAAATCGCCAAAGGGAATAAAGTTTTTGTAATTTCGTCTGAAGGCGGCTGGTTCTTTAAAGAAAAGGAGCTTTTTGATAAGCTCATGCAAAAATACAATGTTCGCATTTTGACGCCTTTACACTTTAGCGATCTGGGCCGTCGTATCGGAAAAGCGGCAAAACAAAAGGGTCTCTTTTCGCCGATCCAGGCGATCCTTGATTTCTTTAGCTCGAATAAATACGAAGGTCTTACGCCGATGGGCGAAGATCTGATTCAGTATCTGCTCGACAAAAAAATCTGGATCGATCTCAGCCACTCTTCCCAGCCGGTGATTGATCAGTTTTTAAAAATCCGCCCGAAAGGCTATCCGATTCTGATGACTCACACGGTGATGAAGAAGTACTACGGCACTGAGCGCGGCATCGACGAGAGCTTGCTAAAAATAATCGGCGAAGAAAATGGCGCTGTAGGGTTGCTCCCGTCAGCAGAGATGCTTACTGGCACTCCGACCAAAGATACAAACTGCGAAGAGGACAATCCCTACCTCGTTCAATGGAAAGAAGTCGTCGCCATTGCCGGAGCTAAGAACGTGTTTTTAGGTTCAGACTTGAATTCGCCGATTAAGGGACTTCCACCGGCTAAGAGTGGCTGCCCGGTTTTTGCTGAGGGGCTTACGACCGCGGCGGATTTGAAAACGCTTGCGACCGTTCAGGATAAGGACGCTGTTGGCAATTTCTTAAAAGAATGGGAGCTTGTTCGCCCCTCCCAGAATTAGATCACTTGATATTTCGCAGCCGTTTCTTTTTGTGGATCTGCTGGGAGCCCAGACCTTGGTCTCAGCGATAAAACTGTGTTATAGTCAAATTCATGGATAATCTGTCCCGTCGCGAAATCGAGTTTATTGAATCTGCCGCAAAATTTTTGGAGCACCCGAGCTTCATGATCCGAGCAGCAAATGCTGTGGGAAAACCTTTAGAACTCGCACAAAAAGCGCTGCCACAAAAAGTTCAAGAGAAGATCTCTGAAGCCGTTCAGAAATCTCTGCATAAAACTTTAGATATTTCCATTTCAACTCTTCCCCCTGTCGAACGTGAAGAGCTGCCACGCCGGCCACTCACCCAAGGAAAAGGTCATGCGGCGGCGGCCGCAGTCACCGGTGCCCTGGGCGGTTTTTTTGGACCGCTGGCCCTTGCGGTGGAACTCCCGGTGACAACAGGAATTATGTTTCGCTCGATTGCTAACATTGCCCGGAGCTTCGGTGAAGATTTGAATGATCCCGATGTGCGCATGGAGTGCCTGCAGATTTTTGCAATGGGATCACAACAAAGCTCCGCCGACGATGCGATGAAGTCCGCATATATTTCACAGCGAATCGCCTTTAACTCTTTTATCAAAAGCACTTCTGAAAAAGGGGCCGCCGCTCTGCTGACCCGTCTTGTTGCGAGTGTCGCTTCAAAGTATGAAGTCGTCGTTGCCGAAAAGTTCGTGATTGAGTCTTTGCCGTTTCTCGGTGCCGCAGGAGGCGCCGTCATTAACACGGCCTTTACCAATTATTTCAACGAAACAGCCTACTATCATTTTGGGCTTCGCTATCTCGAAAGAAAGTACGGAATTGAAAATGTGCAAAAGATCTATTTAGAGAAAATTCGTTGAGTGTTTGTTGATTTTCTCTGTTCAATAAGCGTCTCGAACAGGACTCTTAAACGAATCAATATTTGAAAAAGCCCAAAAATCCTCAAGGACCTCACTTTTATCAAGTACTTATCCGAAAAGAAATCGTCACCAGGTTAACGGAGGATAAGTTCATGAAGATGTTCCAAACACTCAAAGGCCGATTAATTCTTATCTGCGCTTTACTTTCACTGGCTCTCATAATTGTAGGATTAACTGGTTATATTACACTCCAGACCGTCTCTGAAAATTACAGTCATGTGGCGGAGATCAATCTTCCAAATGCGAACACGCTGCAAGAAATGTCGGTCTCAACCGGCAACGTCATCCGTCAAGTGATCCGCATGGGCTACTCTGACATCAGCGAAGATGAAACCAAACATCTTTTAGAAAAATTCGAAGAATACAGCAAACGCTATTCAGAGGCTGACAAAAGATATCAGGACGTCCCTTTTGTAGAGGGTGAATCAGCTCTGTACGATCAAGTTGCTAAAAACTGGGAGCTGACTCTCAAATCAGGCCGCGAGGCCATGAATGCACGCCTTGCCGGCAACCTCGCTGATTTTAAAAAAATTCTCGATGGTGACTTCCGCACCAATTACAATACTCACGGCAAAGCCCTGGAAACTTTGATTCAATTTCAAAATGACCAAGCACGTACATGGTCGGGCAAAGCCCAAACTACAAAAAGCTTGGCGCAAAAATTATTGGCTGGTATCAGTCTGATCGGTTTATTCCTAGGGGCCCTCGTCGGCTATCTGATCTCTGCGAGTCTGCAAAAAGATCTTCGTCAAATTGCAACGGCCGTTGCCGAATCCAAAGAGAGTGTTTCACACGCCAGTGAGCAACTCAATGCCGCAAGCCAACAGCTCGCAAACAGCTCAACAGAAGCCGCCGCTTCGCTCGAAGAAACCGTTGCTTCCATTGAAGAACTCACCAGCATGGTCAAATTGAATGCCGGCAATGCCACTGAAGCCAGTCGCCTTTCGCAGCAAAGCCAGGACACCGCGGTTCGTGGCAACCAGGAAATGGAGCAGCTCATTGTCGCTATGGATGGGATCAACAGTTCGTCGAAAAAAATCCAAGAGATCATTTCCGTTATCGACGACATCGCCTTCCAGACAAATCTGCTGGCACTGAACGCGGCGGTTGAAGCTGCCCGCGCCGGAGAGCAAGGCAAAGGCTTTGCCGTCGTTGCCGATGCCGTCAGAACCCTCGCTCAAAAATCAGCCATTGCCGCGAAGGAGATTTCAGCCCTTATCAATGAATCCGTTTCACAGGTCGAAAAAGGCACTGAAATCGCCGACCGCAGCGGTCAATCGCTCAAAGACATTATGAAGTCGGTCAAAACCATGACGGATCTGAATGCCGGGATCTCCTCGGCCTCAACAGAACAGTCCCAAGGAATTAGTCAGATTTCGCAATCGATGAATCAATTGGATCAGGCCACGCAAAGTAACGCTGCTTCCGCGGAAGAAGCCGCGGCCTCCTCCGAAACATTGCTCCGTCAAGCAAAGAGCTTAGCGGAACAAGTGGAACATTTGCGTAATCTCGTTGGCTGATTTTTAGACACCTCAGTACATATTTCATAGGGGCTGCGGCCCCCATAAAAATCCCCACAATATCCCCGTCATTTTGTGATATACCAAGGGCTCTTTATATAACCCAATGGAGCTCTTCAATGAAATCTGCAATCATCAGCCTTTTGATGCTTTCTTCTGTCGCAGCCAGTGCGAACTGCCTTGGCGAAGCTCAAATCTCCGCTAAAGTAAAAGACGTTAAATCTTGTGTGGCAACTTTAGACCCGCAAAGCATCCGTCACTACGCTGAAAACATCACCTGCCCGCTTTCTTTGAATGATGTTTTGAACCAAGGCATCCAAGACTGCACACTGCGCGCAGGTGATACTGTCAGCGGCGTGATCGTGTTGACTGACGACGGTAAAATCATCCGCGATTAACACTCACTCGAGGGATGCTCTGATGAAAATGCGCGCGCTTTCACTGACACTTGCAGCACTGATGACTTGCCAGTTCCCAGTTTGGGCGCAAAGCTCACGCACAGACGGCATTGGTGATCAGCAAATTGCGCTTGCTCAGCAAGAGATGGCGATCATTCGCCATGATCTTGAGCGCCTCAAAGCATCTCTGACTGAAACCGAAACAGCCCTTCGTGATAAACAATCTCAGTGGCGCGTTTCAAACATCCTGTCTGTCGGTACGGCCACCGTCGGTCTGAGTTTGGCTGCTTTAACAGCGACTTCTACGCTCACAAGCGGCAAGGTGAAGTGGACGATCGTGACAGTGAATGCGGCTCTTTCTGCGGTTGCGGGTTACATCGACTACCGTGAAACTAAGTATCTGCCGACGGATGCGGCTGACCGCGCTGTTATTAAAGCCCGCCAAGAAATCATGGCAGCCCGTGCTTCAGGTGATGATGGCAGCACAGAGGCTTTGGATCAGCTGGATCAGTCTCTTGAATCTATTCAAACCGCTTTGAATGACTACCGCAAACACCAAACCGTGAACCGCCGTATCCATCTCGCCGGAACGATCTCACAGACGGCAGGAACCGCTATGAGCATCGGCCTTGCGCTGGGTGTGGTTCGTCAAGCGACCCTCAGCCGCCTTCTGATGGCTTCAGGTAACATCGCTACGATCCTCCAGGCACTGACTCCGGCGAAGACGGAACAGGTCCTTGCTGAGATCGCTCAGACACGCGAGGCTGTCAATACTGCTCTCGAAAACCTTTGATTTAGGATCAAGCGCAATCTCAAAGCGAGACTAGACCTCGCTCCCGTGGGATCTGCTTCTGAAATTCCACATTCTCAGTTATCATATATGTATGTTTCGGGTGGGGATTGTTACTTCTATTTTTATAGCGATTTCAGCCATCGCATTTAATAACTGCTCTTCGACGGGTTTTAACCTCGCCGAAAATGCCATCAACTCCGCAAGCTCTCTTTGCCGAACCAAAATCATCGCTTCCGCAAAAGCCGAAATTTTTAATGGCGGCGCTCTTTGTGAAAACGCCGCAAACTATGCCTGCGATCTGCGCCACTTCCGTAAAGGTGTCGGCACGGCCCGCTCGCAAGAAAAGACCTGCACCAATATCGCGGGCCTTGGCGAAACATGTGTGCCGGTTTCGGTTTACAACTTCGATACCAGTGCTCAACAGCAGACAGCTGATGCCAGTGAGCTTGTCGAAGGCGGAGCCTACAACCGCGACGAGGTCAGCTGTATCAATACTCAAATCATCAGCCAGCAAGTGCCTGTGGTCCAAGAAGAAGGCTCCACGGTGGCTGAAGCTCTCGAACGAAGTATCGCGAGCTGCCGTCAAAGGAGCCGCCAATGAAAATGATCATTCTGTCTTTGCTGTTGGTGAGCTCTGTGGCTGGTGCGCACTCTCGTTTGAAACCTTCCACTGGAATTAACACCCGCTCCACTGATCCTGGCGTGAAAACCGGTCCGTGCGGCGGTTATGCGAAAGTCACTCCCGCGGTTTTGACCAGCGGTCAAACTTTGACTGTGACTTGGGAAGAGACCATTCACCACCCTGGCCGCTTCGAGTTTTATTTCTCTCCCGCGGGCGAAGCAAACTTCCAATTGCTAAAGACTGTGGAAAATACTCAGAATGACAACAATGTGCCTCACCAATACAGCACAACAGTGACACTCCCAAATGTCACTTGTGATGGCTGTACATTTCAAATGATTCAAGTGATGACAGAAAATCCGGCGGCCCCAACGAATTACTATTCGTGCGCGGATATGCAGCTGAAAGCCGCAGGCACGGCGACACCGGCGCCAACAGCCACTCCTGTTGCGTGCCCTTAGTTATCGTTATCGGCACGAACCTTGGCCATGTCGACTTCTTTGGCCTTGGTAATAATTTGCTCTAGAATTTCTTCCGAGACCGAACCTGGCTGAAGCAGGATCAAATCCTGTTCTTTGATCACTGCAATCGTTGGAATCGAGCGAATCTCAAAAGCTGCCGCGAGCTCTTGCTCAATATCGGTATTCACCTTAACGAATTTTACATCGGGATGGCGAGCTGCCACCATTTCAAAGATCGGTCCGAAGCGCTTGCAGGGCCCACACCACTCCGCCCAGAAATCAAAAATAACAATTTGGTTTTTTTCGATCGTTTCTTGGATATTTTGGCGAGTAGCATCGATGACATTCATGGGGCACCTCTTAGTTCTCTATTATAGGCCTTGTTCTTAGCGAAATCAATGGAGCCTGTTCCTTGTCATGCCTCACAGAGAGGTTGAATCACAATGATAATCCTGATGTATTTCCGCAGCTTAACTCTGCAAAACTTGTCCCCAGCGGCAAAGCGAGCGAGCCTTCACATTCATCGAGATCAAGGGGGAAACAATGTTGAAACTATTCTTCTCTATGACTGCTTTTGTGTTCTTAGCAAGCAACGCTCACGCCGAGGTTCAGGCGATGCTGACTGACGGGCAAATCATCCAACTGATGCTGACAGCGGATCAATCACAAATCGATGCCGGCCTTGCCGCCCGCGATCAAAGCAGTAACTCCGATATTTCTGATTACTCCGAAGATTCCATTCTGGCATTTACAACCAACATGAATGAAGTCAATAAACTGCAAATCAGCAACGGCCTTAAACTAGAAGACAGTGAAGCCAACAAAGCTTTGAAAGATGAAACAGATAAAAGTCTGCAAGATCTGAAATCGCAAAAAGGGGTGACGTTCGATAAATCCTACGTCGACGGCCAAGTAGAAATGCTACAGAAATTCGTCGAGGCCATGGATCTGTCGCTCATTCCACAGGCGAAAAAAGTGGACCTCAAAAAGTTTCTTCAAGAATCCCGCAAGGCCCTCGAACAGCAGTTAAATAATGCCAAGGCTCTTCAGGCTGGACTTGTGAAAGCCTCTCCTCGGCGCTAGCATGAGGTATGCGGATTTCACGGCAGATTCTTGCCCTCATCACTTTGTTCTGTTTGTTCTTTGAGCTCTGTGAGCCATCGACGAACTTTATCCGCACCTCTCCGGTTTCCCAGCAGCAGCAACAAGATCACGACCATGGGCCGAGCCTTAAATCCATGGAGACCCATGCGGCGCAAATCGTCGTCAGTTTTCACTTCGAGTTCACTCCGGTTTACGACATTGTTTATTTCAGTCATATTCAAAGCATCGATTTAGACGAATACAGCAACTCCATATTTCAGCCTCCCAAAGCAGCCTAAGTACGAATTTCTATTCTGTATTTAGAATCACTATTGCTGAGGAGGATCTATGGCGAATCCCATCGTCATCTCTGGAAACTATCAAAATGGACAAATGTTTTTTAAAATGACTTTGCAAAACGGCGTAAAACACGGCCCGTTCTGCATCTATCACGAAAATGGTCAGATCATGATGGAGAGCTATTGGCAAAATGGCTGTCTCGAAGGCCCTACGATATTTCGAGACACACAAGGAAATATCGAGCAAGAGGCTCATTTTGCAGCGGGATTATTGCTGAAACCAAATTGAGATTTCTCAAGCAAAGACTGTTCAGTTCTTGAAAGTCCACTTCTGAAACTGCTCCGTCTCAATGAGACTAGGTTAAGACCTTTGTCGTGTCCTCCGAAAAGTATAGTAGCAGGAGAGAATATGACAAAACAGGCACAATCATTGATGATCGTTGTCGCGGTATTGGTTTCTAGCATTGGATGCGTTCAACTCACTCACCGCATGGGCCGGCCGAGTGTCACCGGCTTTGCTGACTCGCGCAAAGGCATTGCTGAGACTCAGTTCCGCTACAAAGTGGCGACCTTGAACTTAGACCGTTTTGTGCGGAAAGAACTCTTGGGCCCAGAGTCGCCACCGGATTACTACCTCCAGGCCTTCGATCAGCTACAAAAAATCGAAATCAAAGGCGTCACCGGTTTTCAGGAATTCAATCGCTTGCAGAGTATTCTGAACAGCTATCATTCCCAGCGCCTGGCCCTCGGGATGAAAGCCCGCCAAAAAACACCTTTGCAGATGCACCGCTTTTTAGCGGGCCTGAAACTCCACGAAGATCAAGTCGCCGAACTCCAATCGGAGTGCTTTTCTCTGTTGCAGCAAAAGCAAGACCATCAAGTTGCTTTTTTGTTTGCGACCGACTCACCCTAAGTTTTAAACTTTGAGGGTGACGTCGGGCTTTTCTGAGCCCGCAGGAAAGGCAGTTATGGCAAAGACCCGCCGTTGGGTGATTAAAGCTGGTAGTAAAATGGTTTGCGACGGGGGGCCTCTTCTGATGCGCGCATGGATGCAGCAAGTGGCCATGCTGCGCAAACGCTATGGTGTTGAAGTGATCTGGGTTACTTCTGGTGCCATTGCCTGGGCCGTGGCTCGCACAGAGTTTCATAAAGCCAAACGCACTCTTCCACAAAAACAGGCCTTGAGCGCCATCGGTCAACCACTGGTGATGGATCAGTATAACTTGGCCCTGCAATCAGCGAATCTTTTAGGCTCGCAAGTTCTGCTCACCGCAGGCGATATGAAAGATCCGGTTCGCAGCAAGAACTTGCAAAATACTTTGACCGAGCTTTTGAGATGGAAAGTGATTCCTATCTTGAACGAGAATGATGCCGTCGCAACTGAAGAGATTAAGTTCGGTGATAATGACTCACTCGCCTCAAAAGTGGCGATCATGATGAAGGCCGAACGTTTGGTTTTGATGACGGACGTGGATGGCCTTTTTGACTCGGATCCGAATAAGAATCCAAAAGCAGAGCTGATTCCTTATCGCAAGAAAATCACGAAGGCAGAATTCGGTCTTGCCGACCGCAAAGCGATTTCAAAAGTCGGTACGGGCGGCATGTATTCCAAACTTCTCGCGGCCGATGCTGCGAACAAAGCAAACATCACGACACACCTTGTGCGTGGAGATGCGCCAAACAACTTGCTGCAAATTGCCACAGGCATTGCCGTCGGCACACAATTCGGAGGCCGTCATGAACTCGCAAAATGAGGAAATGCTTAAAGGCCTTCGCGCCGCCGCGCGCACTCAGCGCAAACTCAGCTCGGCGGAAAAGAATAAAGCCCTTCTGAAAATTGCCGAGAACCTTGGGAAGCATTCCAGCGACATTATCACCGCAAATAAAAAAGATCTGCAGGCATTGCCAGCAGATACAGCGGCGGCTTTCCGTGACCGCCTGACTCTGACAACAGAGCGTATTGACGGGATGATCGAAAGCTTGAAACAGGTCGCAGCCCTTCCCGACCCTGTCGGTGAAGTGATCGATAGTCAGATTTTAAAGAACGGTTTAAAGCTCAATAAAATCCGCGCGCCTCTCGGCGTGATATTCATGATCTTTGAATCGCGTCCGAATGTGATCCTCGAAGCTTTTTCCCTGGCATTTAAATCCGGCAATGTGATCCTGCTTCGTGGTGGATCGGAATCCCGCCACAGCAGCGAAGCCATTTACAAGCTGATGCGCGATAGCCTGCAAGGCTTTGCCAACATGCCCTTTCACGGTCTTGAAGATTACGATCGCGGCCTGATCGAAGAACTTCTGAAACGCAAAGACATGATCGATATCGTGGTTCCCCGTGGCGGCGACAAGCTCATCGACTTTGTTCAGCGCACGGCCCTCATGCCGATTATCAAGAACGACCGCGGCCTCTGTCACACTTACGTTGAAGAAGACGCGGATCTTGAAATGGCCGTAAAAATCGTAACGAACGCCAAAACTCAACGCCCGGGCGTGTGCAACGCGCTTGAAACAGTCCTAGTTCACGAGAAGGTCGCAGCGAAGTTCTTGCCGATGCTTTACAAAGCGACCGAACCAAAACATCTGCAATGGCACGTGGACGAAGCCTCGCTGGGAATTTTAAAGGGCGAGGGCCGCGTAACTCCGGCAAAAACGGCCGACTGGGATACAGAGTATCTGGATCTGATCATGAACTGCAAAGTGGTGAAGAATCTCGATGAGGCTCTCGCACATATTGATCAGCATGGCTCAAAACATTCTGAAGCCATCGTGACAAAATCCGAAGCCAAGGCCCGTCTCTTCCAACAAGAGATCGACGCCGCCGCAGTTTACTGGAATGCCTCAACGCGCTTTACAGACGGCTTCGAATTCGGCCTAGGCGGCGAGCTCGGCATCAGCACGCAGAAGCTCCACGTCCGCGGCCCCGTAGGCCTGCGTGAGCTCACAAGCCCGCGCTGGCTCATCGACGGCACCGGCCAAACCCGCGGCTAAAAGTAATAATGCCCCAACAACCACGAAACGGTGTTGTAAGCATTGATTTCAGCAACTTCGCTGTAATCGACTTCGGCCATCAATTCAAAGTGCGGGCGCGGATACCACAACACTCCTAAGCCCGTGCTATTCACACGCGTCCGAAGCTGCGTGAAATCCAAGTACGAAAACTGATGCAATAAATAAGAATGGAAACCCTTGGTCCATTCGTACTGAAGGCGGCTGTAAGTCACAGCCCCTTTCTGCGAGCTCTTCGTCGGACTCTCGGTGACCTTTTCCTGGTAATCGTATTCACCAAGGAAAATCCACTTCGCATTGAAAGCCCAAAGAATCTGCGGGCCCAAAAGGTACCTATGAGTTTTCGCAGTATCGTTCTTTAAATACGCAAAACTTCCCATCAGCTTATGGGTATCACCCAAGTTGTAAGCCATTTGGAAAGAGGCTCCGCTCTCAAGATCCACATTGCGGTTGTCTTTGCGGCCGAAGCTCAAAGCGCCGATGAAATTCCATTGCTCACCAATCGTGCCGGCGTCGATGTTATAAGTTTCTTGGCCTTGGTCAAAACCCAGGTTGCGTTTGATGAAGGACGTGTGATCCGGAATATTCAGACCATAGGGTAAAAGGTATTTCCCTGCACGGGTGTAAGATTCCTCGGTTGGGTTGTACATCGCATAGTAAGTATGAGCAACAAACTCGCCCTTTCCTGGTGCCCCATCCGGTCCACCTTGCACCCCTAAGCTTTGCACGTACCAGAACTTACCGAAATTCAGACCGAAGTCGAAATCCGTCTGCATCGGAAAAGCCGAGGTCGCCGTGGCCTGCGCATTGTCGACATAAGTTTGAATCAATCGGATATCACCGCCGATTTTAAGCCACGCCGGAGGCTCCGGCAAAAAACCGTGACCTGGAAGCTCTTCTTTTGGAGCCGCCCAAGTACTGAGTGCCTCCGAGGAAATAGAGCGGCCATAATCTGTCAGAAGGCGCCCTCCATTCGGAGCCACGTGACAGGCTGTACAGTTCACATACCCCAAGCGAATCATTTCTGGAAAAGCATTGGCCGATGCCGCAGCAAGTATGATCAATAACCAAAAAACTACGCGAACTACTTGCATGTCCAGTCAAGCTCCACGGTGTTTTCAACTTTGTCAGCCACTTTAATTCCGAGGTAAACCGGAATCTCGATACCGTAATCACTGATATTAGAATCAAAATGTACTTTGCTATTACCCGTGCCCGCTTTTGAAGTCAGATCGAAATCACCTTTCACTGGTTTTTCAACGCCGTGAAGTTTGAGAGTTCCTTCAAACGGAACTTTCTCGGTCTTGATGTCTTCTTTGCAAGGATCTTGCGCTAAAGTCACCGGCTTCAAATCAAGCTCTGCGTTTTTGAATTTACCCGTCTCGAGGTATTTTTCTTTCATGTGATTGTCGCGAAGATCAATGCCCGTGTTCAAAGAATCCAAGTTGAAGGTCAATTTGCCTGTGACGGTTTTATCTTTCACCTGTAATTCGCTTTTGAGGTCATCACCTTTACCACGAATTTTGATCGCGCTCGGTTTACCAACAGCGAGGAACTCCACATGACCTTTTGTGGTTTGCACAGTCGCCGCTTGAGCGCCGGCAAATCCAAGAAGTGTCATTACTGCCAATACTGTTTTCATAGCTTAGTCCTTTGCTCCGTTAAGAATCCAAATTCGAATCGCTTCTTTTTCTTGCTCTGACAATGTCATGCCTGTTTTCGCAGGCGGCATTGTTTTCTTATCCTGGCGAGTGATCGCGATGTAAATGTCACTCTCTTCAGGTTTGCCAGCTTTGACCAGCAGATTCGCCTCGTCAATGACGTAAGCACGATCTGTCAGCGGATAGTCCTCCGCCTTTTCACCGGCCTGATGGCACTTGACACATTTCGGTTCAAGAATGTTTTTAGAAATCGAATCCCACGTCGGATCAACAATCACCGGATTCACAACCGGCGTCGGTGTAACCACAGGAGTTGGCGTCACAACTGGTGTTGGCTCAACAACGGGAGTAGGAGTTGGTACAGGCTCTGAAGCTGCGTCTTTCGGTGCACCGGCATCAATCCACAGTTTCAGAACGTTTTGCTCGAATGCTCCCAAAGGACCGCCTGCGCGGCGCGGAGGCATTGATTTTTCAACAAGTGCATCGTTCTCAACATCTGTGAGATGCGCGATCACGTTCTCGTAAGTTTCAAGATTAACGTCGCCCTTGTTACCGCCGGCAGAACTATGGCAGCGGACACATTTCGGCTGAAAGACTTTCGCATTCACGAAAGCATAATCAATCGCCGCCGGAATGACAGTGCTGCCATCTTCCGTTGGTTGGAGTTTCGACTTATAGGAGTTGCAGCCTGCCATGGTAAGCGCTGCGAACAGGATCAGAATTAACGGTCGCATGGACCCTCCCCGCTCAAAGGCTGAGCATTTATACATAAAGGATCTTGCCAGTGTCATTTGGATTCTTCCACAAAGGTCCCCTTAGAAAAAATGACGGGATTTGAGGGGCTCTAGATTCCTCTTTCTTAATATAAAAAATATAAGATTTTCCACCGCTTGCAATTAGCTTTCATTTGACCGAACCCGCCGCTAAAACCAATGACATTCCTCGGGTCCTTGACTACTTAAAAACCACTTTAGGGGGGATTCCTATGACGAAACTCAGTCTCATCATCGCGGGCTTCATTTTCATGCCGTTGGTCTCTACGGCCGATGTCGCTTGTCCGTTGGGAGCCAAAGAGGATCACCTCACCATCAACCGTGTGATGAGAAACTTCGGTCGTTTCATCATGTATGCTGACGGTGTTTGCGTGAAGGCACAAAACCCTTGGGAAAAAGATCACATCACAGATCAAGAAATCACAGAAGCCATCGGCAAAATGGATCTCGTCGTCGCCTGTGCTGAAGCAGTCTTGAAAGACCCGACAGGCGATGTCCTTCCGGGCAAACTTTTGTTAATGAAAGATGAAAAAGAAAAAGCGGAACTCGTTGATGACTACGTTTATTTTATGACGGACTTCAAAGACGCCGTGATCGAGTACCGCGAGTTGTTCAAAAAGCTGCTCACGCAGAAAGCTGCGGACAGAAACTATGACGAAGTCAATACGAAGCGCCAAGAAGTGGATGCTCTCGTTGAGCGCGCTCACAAGAAATTATAATCAAAATCATTAGGAGATTTAGACTATGCGTAAGTTTTTTGCTCTCACATTGATGACACTGACTATGGTAACGACTGCTGCTTTCGCACAAGATGCTGGGCCAGCAGCTGGCAGCCTAAAACACAACATGAAAGAAGCGGGCACTCTCTTCAAGGCGATCGGCGCAACAATCGCCGACACGACAAAGAACGCGGACAACGCACAACGTGCGGGCCAAATGGCGGATTTGTTCAAACTCGCTTTGAACCAAACTCCGGACCATCTCAGCGAAATCCCAGAAGCTCAGCGCGCAGAAGCTTTGAAAGGTTACCAAGAAATGATCCAAAAAGTGATCGACCACTCCCTGGCGTTGCAACAAGCTTTTTTGAACAACGACAACGCAACAGCAGCGACAATCTACAAAGAAATGAAAGAGCTCAAGTCCGACGGCCACGATCAGTACGATCCGTAGTCTTAGACTTAGACTAAAGCGAAAAAGCGAAGCCCACAAAGCTTCGCTTTTTTTATGCCTGCGGGGGGCTGGCGTCGGAGTCTGTACTGGCTCCGCAGTTCTTCCTACATCCTGATAATCGAGGCGTCTGCCTCGAGCTCCGCTTCCTGCCGGCCGTCCAGGCCGTCAGGTTCCCGTACATTAGGACCCTTTAGAGCGAATCGTCTATAAGACGACCCGGTCGTATAATAGACCATTTGATGGAAAGACTCTTTGCAATCAAGCCTTCAATTCGAGTACTTGCCTTTAAGGCTTCATTCCCTCCTGAGCACGATGCTCAGGAGGCCCCGTTCTCATGGACGGATGGCCGTCGTGCTATCCTCGACTGGGCGAACGTGCTCAGAAAGGGGCGCAAACCACCTACCGAGACTGCAATTCCGCCATCGCCTTACGGAGCATCCCTCGGAAAGCCTTCATCTCATCCCCCTGAAAGCCGGAAAAGATTTTGTGATCGAGAGCTTCGAACTCCTCAACATGGCGTTCGTAGAATCGCTCGCCTTTGGCAGTAATCGAAACTAAGTGGGAACGTTTATCCTCAGGATTATCGCGCTTCTTCAGATATTCCAAATCCAGCAGAGCCTGCACCACGCCCACCATCGTCGCGCGGTCGATCCACAAAGCATTGCAGATCTGCTGCTGGGTCATTGCTCCCTCGCGTGCGAGGACGCGCAGAACGAGGAAATGGCGAGCCTTCACCGGGTCATCGCCGAAGAACTCTTCGAAGGTTTCTTGGACGTATTGGGCGAGCTTGTAGACCATGAAGCCTGAATAGCTCATAGCACTTTCCGAGGGTTGACCGCGGTACATGCTACAGGTTTTTTTAACAGGCTCTTTGGACATTAATGGGCTCCTTCTGCTCCGGCGCCACCGGCACCGACCTTGTCACACAACAAAATTAAAACAGAGCTGAGGGCTAAGGCAACTGCTACAAATAAAAAACAATCGTTAAAGCTCATAACATTTGCCTGCTTTCGAACAGTCACGTCCAAAGCAGCGATCGCCTTCTGGCTCGCAGTGGCCGCATCGAAGCCCTTTGACACGAACAACGCCTTCATCATCGCCAAGCGCTCTTGGGTTTCGTGCGAATAGATCGTAACCCCTTCGACAAGTTTCGCTGAATGAAACTTCTCTCGCAGACTCATGAGTGTTCCCAAAATCGCAATCCCCACCGAACCACCCAAGTTACGGAGCATATTGAATAAGCCCGATGCCGAGCCTGCCTGCTCACGCTTGATCAGACCGTTGGTGATGGTCGAAAGCGGGACCATCAACAGCGGCTGCCCCATGGCGCGCACGATCTGTGACCACATCAGCTGATCATAACCAAATTGGGCTGTCATATGACTATTCATAAAACAGCTAATACCAAAGATGTTGATTCCCGCAAAAGCCAGCCAACGGCCGTCAAAGCGCGCGAGCAACTTCGGCACAAACGGAATGATAAAGAGCTGAGGTAAACCCGCCCACATCATGGTCTTTCCGATATCCACCGAGTTGTACCCTTGAATCGTCGACAAGTACAAAGGCAGCAAGTAAAGAGCGCCGTACATCGCGAGACCCACGACGAAATTCACCAAGCAACCAAACCCGAAGTTCTTTTGCCTGAGCAGACGCAAATTGATAAACGGATTCTTGATCGTCATTTCGATAATCAAGAAAGCGACAATAAAAATCACCGACAAGAACGCCAAGATCACTATGGTTGAATCGTTGAACCAGTCCTTGCGCTCCCCTTCTTCTAAGAAGATCGTCAGCGACGACAGACCGATCGTCATCGTCAAAATCCCCCAGCGATCGAGGGTCTTAAACAGATGCAAATTCTTTGGCTCTTTATCGATGCCGTAAAAGATCGCCGCCATCAGGAAAATCCCCGGCAGCAAGTTCATATAGAACACCACAGACCAGTGGAAAGCTTGTGTCAGATAACCACCCACAGTCGGGCCGATGGCTGGCGCAAATGTCGCTGTCACCGCAAACAACGCCATCCCCACCGTGCGTTTTGACGGCGGCATCGACAAGATCACTTGGAACGCGAGCGGAATCAGCGCTCCCCCCGTCACCCCTTGCAGAGCGCGGAAGATAATCATGCTTTCTAAGTTCCACGAAAGCGCGCAGCACACAGAGAACACCAAAAACAAAGCAGAGGTCCACGTTAAGTAAGTACGGAGTGAAAACACCCGGGTCAGCCAACCGCTGATCGGAATGATCACAATCTCGGCGACAAGATACGCAGTTGAAATCCACGAGGCTTCTTCGATGGTGGCTCCAAGACCGCCGGTGATTTCTTTAATGGAAGCATTGGTAATCTGAATATCGAGGACCGCCATGAAGGCGCCGAGAATGGCGCCAAACACCGCCACCCAAGCGCGAAAGGTCATCTGCTGTTCTTGATGTTTGGTTTCCATAGAAACCTCTACCAGGTTTTAACTGTGACTTCGGTGGACATCCCTGAAACAAGACGGTCTTCGCATCCTTTCAAAGACTCTTTATCGATCACGATCTTCACCGGAATCCGCTGAACGATTTTCGTGAAATTACCGGTCGCATTGTCAGGAGGCAAAAGAGAGAATGTGGAGCCCGAGCCCGGCGCAATACTCTCGACGTGGCCTTCGAACTCATGACCCGAGATCGCGTCGACTTTGATTTCCACTTTTTGACCAGGACGGATGTGCGCGATCTGGCTTTCTTTAAAGTTGGCCTCAATCCAAGGCTCCGGCTCAACCAGCGCCATCAATGCCTGGCCGCCTTGAATAAGTTCTCCAGTTTCCACACTTCGTTTACCGATCTTGCCGTCTTCTGACGCGCGGATCGAAGTGTATTCCAATTGCAGCTGAGCTTTTTGCAACTCGGCCTCGGCAACAAGGGCCGCGGCTTCGTATTGGTCAAAAACCGGGCGCTCGGTCGGACTCAAGTTTCCGTAACCTTGGAAACGACCGATGTCCTTGTGGGTTTTACTGTAGTTTGCCTGAGCGGCTTTCACCTGAACCTCGTAGTCACGAGGATCGAGCTTTACAAGGATGTCGCCCTTCTTGACCAATTGGTTGTCGTTCACAAGGATTTCTTGCACGGTGCCAGTGATGCGAGAACTCACCACGTGGACATGGGACTTCACGAAGGAGTCATCGGTGCTTTCCGTCCAAAACATATGGTAGGCGCCGCGAGCGAGCAGCAAAATAAAGAGAACGCTCCCAACCTGGATCAAGCGTTTCTGTTTCGGCGTCGGATTGAACTTACCCAACGGGCTATTTAGCAGCTTTTGCCCGAGGGGGCTGTTTTTAACTTTCTGCAACAAGGAGTTTTGACGAATGAAGGCGAAGGGACTTAGGAAAGTGGAATTAGTGAGAACAGCTTTCACAGGAAACCTCTGGATGAATATTGTTTGTTATACAAACAATCTCGCAAAAGTTCAATCTGTAATAATTACGCGACGCTTTTAGGCTTTAAACTCCCGCTAAATGATTCTAGCCTTATCGCACATCAAGGAGAACCCTATGAAGACTATCTTTTCAGCTCTGACATTGGCTTTGGCTCTAACTGCTGTCACAACAGCTCATGCTTCCGACAGAAAGATCGGCAACGTGATCGCGGTTGAGCGCACGATCGACGACGTTTACCAATCATGTGTTGATCAATTGAAAGACGTTAAGGGCGATGGCTCTTTTGCTTCATGCAAATTCGACGCTAAAAAAACCAACGCCGATTTCACTCAAGGCACGCAAAGAGTTCTGACTCTTTGGAAAGACGGCTGCGAAGTGGAAGGTTCTGCAATGAACGGAACAGTACTTGTGACTTTCCAAGCTACTGGCGCAAAAGCGACTCTAGACGATTCTAAAGCTTGCTTACGTAAAGCAATCGATGGCAACCAAACCAAAGACAGCTTCAAGTTCATCGTTTACACAGTTGAGTAAATTGACGGAGTCAGACCTAGGTCTATAACCGCTCTGTCACGGCAGAGACGTTTAGCCTGAAAGCCCGGCACAGCTTATCCTAAAAACCTCACGGAGGATTTCAGGATGAAGCTTTTTGTGACCGGGCTTTTGTTTTTTTCGAGCCTTCAATCTCACGCACTCACTCCCGACTGGAGTGAGAAAGCGGCCCCTCAAGGACCCAACCCTTATCAAATTTCAACAAATGATTTTACACCGGTTCGCGATGCGGGAAAAATTCACGCGCAAATTTATCCTGTCGGCATCACCGGGATTCTTCCACCCTACGAACCGATTCGCCATCTCATTGAAGACAAATCTCCGAATCCGCTCCGCGAGTTTCTGAATACACTTTTCCGCTCCGCTTCCGGTTACGAGTCTATGGATGATTTTTTGAAAGATCTCGGTTTGCATGAATATCCAAAAGCATCCGACCAAGGAGTTTACTCTGTTCCCTACCCGGATGGCATCCGACCTGATTACCGCATGGGTTTTGGAGCTATCGACAGTTCCATGGGCGTCGGTTTTAGCTTTAGCTGCGCCGCCTGCCACTCTTCAAATCTTTTTGGCAAAACCGTTTTGGGCCTGACCAACCGCTTTCCGAAAGCCAATGAGTTTTTCATTAAAGCAAAGAGCGCCTCTGAATTGATTCAACCGACGTTCTTCAAACTCTACACAGGGGCCACCAGTGGTGAGACGGAGATGATCAAGATCTTCAAGAAGAATATGCACTCTGTCGGCCTCAAGCAGCCGCTGGCTCTGGGCTTAGATACGTCGCTTGCGCAAGTCAGTCTGTCGCTCAATCACCGCAATCCCGATGCATACGCATCCTTTAGCGATCGCTTCGCCAATAATCCCCGCCCTGATGCTATTTTAGACCGCAATCCGGCAGATTCAAAACCTGCGGTGTGGTGGAATGTGAAATACAAAAACCGCTGGCTCTCGGATGGCTCGGTGGTGAGTGGCAATCCGATTTTTACAAATCTTTTGTGGAATGAAATCGGCCGCGGAACTGATCTTGTGCAACTCGAATCTTGGTTACAGCAGAATGAGAAAACAGTTCAAGAAATCACAACTGCTGTGTTCTCATCAGAAGCCCCTCGTTATACGGACTTCTTCCCCGCGAGCAAAATCGATTTGTCTTTAGCAAAACAAGGTGAGCAGATTTTTAACAATACCTGTGCCCGCTGCCACGGAAATTATGACAAAGCCTGGAGCCTGCCGAACGCGGATCAGCTTTCACCGGAAGAAAAGCTTCGCACTGTGAACGTGCGCTATAAAGCACAAACGCAGGTCAAAGATGTCGGCACAGATCCTTACCGCTATCGCGGCATGAAGTCGCTCGAGCAACTCAATAATCTCGCGATTTCTAAAAAGAACGGCATTTTGATTCGCGCGCAACAAGGCTACGTGCCACCACCTCTCGTCGGGATCTGGGCCCGCTGGCCGTACTTCCACAATAACTCTGTCCCAAGTCTGTGTGCCGTTCTGACGGCGGCGAAGGATCGTCCAAAGTTTTATTACTCCGGCGAAGCTCAGGATCAGGAAAAAGATTTTGATTCTGAATGCAATGGCTACCCGCTGGGCAATGCAACTCCGGACGCGTGGAAAACTTCAGAGCACCTGTATGACACGCGCAAAGCCGGAATGGGAAATATGGGACATGATGAGGACATCTTCCTCGAGAATGGCAAAGAGCTCCTTCTGCCGGAGCAGAAAAGAGCTCTTATCCAGTTTCTGCAGACTTTGTAAGATCTAGAGTCCGTTCAAGAGATCTTGCAAAGCTGTTTGGTCTTTCACTCCGTGGAACTTCAAGTCCACACGACGATTTTGTTGCATATCTTCTGGCAACAATGATTTGTAAAGAGGATTTTCCGCGCCCTTCCAGCTGGTTTGAATTTTACTAGCTGGCAAGCCGCCGGCTTCCAAAGTTTTAGCTACTTCTTTAGCTCTGTCTCTGGAAACTTTCATATTTACTGCTCTACCACCTGTTTGGTCGGCAAAACCGATGACCTCCACTTTATCAAAAAGATCCGATCTGTCTTTCAAAGCAGCACCTACTTTTTGTACAAACTCTTCATTGGTTCCTTGGAAGGAAGCATGGCCTGTATCAAACTGCATGCGCGCATCGTTTCTGAAAGTGATCGCATTGTTTGCTGGATCCGTTTCAATCACACGACGAGAGTTCGCAACAGTCGCACCTGCAGCGGCAGCAGCGGCCTCTTGACCCGTGAGATCGGATCTCATGCTATCACTACTTGTCGTCGCAGCGACATCGCTTGCAGGCATTTCTGCTTCAGTCACTTCTGGCGCTTTCTGTTCGGAACCAAAGCCCCATTGCAGATCCAAAGAAACCGTATTGATGGTCGCATTTGGAATGCTCAAGTCAGTGAGGGCCTTAATACCCACACGGAACATATTAGAGCCCTTCACTGGGAACTCTTTTAAGAGTTGCAGACCACCAAAGCTTGTCCACGTAGGGTCCGTAGATCCCATACGGTTACCGCCGCCGATATACGCATCGACAATAGGACCGATTTGCCAACGGCTTGTTGAGTTGTATCTCCATGCCGTCTCAGCAATACCACCCGAAATGAAGTTATCTTGTGTATCTGATTTTTGCGTAAAACTGTTTGCCATGAAACCAAGACCGAAATCGAAGACACTGTGTCTGCCTTCACTAAAATAAGAACCTAAAAGTTTTAAATCTCCCGGAACACCTTCCGTCTTCAAAGTATCGTCAGGTGACATGTAACCACCCGCTAAGCCGATAAAGGGGAACCAGCCAACGGGGTCATTCACATTCATATGTGTTGGTTTTGGTGCCGCCATTTTTGAGGTCTGAGATTCATCCTGTGCCATCGCTATCGAAGCTATCAAACTCACAATCGTGAGCGAAGCTGCCATCGTTTTTTTGACCATAAAGCCTCCCTTTGGAATGGCTTTATTTATAACCAAGACCTGTGGAGGCGCCGTGAGGAAGTTGTGAAAATATTAAGATTTACTTTTAAATACAAAAGAAAAAACCCAGAGCGGACCGATGAACAAAAACTGCAGATCTTCGAAAAATGATGGCTTCTTACCTTCAATCTTATGTCCAATGAATTGGCCGATCCATGCAATAACGAAAATAGCCAGATTTGGCCAGAAAACAGTTCCGGCGTGCTCACTCCAAAGCGTGAGTATGACAAAAGACACTGCCAATTGAAAGAGCATCAACAAAGAGGCCTTCACACCCAAGCGGACATAGAACATCATTCCTAAAATCGCGAAAACGTACGACAGCCGTAAGTCCATCACCTTCCAATCCCAAAGCATTCCGAGCACACTAAAAAATATTAGCGGCACACAGATCTTATGAAAAATCTGATTGGTTCTATTTTGGTGACTGACGGCGTACTGATCGAGCCATTGTTCGAGTGTCTTCATGCTTTCATTATATAGAAGTGGGGGTTTACTTTGACAAGAGTTTAAAACAGGCTCTTAATAATCCACTGAGGACGCCATGAAACCCATCCTTGTACTGCTCTGCTTATTATTGGCCTCTAGCTCCGCCCTGTGCCAGAAGATGGAGACTCTGAAAATCGCGATCTACGATTTTCGTCCGCATGTTTTTGTGGACGCCGGAGAAACTGTCCCGACAGGGGCTGCCATTGAATTTTTAACTGAGACTCTGGACATCGATGGACAATATCAAATTCAATGGGTGGTTTCGCCGTTTTCACGGTTTCTCGCGGATATGAAGTCAGGCAAAGCTGACATGGGAATTTTTTTAGCTAAAACCCCGGACCGCGAACAAAGCTTTCGTTACTCTGATCATTCCATCTTCACGACGGACTCTGGTATTATTTTACCAAAAGACGTGGCGTTCACAGATCTTAAGAGCATCAAAGGACAAGTTCTCGGACACACGCAGGGCTCTGTGGAGCCGGACTACTTCAAGGGTACGGAAATCAAATTTGACCGCCTCAGTGGCGAAGATGTGATTGAAAGAAACTTGCGCCGCTTGAAACTTCACCGCATTGATGGCGTCTATGTTCCGACTTTTTCCAATGGAGAGTTCCTTTTAAAGAAATTGTCGATGGAAGATCAATTTAAAATCGTGAAAATACCGAACACTTCGCTTGAGCTCTACTTTGTGTTCCGCAAAGACATCGATGCGAAAACCTTCACCACTATTAACGATCTTTTGAATAAGCATCGGACCGCCTACACGGCACTACTGGAAAAATTCATGAGCCAGCAGAAGACGGCCGCAGTAAAACCCGGACCTAAGTAATATCTCAAATTGAGACTCAACCATCCCCCCTGAAAAGCCGATAAGTTTCGGGTAAGAAGACAACCTTAACAAAGGGGTATTTACAATGGGTTTTAACCAACAATATGATGTGCCGGGACTTTTTGATTTCCTCACAAACACTCCAGAGTCTGGCCTCAGAAAAATGCTGGTTGACGGCAAAACCTTCACGAATGAGCACTTCGGTCTCATGATGAAAGTTGTGCGCGCTTGTGACGAAGCTAAATTCTGCGATCACGCGGAAAAAGCCGATTTCCCAAAAGTGAAATTCGGTCCTGCTGAAATTAAACTCAAAGAAAAATTCTGGGGCGACTGCTTTAACTGCTTATCAGCTAAAGGCCTTTTGAATCCAGCGCAGAAGAAGCACGCTGCTTAATTGCCGTGTTTGCCTATCTCGCTTTTGAAAATTTCAGCGACGAGCTCGCAACCGAGCTCAAAAATAAGAAGGCGATCTCAGATCGCCTTTTTGTTTCCGAGACTCTCCAGAAATGCATCTGGGCGCAGGTCATTTGGTATGACTGCGAGATCCTCGAGATCGAGTCCGTCGGCGACGCTGTGAAAGCGTTGAAAGCCCGTGGCAAATGGTGGGCCCTCTATTCTTTTGATCACCACCGCCGCGCTCAACTTGTTCAAGATCAACTGCCGAAATATAAAATGCCGCCAATGAAGTTCCTCGGCGAAGTTCCGACGCAGCCAATGGGCGCGTGGACGATGATTGAGAAAAATAAAATCCTGGTCGCGGCAAAGACCTCGAGTCCTTTTCCGCTGGGTGAAATTCATTTTGATGAAGACAAAGAGACTCCGCCTTCGCGTGCCTATCTTAAACTGTGGGAGGCTTTGACGGTTGAAAAAACTCTGCCGGCGAAGGGTTCTCTATGTATGGATCTCGGCAGCTGCCCTGGGGGATGGACCTGGGTTCTGCAACAGGCCGGCGCCCGTGTGATCAGCGTCGATAAAGCGCCGCTGGATCCAAAGATCGCGCGCCTTCCGAACATTGAATACCGTAAGAAAGACGCCTTTGCTTTGAAGCCTGAAGAGATCGGCCCGATCGACTGGCTCTTTTCAGATATTATTTGCTACCCACCTCGCCTGCTCGAGCTTGTGCAGGAGTGGCGTGCGAGTGGCCTCTGCAAAAACTTTGTCTGCACGATTAAATTCCAAGGTGAAACCGACTGGGATACGATGGCGAAGTTCCTCGAAATCCCCGGCTCGCGCATTGTGCACCTTTTCGCGAACAAACACGAAGTCACCTGGATATTGACGCAATCCGCTTAACTTGAAATTTACCTAGAGTCCCATTAGTCTGGGATCCTTCTTTCCGGATCCGAGCGCGGGTGGTGGAATTGGTAGACACGTAGGTCTCAGAAGCCTATGGGAGAAATCCTGTGGGGGTTCAAGTCCCCCCTCGCGCACCAAATATAAAAATAATTCTATTAGAAATGTTCATCTGGACCCGTAGCCAAATTCTTTCACTCCAGAAAGTAGTATATATATCGCGGCTTCCTGCTATCATTTCTGAATGGATGGAATTGTCTCTCAGGATTTTATGATTACGAACGAAGACTCAAAACTTCGTCTGTTCCTCAGAAATAAGCACCTACAAAACATGAAATCTTTCTCGGCGGATAAAACTGTTCTTTATGTTCATGGGACCACTCAACCGTCAGAGGCGATCTTTGATTTGCCGATCGATGACGTGTCTTTTGCCGATCATCTTGCCAGCGAAGGTTATGATGTTTGGTATTTGAATATCCGCGGCTATGGTCGATCCGAGGCGCCCAAAGTGGTTAAGAAGTATTTCGCCACAACGGACGAAGCTTTGAGCGATCTGAAGTGCACAATCAAGCACATTTTTAAACTACGCAAGATTAAAAAAATCAATCTGATGGGCTGGTCCTGGGGAACAATCATCATCGGCGCCTATGCTGCGGAAAACCCAAAACAAGTTTCAAGATTGGTCCTTATGGGTGCCCCCTGGGTCACGAAAAAAGCGGATCATGACGAAAAACTTGATGGCAAATTCTGGCAAGAATGGACTGCCGGAGAAATGCTTCAGAAACTTCGTAGTGGCGCTCCTCCGGGATCAAAAAATTTCTCTCGCGCTACACGCATTGCCTGGGAAAAAGCCCTCGTCAAAAGCCAGCCTGAAGCCGCGAAGCAATCACCGGTAAAATTTCGCTCTCCTACCGGAGTGCTCTTTGATGCCGCGAAGTTTTGGCGTAACGGAATTGCCTACTATGACCCGGCAAAAATCCTCGCGAAGGTACTGATCTGCTGTGGAGCCTGGGATATGAACGCGCATATCTTTGAATCACAAGACTTGCTGGATAAAATGACCCATGCCGCGGCAAAAGAGCTGCGCGGCATTCCAAAGTCCACTCATATGATGCAAATTGAAGCCAACCGCGCCGTTTTATTTCACTACGTCCAAAACTTTTTAGAGTCTTAGCCGTTACTTTACCGTGTATATCACCGAAACGCAGGTATCACCCAGCTGACGTATTTCTTTGATCTTGAACGCAGTGTCCGTTCTACGCGCAAACATTTTTTTTCCCTCGTTGAGGAAAACTGAAACAGTTTGAACATTCATTTCATCAAGTAAGCCATGATCAAAAAATTGACCGACGAGGTCTCCTCCGCCCATGAGCCAAACATTTCGTCCATTCGCGAGCTTCACAAGCTCCTGGTGACGAGTGACGACATCGCCTTGAACAAATCGGATGTCGGCTCCTGGAAAGGCCGGAAATTTTCTATGAGTGAAAACAAAGCAAGGAACGGAGTAAGGCCACGATTCCTTCACATTATCAAGAAGCCATTGATAGGTTCCCGCCCCCATGGCAATGGATCCCACCGTCTTAACAAACTCGTCGATAAAACTGATATCCGTCGGACCATTTTTGAAAAGCCACTCCAGAGAGTGGTTATTATCAGCAATGTATCCATCCAAACTCGCGGCAGTGAAGTAAATGGTTTTCATACAACAAGCTTAACAGTTAAATTCCCGACATGAAAGAGCCATTTGGAGCCGAAACTCCCGGATTCCCATCAGGCATTTTGCCGACAACGAATTTCGAGAACGGATAAAGAGGATGCGGAACCGGACCCGGAGTGATCTCCCAGACGCCCCCGGCCTTTCTCTTGACGATCACGTGCACACCCAACTCCGAATAAAAACATCCCATTCCGCCGACCGGCGGAGTTTCAAGACTGATAGAAGGCCCCGCTCCAGGAAAACTCAAACTGCTTGTGCAACTCACAGGACCGCTCGGTGGTGGCGGCGGCGGCGGAATGACGACGGCCGTTGGATCTGTCGGTGGAATGGACGGCGGTGGCCCTCCGATCGGTGAACAGATAGCGCCCCCTGCCCCGTTAGATACCAGGAACTGATTCGCAGGACAGCTTTCCGCTACGAGCGAGTCCAAGCCTTTACAAATAGCATTACCAAAACCGTCGAATCCAGAGAGCAACTGATTCATGCACGGACTTCCGGCATAGCAATAGGTCTTTCCACCTGTCGCATATAAGTGCCCGCCGACGGCACCACATAAATCATAGGTGTCGTCCAAAATAAAACAGCGTGAGATTCGACGATTGGGATCAACCGACAGAACAAGCCCGCTCAAAATTTGCGGAGCGTTCTTAACTTCCGCGCCGTTACTGATTTTCGAAGTCTCGATCACCGCCAAACCATATTGCAATGTATTGCCGGAGATGAGCGGATCCTGCATGTAATTCACCCCCTCAGGCAAAACTCGGTACGTGAGTGAATCCACGCGAAGGCCATACTTGGTGAGAACTGCCCCCGTCTGCGCGACATCACTCCCCTCATCCAACGAAAAGGCCAGTTGCAGCTTTCCAACCCCGGCAAGACTTGGATTATAATTGCGAGTCGAGTTTTGCAAATGCGACGAACACGTCGCCGGAGTCAAAAAAGAATTTCGTAAAAAATCCTGTGCCATGAGGCTTTCGCTCTTCGCTTTGAGGCCCTGAAATTTTTCAAATAATTCCTGAAGCGCCACGGACATACCAAAGACGATCAACAACGCCAAAGGGATCACGACTATCATTTCCATCAAAGTTGAACCACGTTGACTCGAGAGCCGCATACATTCTCCTTCTAGAGACTTTGGCAGCGAGCTGTTCCATCTCCATTGGAAACCAAGTAAGTATTTGCAGGACATGTTTGTCCGATCAGCTGAGCCGCCGTATAACAATTGGGACTGCCATCAGTTTGATAACCCATAAAAACTTTGCCGCTACCAGAACCGCAAGGATACGGAAGTTTGCATTGAGGACTTCCGCCTGGAGTATAAGTGCCGCCCATATCCGTACAGGCCTGCTTTGCCCCCGAGATCGCGTAGCAGCTCGTGATTGCGTTGGTTGAAGGGTTCACCGAAAGCACCATGGTGCCGATGATTTTCTTTTTCATGTCAGAGCCCCCCAGATAGCCGTTCGGATCTCCTACTTTTGTCATGGTAATAAAGAGGGAGCCGGAATAAAGTTGATTCCCCGGTGTGGCCGTATCCGGCGAGGGCGGACCTAATGTGCGAAACCGTAACAAATTAATACGAAGACCATATGCAGGAAGAGTCGTGCCGTCCGAAAGCACTCCAAGAACGTTGCCGCCGAGGAAGGCGAGCTTCATTCCATCATCGCTATCGGCTTCCGTAGGAATATATGTCAAGGTGCTAGGTTGAAGACTTGCCTTACAAAGGTTCGGATACGCAATAACACCCGTGAGGATGTTCACCACTCCACGGCTATTAGAAAGAGCATTCACGTTAGCACCATAACGGAACATCGACTGAGACAGTCCCGCAATGATCAGAGCCAACACGCTGACAGAAGCAATTCCGATGACGACAGTAATTAAACCGAAGCCGCCATTATTGCGTGCAAATACACACCCCATACTAAACAATATAGAATAGTTGTCCGCACCAAACAATTCAGCGGCCTCAGTATTAGACTCAACATGAGATGTTGCCCAAAAATTTTGTTGCCCAAGGATAACGTTATTGGCAATGACCGCTCTTTATTCGATTCAGAGCAGTTTTATTCTCTCGAAAACTAGTTCTCGAGGTTGTGTTCGCGCTCTGGAAATCCGTCTTCATCTTCTTCATCGACATAGGCATTCACTTCATTTTTGAAAACTTGCACCGGCAGAGCAAAGCCAATGCCTTCTTGTGTAAACTTCTCGATCATTGAGAACAAAATTTCTTGCTGGAGATTCATATAGATTTGGTAATCGGAGTTATTAACCCAAAAGATTGTCTCAAATGTCAGCATCGAATTTCCATATTCAGATAAATGGGAACGCTCAAATGTCAGATCCTGCATACTTTTGATCTTATCTTCAAACCACTTCGGAAGCGTTTTCAATTTATCCAAGGGCGTATCATAAGCGACATTGATCTTGAGAGCCACACGTCTCTTCCACATGCGTTTAAAATTCTTTACCCGACTTTCAAGAAGATCTTTATTGGCAAAGATCAGCTCTTCTCCCGTCAGGCTGCGAACTCGCGTGGTCTTAATACCGATATTTTCAACGGTCCCTTGATCATTTCCCACCACGATGTAGTCGCCGACCACAAAAGGCTTATCCAACACAATCGAAAGAGAGGCAAATAAATCTCCGAGGATATTCTGAGCAGCCAAGGCGATAGCGACACCGCCGATACCAAGACCTGCCAGCAAGGCTCCGATATCAACACCGAGATTACTGAGGCAAATTAAAAAAAGGGCGACAAAGAAGAACGCATTCATTGTCGTTGAAATTAACTTCATAGCGGAAGCACTGCTTGCATCCGCCTTCACGCGTCTTTCAATGTAACTGCCTTCCCAGAACTTTAGAGCGTCGCGGCCCCAGATGCCAACCTGGAGAGTTGTTAAGATTACGACGAAAGATCGTAACGCTTTTACTAGCGATGGGTCCGGCGTAGCAAAAGATGACAAACCGTAAAAGATCCAAATAAAAATAGCAAAAGACTTTGTATCAGCCAGGCCCAGAGCTAAAGCGTCGTCCAACTTTATGGCTGTCGAGTGGGCATACTTCTGCCATCTCTTTCCGAGAGTATGCACAATGGTTTTCACCAGGATCGTCAGTAGCAAAGTCCCGGCGAAAACAGCAATCCAAGCAAAAAGAGGCCGATTTTCGGTGATCAGCGGATCATTTAAGAGATCTTTCACAGAAATTCTCCTCTTCAAGGGTCGTTTCACCTGTTTGTCGGCTGTACTGAATCAGCGCGCGGAAGAAAGGCGCCACCTCTTCCTGACTGCGAAGACGGAAACGGGCCTCAGTTTTTTCTCGGCCAATTTTAACCGAAGCTCCGGTATCGCCGAGAACTCTAAACATATCTTCATCCGTTTTATCGTCGCCGAGGCAAAGACAGGTATAAGTGTTTTCGGTGTCCGTCTGTAAAAGCCAACGGAGCAAAGAGCCCTTGTTACACTCAATAGCCCGGGCCTCGACGATTTTAGCGCCCATCATAATAGTCACCGGTTCATTGGATAGTCCGACTCGCAACTCATCGGCCAGTTTTCGGGCCTGAAATTCCGCGAAATCTTCGGGCGACTCGCGATAATGCCAGACAAGAGAAGCCTCTTTGGTCTCTAAGAAAGAAAGAGGTACTTTTTCACAGTATGATTCCATTGCCTTCTTCACGTTTCCATACCACGCATTAATATCGGAGGTGACGCGACTTTCCCATTCTCCTTCGGGCTTTTTGAAATAAGCTCCATGTTCTGCTGACAAGAAAACCGGCATGCCGCTAAACTGACTGTCGAGAAATTCTCTGGAGCGGCCACTGAGCACATAGACCTCCATATATTCACAGAGCTGCAACAAGAGAGCTTTCGTCTCTTTCATCAGCAGAGCCCGACCCGGTGTCCGGGCCAGTGCCACGACAGTGCCGTCGTAGTCGAGCACCATGCGCAATTTTTTGCCTTTGATGTACTTTGTGAATGAATGCGGCCACAAAGACGGGTCTGCCGCCAACAGCTCCACGCGACGAAGCACCACGGACTTATCAACGGCTTCAAGATCATCCAAGAAAGCTTCCGCCCATTTGGTCGCCGAATAGCGGAGTAAAATGTCCTGCGAGTGGTGCAACCTTTCATAGCGTTCTTCCTCACTCATCGTATACGCGCGATAAATGGCGTCGGCGATGGCATCTACGTCCCATGGATTAATGATCAAAGCATCACCGAGTAAAGAAGCCGCCCCCGCGAATTCGCTTAAAATCAAAACTCCCGGAGTTTTGAGGTCCTGCGCAAGCACATATTCCATCGCCACTAAATTCATGCCGTCGCGTTTGCTTGTAACGAGAACGGCATCTGCGCGACGATACAGCGCGAGCAACTCTGTTTCAGGAACCGAGCGATAAATATATTGAACCGGAGAATAATTAGGGCCGCCGAATTGACCATTGATTGCGCCGACCAAGCGATCGACGACTTTCTTAAGGTTCTTGTAAGCAGGCACACGTTCGCGTGTCGGGACTGCGACTTGCAACAAGGTGATTTTACCAATGAGGTCAGGGTACTTTTTAAAAGTCTGCTGTAGCCCTAACAGCTTGAGGTCGAGTCCTTTGGTGTAGTCAAGCCGATCCACGCCCAGAAGCATATACGGAGCGACGCTTTGCTCGCGGTACTGCTGAGCTTGCGCCACAACCTCTTCATGCTCGGCTTTCTTCAGATAGCCTTCGGTATCGATACTGATCGGATAAACACCGAGATTTACTGTGTGTCCTTCCATCTCCGCTTTAAAGAGCGACGACTCAATGCCGAGAATCGCCTTTAAACAAACATCGAAGTGGCGAAGATAAGAATGCTCATGAAAGCCAATTAGATCACATTGCACAAGAGAGGACAGAATTTCTTCTCGCACCGGCAGCTGACGGAACAGTTCTGCACTTGGAAATGGGATATGTAAGAAAAAGCCAATCTTGAGCTGTGGTTTCAAGTGACGCAAAAATTTCGGCAATAACATAAAATGAAAGTCATGGACCCATACCGTGTCACCCGGGTTCGCTACGCGAGCAACACCTTCTGCCATTTTTAAGTTGGCTTCGACATATGCGAGCCAATTGTCCCGATCGAAATTGGCGAAGTGTCCTTCATAGTGGAAAAGCGGCCAAAGAATATCATTTGAAAAACCATCGTAGTATTTTTCATAGATGTCTTTCGATAGCTGAATAGGATAGCACTGTAAATTCTCGACGTGTTTGGAGGCTTCTTCCTGAATTTTTTTAGCCGCCTTCGGATCGCTTTCAAAACCTACCCACGCAAATGGCTCATGGAGACTCACTCCTAGCAACGCCGACACCAAACCACCACTGCCACGCTTAAGGTCTCCTGTTTTAGGATCTATGCTAAAAGGCAATCTATTACTCACAAAAATTCTTTTAGTGTTTGGCATCAGGGTTTCCTTCTGTATACTACGGAGGTCTTATCAACTCACCCCACGAAGCCAAAAAGGTTTACGAATGAATAATCATCGTTATGACATGGGGCTGATCGGCAATTGTGCTTATTCAGCACTCATTGATAAAAATGCAAATGTGCAGTGGCTATGTTGGCCACGCTTCGACTCTAGTTTCATCTTTGGAGGACTCCTCGATCAAGGCAAGGCGGGTCATTTTAAAATTTGTCCCTCGACAAAAAACTACACATCAACGCAAAGATATCTCGACAACACAAATGTGCTAGTCACGCGCTTTGAGAGTCCTGAGGGCGTTTTCGAGGTTATTGATTTTGCTCCGAGATTTTTACTTTTCGAGCGTCAGCATAAACCCCTTATGCTCTTTAGAAAAATAAAAAAAATTTTAGGTTCCCCAAGGATTCTTGTCGACTGCAGTCCCGTGGGAGATTACGGAAAATTAACACCTTTGCATATGCAAGGAAGCAATCACATCCGTTACGAGGGACTTGAACAGCCTGTGCGTTTGACGACGAACGCTTCACTCACCTATTTGGTTGAGAAACGTGATTTTGCTCTCAGTGAAGATCTTTATTTTGTCCTTTCTTGGGGAATTCCTCTGGAAGGTCCCCTCGAAAGCACCTTTGAAGAATTTCTCAGCAGAACAACACGCTACTGGATGAAGTGGGTTGAGTCTTGTACGCTGCCAAGTATTTTTCAAAAAGAAGTGATTCGTTCCGCACTGACCCTGAAGCTCCATCAGTATGAAGACACCGGGGCAATCATCGCCTCTTGCACGACGAGCTTACCGGAAATTCCGGGTGAAGGACGCAACTGGGATTATCGCTTTTGTTGGCTACGTGATACCTACTATACAATTTCGGCACTGAACTCCCTCGGTCACTTTGATGAGATGGAGCGGTACGCGCACTTTATTGAAAACCTAAATCTCGATCAGCTTGAAAGCCTGCAACCAGTCTACCGCATTGATGGATCACCGGAGATGACCGAAATCGAATTGCCCATGGAAGGTTATCTTGGCAATCAGCCTGTGCGCATCGGCAACCAGGCCGCTTCACAAATTCAGCACGATGCCTATGGGCAAGTGCTTTTGGCGCTCTACAGCCTTTACACTGACGAACGCCTGATTGATCGTCATGTTCGCTCTTCAACACAAATGATGAAGCGGGTTCTAAAGTATTTAGAGAAAACGATGGAAGAGCCAGACAACGGCGTCTGGGAATTCCGCGGAAAACGCGCCGTCCATGCTTATACTCTGCTCTTTCACTGGGCCGGAAGTGCGGCGATTCTTAAAATCGCCCGCAAAATCGGTGATGGCGACCTCGAAGCCCGCGCGCTCAAAAGCCGCGACCACGCGGCAAGCTTGCTTGAAAGCTGCTACGATTCAGAGAAGAAAGCTTACACTCAAGCGATCGGCTCTAAGGACCTTGATGCAAGTATGCTTCAAATGATTACTCTGGGTTTTCTGATCGATCATCCTCTCGAAAGATCCATGGGACATCTCGCAGCCATCGAAAAGGAACTCGAGCTCAGTCCGGGCTTTTTACTCCGCTATCGCCATCAAGATGATTTTGGCCTGCAAAAGTCGGCCTTCCTGGTTTGCAGTTTCTGGCATATCGAAGCTCTGGCCTCGCTCGGTCTGGGCGATCGCGCCGAAGAGCTGTTTAAACGAGTTCTGGTCGCCCAGAACCACCTTGGCCTGATGAGCGAAGACTACGATCTTGAAACCGGCAGCCAATGGGGGAACTTTCCGCAGACTTACAGTCATGTCGGACTCATCAACTGTGCTTTTGCCATTGATAGGGCCCGTCGCAAACCCGGCTTTTTGTAAACTGGTGAAAGCGCTTCGATTCCCGTTGGAACCATGCTATGGTCACGCTCCTTAAAGGACGTGGCCATGAAGCAAACTCAAATCGTAAAAATCCTTGCAGCCGAATTCGGAACTGTCGATGTGAATGAGTTAAACAAACTCTTTCGTCAAAAAGACGCACCCAAAACTAAGTACCGCCTTTCTGGAGAAAATCTCGGCCACATCGGTGTGACCGGCTTGATTAAAATGATCACCACTGACGGTGTGAAAGTGATCGGCGAGACCCGCACGACGCTTGTTCGTTTTGATGATATCGAAGGCTTCGCCAAAGCAAAGCCTCGCTCAGAGCGCGCCGTTCACACCAGCCCTAAAAAGAAAGTCACCGCAGTAAAGAAAAGCGCTTTAGAAGAAGCCCTTGAAGACGATGACGAAGATGATGGCGATTACAGCGACCTTCTTCCAGAGGTGGTCACTGTGCCGAAAAAGAAACGCCGCCCGGTAAAACCTATTGGTAAGTCCGGCAGCAAATTCATCCCAAAAGAAAAGAAGTAACCGTCTCAAACCGAGACGCCGTGTTTTCCCTGGGTGCCTAGCAAGAAACGGCAACCCGGGACGTTCTGCCCTTTCAATTCCCTCTTAAAAGCTCCTCATCTGGTATATCCCTTGCTCTGTTTAAGTCGCAGAAATGAGGTCAAGCATGAGAGCTTCCAAACTATTTTCAGTGCTTTTCACTTCGGTCCTGACAGCAACAGTTTCTTCCGCATCGGCGGCCCAATACTGTGCTGCGATTCGCGGTAACGGTGAGCTGATGCCGGCGCACTGGGGTGCAATGTCGAGTATCGTTGAAGAGCAAGGCCTTCCAGCAGCGATGGCCGGTGGAAGTTCAGCCAGTATCACGATGTTCCTGCTCGAAAGTATTTCTCTAAATCCCCTGGCCCAAACCAATAGTGAGCGAGCGCTCTTAATTAAGTCTTTCCAAGGCTACCTCGAGGCCCTGACACAAACTCCCGAAGGCAAAGCAATTCAAGCCCTGCTCGCGGATAAAGGTGCCTTCCAAGCACTACTGACGACGGCACCTAAAATAGAAGATGCTATCAAAAGTCCAGCAGCGAAAGCCTTGCTGCTAAAACATCTCTCTCAATTGCAAACCCTGATGAACTCAAACGACCTTAAAGAAGTCATTAATCCTGAGTTCATTCTTTACGTGCAAAGAACAGCGAAACTGGCGATGCAACAAGACGCTGCGGTGATGCCTCTTTTGAGCTATCGTAGCAGCCAGATTTCCCAGGCGATTCAAAACTTTGGCAAGTTTGATGCGCAAACTGATAAAACTCTTTTTGTCCGCCCTGGTTTAATTGATTTTAAAAAGCTCGCATCGATCCTCGGTCAAATGGGCAATTTCTATGCGAATTACAATAACGAATCCGGCAAAGGGCCCCAGATCGAGCAACGCATGAAGGACTTCTTAAAAGCCTGTACGCCCGGTTCGCAAAACCTCTCTTGGCGTGAACTCAATGAAAAGCGTCCTCAATGTCGTCAACTCATTGGCAGCGCAGCTTTGATGTATCGTGAATCCGCTGCCCGTGGCAAAAATCGTGTCGATGAAAACGTCGGCGCTTACATTCCGGCATTCCCGACGACTTCCGTCTTAACCGGTGCCGCCGTTGAGCAGTTCACGAAACTCTACATCGACTATCAAACGACCACCGACGAAAATTTCGGTGATTTCTCTGTGAATCCAGAGGACCTACATTTCGGTTACTGGGGTAAAGATGACGGTCTTACAAAAATTGAAAATCAATTCAAGACAGTTTCAGAATATAAGAACGATAGAAAATCTCAGAAATTTATGTCTTTAGGTGAAAGCGCGTGGATAAATGTGATTTCAACTTCTCCGGCAGAGCCAGGTCTTTCTCGCATCCAAGCCTTATCACGCACGCAGCTCTCGGCGGGCGGCTGGAGCGACTTGCATCCGGTTCTTGTTCTGAAAGCTTTCGGCTGTGACAATATTGTTTATGTCACTCGCAAAGGGGAAGAGTCGAAGTTTGCCCAAGGGACCTTCCGTCGCCTCACGCAAGCCGATGATAAAACGATGGATCAGTTCTATAGTATCGCAAATCCGCAGAGCTCGATCATGCTTTCACAGAAGAATGCGACAAAGATCAAATGTACTGATTGGAATAGCTTTGACGTGACGAAAGACCTTAACGGCCTGGTGGAAGAATCGATGAGAGCTCCCCTCATCGATCCGCCAAATTGTAAATAGTTAGAACTTAAACTGTAGCTCGAGGCCCCAGAACCCACTCTTTTCGATATTCGGGCCCGAGCCATAGCTGCGCTGACGCACAACCCAGTTGGCGCGCGCATCTTGAACAACCTTCTTGCCAAACACATTATTAATCTCATCGCTAATAGCGCCCATTGGGTTCATAACGATCATTAAGAAAGAACCAAATTTTTTTGAGCCCAGAACTTTTCCGTCGTTTGCGCGGATCCTCATTTCTGTGCGATAGAAGATCTCGCCCATAATCGATCCAATGACCGGTGTAATGATCAAATCCTGAATCGAAGGAACTTCCGCAAAGGCTTCAACACCGTATTCCCAGAAGAATGTCGACATCACAACCGAATAGCCAAAGGAGCCCCAAGGCCCTAAACCTGAATGGCGGGCAATTTGATAATAAGCCGCACCCGAGTAAGGATGGCCGATGAAGTTAATAGCCCAATCGTCTTTATCGACGACGGGACCTGCCTTCACGTTGTCGCGCCAGTTCTTACCGAGATTCTTCATTTTACTTTTATCCCACTTGGACACGCTCTCTGGCATCATATATAGAATGCCCGCGACCCCCACTGCCGCCAAAGAAGCATTGCGTGTGCTGGTATAAATGTTTCTTTCTGAAGATTTCAGCCGACTAATGTCGATTTCACGACGCCATTCAGTTTCATTGGATGGGCTTAAAATCACAACACTCGTCAGTGGATTCTGTGGATCTTGATCACAAAGTCTGCGCGGATCGTTCACTCCCATCATAGGTGACGACTCGAGCTGCTTTTGAATGAGTAAGCAAGACTCTTGGTCCCGCGTATCGATGGTAATCACCTGGCCTTTGGCCATTCCCGAAGCACGGCTTCTTTCGGTTTCGATTTCACGGTTGATTCGTTCGATGTCTTTACGTGTGTAGTAACGACCGTAAGGATTTTCAATCGCCTCCTGAACAGGATCCGGCGTCGGCGAAGGCTGAAAAGCCCACTCAAAGGCATGAGCCTGAATGGACGAGATCAGGAGAGCGGCAACTAAAAGTGAAGGGCGCAATTTCATATCAGTTTTCTCCAGAATATAGGTGAACGATTCTTATAGCAGAGAGCGCTCGATTTTTCAGGGGGAGCATAAGGGAACTTGGAAAGACTTCTTACTTGTCAAAAATTTGGACAGTTCAGAGCTTTCCATTCTTGAGCTAACGCCACATACGCAGATTTGGCGGCAGCACTTCAAGATCAACAACTTTCACTTTTTTATCTAAGCGACGCACTTCTTCAGAAACTCTATGGCGATGACAATCAGACGCATCGGCTTCAAAACATAAAAGACAGGTGTTCTTTTCCCGGAGAAGTTTTCTGATAAGATTTATGTCCTTACGCTCTTTCGGCAGAATCTTTTTCACGTAGTCTTGAAACATTTTATTCCGGGTTATGAGCTTGGCCTTGGCTTTGTGGCGCCACTCCACCGGCACTCCCAGACTCGGCAGGTGAAGATACTCGATTCCCTTCTCCGAAAGATTCTGAGCCAAGCGGTTCTTAGAGAAACCTTTCTTTCGGCTCACAGGATTTTTCCTGACATCGACGACGATCTCGATGTCTTTCTTGGCTAGAAACTCGACAAATTGATCTATGCTTGTGCTTTCATAACCGACCGTAAAAAGCTTCATACGAAAACGCTAACAAAAAAAGGACGCCGGAGCGTCCTTTTCAGATCTTATTTCAGAAATTTGCCAAAAGCCGGTTTATGCCGCGGCATTTATCTTCTCAGGCAGGCTGCGAAGATTTTTCTGCGCCATTTCTTCTGGCGGTATAGCATGCTCCGTCTTGGCGCTGGCTCCCTTAATAGTTTCTTCCAGCAAAATCACCACGTTCGAAAGAGATTGAGCTTGAGCTGAGAGCTCTTCGGCGGCTGCCGCCGCCTCCTCAGAAGAGGCTGCATTCACCTGCGTCGTTTGATCAAGCTGATTTAGCGCTTTACTGATCTGAGCAATGCCGTTGGATTGTTCCTCACTTGCGGACGCGATCTCGTTATTCAACTGAACGACCTTTTTCACTGAATCAAGAATTTCAGCAAGCACGGCGCCACTCTGATTGGCTTGAGAGCTCCCCACTTCAATCTTTGTGACACTGCCCTTGATAAGGCCCGCGATGTCTTTAGCTGCAGACGCGCTTCTTTGCGCCAAAGCACGGACTGCATCTGCAACCACGGCGAAGCCTTTACCCTGCTCACCGGCACGAGCTGCCTCAACCGCGGCATTCAGCGCCAGCAAATTTGTTTGGAATGCGATATCATCAATAACATTGATAATTTCTTCAATCTTTTTGGAGTCCGAAGAGATCTCATTCATCGAGGTCACAAGATCTCGGATCTCTTTTTCACCACGAGCCGCCACGGCGCCCGTTGAATTTGAAAGCTCCGCGGCTTGGCGGGCATTCTCAGAATTTACTTTCACCATAGACGTCAGCTCTTCGACCGAAGCAACAGTTTCCTCCAATGACGAAGCCTGCTCTGTAGACGCTTGAGCCAGACCTTGAGAAGCAGACGAAATCTGCTGGGCCGCCAAGTTCACCTGATCGCCATTGTGGCTGAGGTCAGTGACAACGCGGTTAATAGTGCGACTGAGCTTCACAAGAACTATCGCCGCCAAAGTAATACCAAATAAGATCGAGAACAAACTGATCGCCATCACGAGGCTGCGTGAGCTCAGATAGAGCTCGTGTGCTTCTTTGGCTTCACGGTCCATGACTTTCTGATTGCGATCGGTCGTACTAAGAATGTACTTTTCGGCCTCTGCCCGGAGACCTTTGGTCACACTACGGCTCAGTTCAATGGCTTTGGCATCGTCGCCGTTCCAAGCATGAGCCTGAACTTCTTCTGATTTTTTGAACCAAGCCTCATAAGTTTCGAGGAACTTCGTGATCTCTTCTTTGCCAAGTTCAGTAGAAATGGCATGGAGATCCGCACAGAGTTTCTTCACTTCCTCATGACGTTTGTCCATGAGATTGCGGACTTGTTGCATGCTCTCTTTCGTGTCTTCGAGAATAAATGTCTTTTCATTCATTAACTGCAGATAAAATAGTGATTTAATTTCAAGTGCTATAGCTAATCGAGCAGCATTTTTTCCAACAATATCATTTAATGCATCGTTGATGGAACTCATGCGCGATAAACCCAGATAAGAAATAAAAACCATTGTGGAAACCAAAACAGCGACAACAACGCTGATCTTGAGATTCAAACTCCACTTCCCCATACGCCCCCTTTTGCGTCCAGTGAATCGGACGACACTCTATCGGTTGACCGCACAAGTACTTTAAACAAATTTGGCAGATATACTAAAGCAAAAACAATTTATGATGTAGTTCCGCATAGATAAGAAAGCTGTGTACAAAAAATTCTATAGGAACGTCCTATATATTGGACGCGATGAACTTAAAATTACGTTTATAATTTGAACACTATGAAAAAACTCAAGGCACGTGACAACCGCAACCAGAAATATCTTCTTGATCTTGGGAAACGCATTCAAACTGCCATTATCTTGGCTGGATATGCTTCAGTGTATGACTTTTGGATTCATTGCTGTGAAGAGAATGGCATTGCACGATCGACATTGAACTATATCGTTGCCGGACAAACAGACCCTAAGATCACGACCTTAAGAACCATCGCTGAATGTTTGGGGGTTTCTATCACTCAGCTACTTGGTTAAGAATCTGTCTGCCGGTTGATAAATTAATAGCAGTTAAGACTGATCCCACGTTTGCGATAGGACGATGTCAATGTTACTGATTCTACGCCTTCAGCAGTTGAATAGTTAGCACCTGCATGAATACCCGCATAATAGTTCCCATCCACTTCGCTCACAAAAACTTTGAAATCACCAAAATTCTTGTCCATTACATATGAAGCGATATCAGCACCTTCGATCACTCGCGGAGTTAGAATTTCCGTAGAACGAGTTTCTCCAGAAAGCGTGGTTAAAACGACATCGCATTTTTTTTGTGTAGCAAATGCTGGAACAACCCCGAAGAAGACAACGAATGGAAGAAAAAATTTCATTTGAATCCTCACTTTTTTGATGGGACCTCTTATACACAGCTTGTCATAATATTAAAAATGGATTATATATATTTTAATTATAATTTTTTATTATTATGGCAAACGAACCGAATATCTATCATCTCAAGTACTTTAAAACAGCCGCCGAGCTCGGTGGCATTGCGGCTGCCGCCAAAAAGCTCGGCGTCAGTCAGCCGGCGATCAGCCAGGCGATCCGCAAGCTTGAGGAAGTTTTACAATGTGAGCTGATGATTCACACCAGGAACCGCTTCAAACTCACGGAAGAGGGCAAGCTCCTGGTGAAGAAGGCGGCAGATCTTGAGAGCTTTCTCGAGAATCTCAAGAATGATCTTCGCGGATTGCAAAGCGAGCCCACAGGCCCGCTAACGATTGCGACGTCTTCCAGTGTGGCTTTCTATCTTCTTCCGGCCCTGCTTCGTAAGCTCACGGATAAGTATCCAAAGGTTCTGCCCAGTGTTCAGATCGGCAACACGCAGGAAATTGTCACTAAAGTGAAAGCCGGTGAATGCGAGGTCGGTATTCTTTTTGATGACGGGAGCCCCCTTGCGCTTGAGAAGAAAATCCTTCACCGAGGCAACTTTCGCTGCTTAATCGCTGAGGATCTCTCGGTAAAATCCGAGGAAGGCTTTTTAGTCACCCGCGAAAGCCCCGGAGTTTTCGATTTGCAAAAAGCTTATCGCAAGCACAGCGGCAAAGAGGCCGCTATTCGCATGGAGATTGAAAACTGGGAGGTGATCGCAGAAATGGCCCGCCTGGGTCATGGCATTGCTTTTCTGCCCGACTTCATCGCGAGCCGCCAAGCCGGTACCAAAATCATTGCCTCTATGAATGCCTGGGCCCAAAAGGTCGATTATCGCCTCTGCCAAGTCCATCAAGGAAGTCACCAGCTTTCAAACGTAGCTCAGATTTTCATCAAAGAACTATCCACTAACTCATTTCAGTAAAGAAAAAAGCTCTGTCAGCTTTTCCCAACGGCGATTATTTTCATCTGAAGCAATCGCGGTCTGCAGAGCTTGAGGCTCAGCCACCAAAAACACCAGCTCTTTCCCACGAGTCACCGCGGTATAAATCAGGTGCCGCTGCGCCAAAGGCAAATGCTCCGAGGTTATAACCACAATCACCGCACGATACTCCGATCCCTGGGACTTATGAATGGATATTGCATACGCTAAGGTCAGGCGATCCAGTTCTTCAAAATCAAAACGAATGCGTCGGTCATCGAACTCTATATCTAGATACTGCTCGAGATGATGGATCGTTCGAATAAAACCAATATCGCCATTAAAGAGATTCTTTTTATAGTCATTCTTGATGACCATCACTTTGTCACCCACAGCGAAGTTTTGCTCAAACCCCAGAATACTGCCCGAAGCTTTGTCCGCATCAGTGTAGAGTTTCTGCAACTCTTGATTAAGCTTCTGCGTTCCCAGAGCTCCCGTATTCAGAGGCACTAGAATCTGCACCTGCTTCATGTCGGTAATGCCATATTCTGTCGGAATCACACGCGTCGCGAGGTCAAAAACCATGCGCTTTGCTTCCTCGCTGCCATGAACCGGAAGGTAATTGAAATCGGAATCGAGGCCGTCCCCTTTGAGAGGCATCTCACCTATATTGATTCTTTGGGCATTGATTTTAATAAGACTCTTCTCGCTCTGTCTGAAAATCTCTTTCAGGCGAACAACCGTAAATTTCTCGGAGTCGATCATACTCTGAAGAATATTTCCTGCGCCGACGGGCGGAATCTGGTCCGCATCGCCAACTAAAATCAAAGCGCAGTGATCAGGAAGAGCTTCCAGCAGATGATGCATTAGTGCGATATCCACCATTGAAATCTCGTCGACCAGAACAAGATCCACATCCAAAGGGTTTTCCCGATTGTAGGCGAACTCTCCCGTCAGACCGTTAAGTTTGAGCAGACGATGAATCGTCTGCGCCGGCTGCCCGGTGGTTTCTTCAAGTCTTTTTGCGGCTCTTCCCGTCGGCGTACAAAGCGCAAACTTTAAAAACTGGGTTTGCAGAATCGTTGTTAACGCCCGCACCAGGGTGGTTTTTCCCGTTCCTGGCCCACCGGTAATCACCGTCAACGGCGAAGACAGCGCGGTCTCAATGGCCTCTTTTTGTAATGGCGCCAACTGTAAATTCAAAATGTTCTGAGACCAGGTCAAAACTTTTTCAAGATTAAGCCAGCCCCAGGGAGTGTCTTTGTATTGAAAGGCCTTCAACATCTGGGCGACTTCTTGTTCCAGTCTCCAGACATCATGCAGATAGATACACGGAACTCGGCCAATGGTATCTTCTACAAATTTCTTTTCGATGAGCTCTATCTCAAGAGCACTCTCTAAAGCTTCACGAGGACAATTCAATTTTAAAACAGCTTCCTCTAAAAGTTTCGTTTCAGGATAGGCGCAGTGGCCATGCTTGTAATATTCTTGTAACATATCCCCTAAGGCGCAGCGCAGACGTTCTTCGGATTCAATCGAAAATCCGCGGCGAAGAGCATAGGCATCTACGAGATCAAAACTGAGTCCTCGTTCGCGAGCCAAAGCATAAGGGTTTCTAACAAAATTTTCCTGCGCCTCAGCCCCAAAGAGAGGCCATAGCAGCTCGGCCCATTCCAGCGGCAAGTGCTCTGCAAAAAGAAACTTTTTAAACTTGTCCAAAGATTTAAATTTTTCCCAAGCTTCAATTATTTGCTGACGGCGTTTTCCGCCGACACCCTCGGCCTCACCGAGGCGTTTTGGATCTAGATCCATAATGGCAAATAAATTCTGTGGAAACTTATCGACAAGAGCCTTTGCGATACTCTTGCTGAGTTCCCCCATCGCCGGAGATTTCAGAAATTTCCGCATCGTTCGCTCGATAAGCGGCGGCCCGATCTCCAGCGAAACAGCCGGGAGAGTTTTCACCTCGCCCTCTTGAACTTCGCGCGCGATTTTCACAATGACACTTTGACCTGGAAAAGCCGAGGCCGCATATCCCGCCACCATGAAGTGACCTTTCACCGGCCCCTCGGGTTTAACATCTAACAAACACTGCCCGGTCACGGGATTTTGAAAAACTATTTTCTCGATGTGACCACAAATCAAACCTTGCTGTAGATTCGTGACAAAAGAAGGCCGCTCCCCCGCAAGAGGGGAACCGGCCGGATTCTGAGTATCGGGCGCTTCAAAGGATAGCTGGCTCATCTTTGTGCCTTATTAGTGCTGTGAAGCACCTTCCGCATTGTAGAACCGGTTATAGGCTTGTTTCAAAAACTGCACTTGGCGTGAAACCGGAGCACCTTGCTTGTCGGCACTCGACTCAAGCCATTGAATGTAGCTTTCAAGCTCCCCTTTAGGAATTTCTTTCAGCTTTTTGCCTTTATACTTCCTACCAAAAGCGATCATGTAATCACCGGGCTCTGTGGAGCCTGTGCTGGCGCTCTGCTCTTCTGTTTCAGGTGCAGATTCTGCTTCGCCGTCAGGACCTGCTTCAAGCTTCGGAGCTCTTGCAATCCTGTCATTCGGAAAGTTATTCGCACGCTGAACACGAGCCGGAGTCGCCGGCGAATCTACGATGCGCTTGCCTTCATCTAGTTCATCGGCACAGAACTGTGTTCCGTAACCAATTAACGCCAAAGCACGGCCAATGGCGCCGGTCTCCGCTTTCTCGATGAAGTCGGGAAATCCCTGAATACTCTCGTACTTGTGGGAAGTGGCAATAATTCTTCCTTTATCATCACGCACTGTTGCTTTCGCGTAAGCTGAAACATCAGTGACAGATACAAGCTCCGTCTCGATCGACCAATCCGGATGATCTTCGCGGAACCACACGAGACGATATTTCACCTCCAAATATTCCTTCCCACGAAGGTTCAATAGAGGCAGTTCGGTTCCTTTGGTTGTTTTGTAACTACGCATGGTCATTTTTCTTCCTTTGAAAAAAGGCACGCTCGGCTCGTCCATAAACACGTCGTGCGAAGTTTATAAACACCAAATCCGATTTTTACAGGCTGAGGATCTAAGAGGCTTGTCAGACTTGACCATTACTACTCACAAAAAAGAATCAGTGAGCAACCCATCTATATTATACATCGGCTAGACTTAGAGCAAGGAATGTATCGTGACATCCGCAGTCCAAACAAATAAACGAATCAGATTTCAGTAAGACTGCAGACTCCGGCCACCGAGCGCGCCTTGAGCCGCATTGAATCCACACATGCCATGGACTCCCGGTCCCGGCGGAGTTGATGACGAACAAATATAATATTTTTCAACATCCAGACGATAAGGATTGAGTTTAAATCCCGGTCGGAACAACAGCTGCTTCAGACTCATGTCCCCGCCCGAAATATCTCCACCGATAAGATTCGGATTCATCTTCTCAAGAGCTGACGCATTCAAAACGCTTCTCGCAAGAATCGCCTTCTTAAATCCCGGCGCAAATCTTTCGATTTGATTCTCAATGATCGCGGTGGCGTCGATCTGCGAGCCCTGCGGAACATGGCAGTAAGCCCAGGCGACGTGTTTGTCCTCTGGCGCGCGTGATTTATCAAACAAGCTTGGCTGGCTCAGCAAAACAAATGGTTGCGGCTTAATTTCACCGCGTGCAGGCCCTTCTTCAGAGTGAAATATATCTTTTGCGTGATTTCCTAGATGCACCGTTGCTGCATCAAAACAAGCAAGGTCCTTCCAGGGAATCGGCTGTGAAAGAGCCCAGTCCACTTTAAAAACTCCAGGTCCATAACGAAAATGAGAGAAATTTCTCCGCTCTCTTGGATGGAGCTCTTGACCGAAGAAGTGTAGAATCTGTCTCGGTGTTAAATCCAAAAACACATAGCGGCTCGCCGGCAACGAAGCCGGTCCCGAGACATGATACCCGAGTTCCACCTCTCCACCGAGTGCTTGAAAGTATGCAACCATTGCTCTAGCAATCTCGCGCGCACCGCCGGCTGGAATAGGCCAGCCTTGCATATGCGCCGACATATTTAACATCAGCCCCACCGCCGTCGTGCCGTAGCGATCCAGTGGAATATTCGAATGGGCCGCAATCCCTGCAAACAAAGCCCGCGCTCGAGACCCACGAAAGCGCAGTCGCGAGAAGGTTTTTGCCGGCATCAGTGCACTCATCCCAAAACGGGCCCACACCGCGGGAAATCGGGGCCAATGCAATGCCGGCCGAAAGATGTCGGCAAAAATCTCATCACTATACTTAGTCATCGATTCAATAAAGCGAAGATATGTTCCTGCATCGTCTCCGAGATTCTGAGCTGTATCTTCCGGAGAGACTTCCACTTGAATAGCCTCATCATCCAAAAGCGGATGCGCTAGAACTAAAGGAGAATGCACCCAGCGAAGACCATACTTGGCAAGTGGCAATGACTTGAAAAAAGGCGAAACCACAGCTAACGGATGAACCGCCGAACAAACATCGTGCAAGAAACCGGGAAGTGTCAGTTCAGCAGTGTGCAGTCCTCCCCCCGCGAAGTCTGACTTCTCAAAGACTTTCACGGCAAGGCCGGCGCGAGCTAAAGTAATCGCTGCTGCAAGGCCATTTGGCCCCGAACCCACGACAACGGCATCATAGTTCTTCACGATTCCACTCCATCGTGAAAGTTTATGGAGGTGCTTTGACCAGGCCCCCCACAAAGAGCCGACAAATTCGTCACTTGATGAAATTAGACATAAAAAAACCGGACCTCAATGAGCCCGGTTATAGACTTTTAACAAAATTGCCCAGACTAGTGCAATTTTACGCCGTTAGCTTCGAAAGCTTTTTGAACTTTACGCATAAGCTGTTGCTTTTGCTTTTCAGTCTTGTAGTTCGCAGCATCTTTACCACCGATCGTTGTAGAATTGGTGTTGAAGTTGCCGGAATCGATCGCCTGATTGATGTCACCCACGAGGAAGATACCGCCTGGGATTTGCTTGCCATCAACAGTCGCTGGGCCGAAAACTGTGAAAGAAGCGAACTTCTTATTGTCATTTGTGAAGAAACTTTGAGTGATCGTCACTTGTGGGAAGTTGTTTTTAATATTTTCGAACTGAATCGCCACACCTGCCAACTTCTTAGCATCTGAACCCGTCAAGTTGCTGAAGTACGCATACACAGTGTATTGACCGGGAATAGACTTCACAACGTACTGGTATAGTGAACCGGATACGATCGCTGGGAAGCTCATGCCTGTTGGCAATTTAGAAACTGGAGTCAAGTTGATGTCACCGAAGAGGTTGAAACTTGCTCTCAAACCAACGTGGAAAAGTCCTGCGTCGTCTTTATAAAAAGCCACTGTGCCGTATTTGCCGATGGGGAATTCAGCTTCCATATCTACTTCCACGTTCTGACTGAAAGTCGTGGAGTACTCAAAAGTTTGAGCATCTTTCGAAAGCTTAATGTGTTTAATGTATTCAGCAGCATCAGAACTTGTTTTACAAGCTGTCAGAGAGAGAGCTGCTACAGCCAAAACGGCTACTGTTTTATTGAAGAGAGTTGTCTTCATAATGGTTCCTCCTTGTGTTTTTGCTGTTTTATTGTCGATGCAAAAGGAGGCAAATTCGAGTCGAGGAATAGTCCTGATTCGCACACAGAATCGTTCCGAAACGCAATTCTGCGGCGGATTCCAGGATCGGAGCAGAGAGCAAATATTCTATCTGGCTATTAGTATGTGATTAAAATGTTGTCTACTGATATCGCCGAGCAACTTCGTTTTTCGCAGTAAAAAGATCTTTTTCCGCAATGACTGACACAATCGCGCATTGTTGGGATTGACCGTGTTGTCCTCGGGCTATTTAATAGCTGCGTGCGAAAAATCCAGATCGACGCCCGACAATTTTCTGTCCCCTGCCCTCGGGTAGGAAGCATCGAGGTACACTCGGGCTACGGTGCCCCTCCGCTCTCCGGCCAAGAAATTCACCAGCAAGTTCAGCTTCGCCGTATGCGTGAAGTCGAGGGCTATACAGCGGAAAAACGCTTAAGCCATGCATTTGATTGTGCTCCATATACTTTTGTTGTTTCCGGCCGCGCCGATGGGATCATCGAAAGTGACGGCACAACGATTGAAGAAATCAAAACGACTTTCGATATCGACGAACTCTATAAGAAGCTCGCAAAAGATCCAAATCATCCTTATGTGTGGCAGCTTCGTACTTATGGTTATATCCAATACAAGCAAACAGGGTTGATTCCCGAGTTGCGCCTGCATTTGGTTTCTTCTCGCAACTTCAAGTCTCATGATCTTGTCGTAGAGCTTGATGTCGCCGGCTATGAAAGCTGGCTGACACTTCGCTTGGCGGAACTGGTTGAAGAAACCAAAATCCGCGAGAAGCTTTTTAAAAAACGCCAAAAAAGTGCAGAAGCTCTCGAGTTTCCTTTCGAAGCACCGCGCCCAGGACAAAAAGAACTCGTCGATTGCATCAGTGAAAACTTAATAGAAAAAAACCCTCTGCTCGTCCAAGCCCCAACAGGTTTGGGCAAAACTGTGGGCGTGCTTTATCCTTCGCTGAAAGAGGCTTTGGCCCGCGGCCAAAAAGTCGTTTACGTCACACCTAAAAATTCCCAGCACCAAATGGCCGAAGAGGCTTTAGAGCTCTTGCAAGAAAAAGGCTCTAAGGTGCGCGCGCTCACTCTGAATGCCAAAAGCAAGATGTGCCTAAAGGCCGAAGTCATGTGCAATCCGCAATACTGCGAATTCGCCAAAGACTATTACAAAAAACTGCAAGAAAACGATCTCATCAACAAACTCGGAAAAATTCGCAGTCTCAGTGCAAAAAAACTTAAAGGCCTTGGCGAAGAATACCAAGTCTGCCCATTTGAACTTTCGGTCGAAGCGATTGAAAGAGCGGACGTTGTCATTGGCGACTACAATTACGTCTTTGCTCCCCGTGGCCTCATTGGTCGCCTTTCAGAACCATTAATGAAGCCCTCAGAAAAGGCCAATCTTGTTATCGACGAGGCCCACAACCTGCCATCGCGAGCCCAGGACTACTTCTCGCCCGCCATCACCGTCGAGCAATTACAAGCCTTTGAAAAAGCTTTCTCGGCGATTGATATTCGCTTTGTCAAACAGGGCGGAGAACTCCTCGATGAGGCTATTGCGCTCATCAAAGGGTATAGCGAAGGCGGTCCACGGAAGATCAAAATTGATCCGGAACCGTTCGCCGCGCTTGAGAAAAAAATCCGTGACTTTACTTTACGCTATCTTGAATCCGACGTGGAAATTCAGCCACAGGATCCGGTGCTTCGCCTTTCGAATACTTGGTCTGATTTTATGGCGGCACTCGAATTTGTCGGACCGGCGTTTTTTCAGACTTATCAGCGCAACTATCTCGGCGAGATGCTCAAAGTGACTTGCTGTGATGCCTCTGAGCATCTGAAAAAGGTTTATAAAGAATTTCAGAACGTCGTCGCCTTCTCAGCCACACTGAAGCCTTTTGATTACTATCAAACTTTGATGGGCCTTACTCTGCCTAATACAAAGACAGTCGAGTTCACCTCACCATTCCCGACAGAGAATCGTAAGCTCCTCATCATTCCACAGATCTCAACCAAGCTGAGCGCCCGCGACTCCAGCGCCCCTCGTATTGCGGATGTCATTCAGCGCGTGGTGCGCCTCAAGCCTGGTAACTACATCGCACTCTTTCCAAGCTTTGATTTCCTGTTTAAGGCTCGCGCACTCTTGAATTTGCCGGAGTATCAGATTCTGCAGCAAGGCCGCGAAATGAAACCATCCCTCGTCAAAGGGTATCTAGACGAACTCAAAAGTGGTGATAAGCCCACTCTGCTCCTCGGAGTTCAAGGGGGCATTTTCTCGGAAGGTATTGATTATGCAGGTGATATGCTGATTGGGGCCTTTGTGATAGGCCCGGCACTGCCGACTTTTGACTTTGAGCGTGAACAAATAAGATCCTATTACGAAGCCGCCTATGGTAAGCACAAGGCCTTTGATTATACGTATGTCTACCCTGCCATGGCGAAAGCAATTCAGTCTGCCGGCCGGGTGATTCGCTCTGAGAAGGACCGTGGTGTGATCGTGATGATGGATCCGCGCTTTTTACAATCTAGCTACGCCCAGTGCATGCCGCAGGGTTGGTTTGATGAAAGCCCGCAGGAGCTCGTCTCACAAAGTATTTTGTCTGACATCACCGGATTCTGGGAGGATTCTCCATGAGCTTCCAGGATTATTTCTTTCTCGATCTGCAAACGACTGGTGCTAAACCTGACAATAGCAATGTTCTGGAAATCGCCTGGGGCGATGACAGTTCCACAAAAAGCTTTTTGATCGCACAGCCAGAGGGCACAAAGGTGCCTTACCGCATTCAAGCCATCACCGGTATTACTGATGAAGACATGGAAGAGGCAAAACCTCTCGACGAGGTGTTAAGCATTTTCGCTGAAGACCAGCAAGCTGTCGCCATCATTCACTTCGCCCAGTTTGAAAAACCTTTCCTCAAGCACATCTTCGGCGAAGAACTTCCCTTTGAAGTCATCTGTACACATGAAATCGCTAAGCGCCTGATGCCGAATCTGCCGAGTCGAGGCATCAAGGGGCTTGCAGGATATTTTGGCTATAACGCGGGCGATGTGAAACGCGGCCAAAGCTACATCAACGCCACTCGCGTGATCTGGCAGGGCCTCACCAAAATGCTTGCGGAAAAAGGCATTACGAATTTTACCGAGCTTCGCGCTTGGCTCGCGGAAACGCCCAAAGAGAAACGTACAAAATACGAATACCCACTTCCGAAAGAAAAGCGTCTCAGCCTGCCCGATCAGCCTGGTATCTACCGCATGATCAGCCAGTGGGGAGAAGTTCTCTACGTCGGTAAAGCAACCTCGCTCAAAAGCCGCGTGAACAGCTATTTCCGCGGACAAAAGAATCGCGATCCACGCAAGCTTGAAATGCTCACGCAAACTTGGGACCTGGTTGTTACTCCATGCAATAGTCCGCTGGAATCAGCCCTGCTTGAAACGGACGAGATCAAACGGCTGAATCCGCGTTACAATATCAGTCTTAAAACCGGCAATCGCGCTTTGGTTTTTTTTAATCGCGATTTTACCTCGATCAGCTTTGCTCAAGACAAAGAACACACTCTTGGGCCCTTTTCGAGTGCCATGGCTTTTGATTCGATGCTAAAACTCGCAGAATCTCTGCAGCAAAATGATTTCAATACACTGATGTTCTATGAAGAAATGGATCCAGAGCTTCTCAAAGAGGGTTTTAAGATCTTCTGCGAACGCCACGATTTTGAACCGTATATATTTAGCTCGATGCGCTCGATTCTCGCAGTCGGTCTTTGGTGGTACCGAAAGCAACAAGAAGAGGAAATCTTAGAAGACACCGAGGAAGAAATCCTCGAAGAGGAAGAGAACGAAGAAATCCCGCTCACTGCAGAAGATGTTGCCGATAAATTCGAGCGTCACTTTATCCGCGCAGGCGCTACCTACAATCGTGTACGTCGCCTCACGACGCTGCTAAATTCGGATATCGACTTCCAGCTCGCAAAAAGTAAAACAAGTTACCGTCTGATCATTCGCGGCGGACAAATAAAATCAGAGGCAGAGCCAAATCGAGATCCCGCCTCTCATTCATGGCAAGGTCTTGCCACTGATCATTACATTGCTACCTATGACCGTATGTCCGTGCTTCAGAGCGAGCTTGATAAAATCAAAGCTCAGAATGGCACGGTTCACATTCACAAAGTTCATTAGTTCGCACTGCAGTCCTTTGCACTTCCAGCAACGCCATACGCTTTTGGACAGCCGTCTTTAACTCCTGGCTCTGCTTGCAAAGACTTATCTTGGACAAAAGCTTTGACGTTCCTGCCGGAGGAGTCCTTTTCTTCGCATGTCATATAAATCCATTGCTCGCTAAAGTTGTCATCCGCGGAAATTTTTTGAAAATCTTTATTCTCCATAAAGAATGAACATGCTTCATCAATAGAACGAAGTGTTTTACCGATTTTAAGCGTGGCTGAACAATACCCTTCAGAGCCATAAACGACGTTTGTGATCAACGCGCCCTTCGGAATCTTCATCTTAATTTCTTTCTTTTGCTTGTAGGAATATGCACTATACGTTACATCACGAAGTGCCTTGTAATCCTGGACATCACTCAAAGTATAATAGTTCGCCGCCGATGGATCGTTATTTGACCAAGGATGGTAGACGCCGTTCTTAATCGTGCAAGCAACCTTATCCTGCTCTCGAGGATTGCGTAAGTTCGTGTAGGCGGAAATCTTCGTCGTTCCAGGAAAATCCGACAAAACATCTATCATCGGCATAGGCCATTCGCCAACCCAATAGCTGCTAGCCACGCGAGTTGTTTGCTTGCCATTTCGAGTAATGGGCAATTTATAACTTACAATGGTGCCAAACTCTGACATCTGAGAGGAGTCGACGTCGCCAGTCCCTGCCGGAGCTCGTAATTCTGAAACATTCATTTGTGTCGAAGCACATCCCACCAGCGAAGAAACCAAACCCATTGCCAACATATAACGAAACACGAAGCACTCCTTTGATTGTATGTTTAAATCACGGAGTCAGTATCGCCGGTTTGGTATCTGTTTAGAAGTCTAGGCCTGATCTCACCCTTGAGAACACGTCTCGGTCGACTCGTGCTCAGAATTGTGAGCAGCATGCTTTTCGGTCACGGGATGCAAATTGATGTTCATCTTGTAAAGGCGCTTGCCTTCCAACTTCTCGCTATCGTATTTAGCCACACTTTTTGAAATCAAAGACTCAATGTCATTCAAAAGCTTCTCAAAGCCCTCTTCTTCCAAAGGTAATAACAAGCTTCGGAATCGGCGAAGATGCGGCGGCAACTTTTGTGCTTCAATGGCCTCCAAAAGAGATTCATTATGGTAATGAGTCAGCGCTCTATTTGAAAAGCTCTTCGGCACTTTGAAGTTCTTCTTTGTTGGCTCCCATTGGCCGGTGGTTGCATTCACAGAAGCCAGCTCAAGCTTTCTCAATTTTGCGAGGTTTTGATCCACGTGTTCGACGGACTGTTTTAAGAACCCCGCAAGCCCCGCCGGTGATTTATCAAGATCACTAAAACTTAAAAGAACCAAAAGCTTTGGCAACTCCTTCGAAGACAGAAACTCATTGTAGTGCACAATCTCTGTTAAATCACGGTGCTGTCCAAGATTTTCAAAAATCTTTTCAAGATAGAGTTCTTTTTCTTCATTATCACGAGCTTGGCAATAGCTCACAAGCAGGCGGAAGTAAGAGCGCTCCTCCATTGAAAAAGAAAAAGCATCACACAAGGTCTCTGCTGTAGGAGCGGTGATCGCACGCTCGCCATCAATAAGCATTTTCAAAAAAGACCGGCTCTTAAAACCAATCTCCGCGGCCCAGCTCTCATAGGAGAAACCGGCATTCAGAGATTTTCTATAGAGGTAGATATCTTGCAGAAAGGAAGTAATAGAAAGATAGTTTTTGATCTGAGGGACTTCATCGTCTTGTTTTGCCATTTTCGCATCCTTGCTGAAAATAGCCTAAACAACCGCTCAAAGAATCACAAGTATCTTTTAGCGGTGGCTTCTTGACACCGCTCTACGCGGCTCGCATTTTCGCGCGGATCCAAAGGCGCAGCGGAGTCAGTTCTTTTTCACTGAGGCCCACGAAGTTCCCTGTAAACTTACGGAAACCATCGGCACTCGCCGCCTCTTCGACAGAAATAATTCTCAGAGTAGGATTCGCAATACCAATGTCTTTGAAAACATCGCTATGAATTTTAATCACGGCGCCAGGTGAAGCAAAGACATTCGATTTCAATGTGCAGCCCAATTCAGAAATAGAAATGATATCGGTTTTAGTTTCCATCTCAGCCTTCATGTTTACGGCGGCCTCCGCAAAGCGTGGTGCTGCCTGAACAGAACGGGACAAAATATCTTTGATCTTCGCCAGCAACAACGCCGGATCAATAGGTTTTACAACGTAGTCATCCGCACCGGCCTGAATACCTTTTTCAACATCCGACTTCTCGCGCTTTCCGGTCAACAAAATCACCGGAATCTTCGCAATCTTCGGCTGCCCACGGATGGTGCGAAGAAGTGCAAGCCCTGTGCCCCCAACAGACATCACCACATCAGAGATCACCATGTCATAAGGTTCTTTATTCAACTTATCCATGGCATCGATTGCATTGGTACAGGCAGTAACAAGATGATTATCGCTCTTTAAAAGAGCTTCCAATGTCATCAATACGCTTTGTTGGTCGTCGACAATAAGAATGTGCGCCATACTTACTCCTCTTACGCCGCTGCCCGAGTTGAGTATTTTTGCAACTCGGCCAGACTTTTCTTTAATTGTTCATCCACACCGGCAAATAGCGCCTTGGCTTCATCCAAGTCCGACGCATCTTCAATGCGCTCGCTGAGCCCCGCTAAAGCTGTCGCTCCCAGCGTCGCGCTGGTTGATTTCAACGCATGCGCCGCCGATTGAGCTTCTTCTAAATTCCCGGAATCTAAAGCTGTTCTCATACTTGCGACCAAGCCTGGAGCCGTATTCTGAAAGTCCTCAATCAAGGCTTCAGTCAAACTCTTGTTGTTCACAACGTATGATTTTAATTTTTCCAAAGCCTTTAAATCTAAAATAGGTGCATCGGTTTTAATCCAGCGATGCAAAGCCCCGATCAAGCGTTCCAGCTCCAGAGGCTTCGTCAAGAAGTCATCCATCCCGACCTCAAGGCAAGTATTGCGCTCACCGCTCGTTCCCTCTGCCGTCAACGCGATAATCGGAGTCCGCTCGCCCTGCTGTTGAGCGCGAATATTTTTTGTCGCATCATAACCGGTCATCACAGGCATCTGACAGTCCATAAAGATCACGTCGTAACGTTTCGCCAGGGCCTTCTGCACGGCAATCTGGCCATTTTGCGCGACATCCACTTCAAGCCCGAGCTTCTGCAAATAGGTCACGGCAACGCGCTGATTGACCGGCTGATCTTCTGCCAACAAGACATGCCCCTTGAAGATGGCGGCAAAAGTACTTTCTTGCTGTGCTGGAATCTGCTGAATCGTCGTCTCCGGTAAATCTAACGTAAACCAAAATGTCGAGCCTAAGCCCAATTTACTGCTCAAACCGATCTGCCCTCCCATCAACTCTACGAGCTGACGGCAAATCGACAGACCTAAACCGGTGCCGCCGAACTTCATTCCTGACTTTGTCTGAACGTATTTTTGGAAGAGCAACTGACTCTCTTCTTCGCTGAGGCCCGCCCCTGTATCCGTCACCGAGAACTTCAAAGAAGATTTTCCGGCATAGGACTTCTGACACTCAACCACCACGCGCACATAGCCTTTTTCTGTAAACTTCACTGCATTACCGATCAAGTTCACAAGGATCTGGCGCAGCCTTTCAGGATCTGCGACAAAGGCCCATTCTTCGCGGCCCAGATAACTAATTTCAAGGCCAATATTTTTCTCGCGAACTGCGGGATGAAAAAGCTCCATAATATCTTCACACATCTGACGTAGATCAAATGGACGAGGATTAATCTGAATTTTGCCGGCCTCAATTTTTGAATGATCCAAAATATCATTAATCAGACGCAGCAGTGCTTCCGCAGAACGTTTAATTGTCCCAACATAGTCTTTCTGTTCTTCAGTCATCTTCGTCTCTGCAAGCAAAGTCGACATCCCGATCACACCATTCATCGGAGTGCGGATCTCATGGCTCATCGCCGCGAGGAAGTCAGATTTTTTACGAGCCGTTTCTAAAGCGGATTCACGCGCGCGCAGCCATTCCTGCTCCGTCGCTTTCCGGCGGCTAATGTCGCGGAAAACCGCAAGCGCTCCGTGAATACTGCCGTCAATATCACGCAAATAGCGGCTACTGATACTGATATACATTCCCTGTGGATTCGCTTCGTTATGAACCATGATCTCGAGGTCTTCGACCTGCTCTCCTCGAAGCGCCCGAGCAAAAGGCAGTTCGTTCACGGACAGTTGTTGCATGGTATTCACATCAAAGAAACCAAAGTCCTGAGCATCCTGCTCGGAAGAAATACTTTTTGTTTTGTTGCCGATAATTCTCTGCGCAGCCGTGTTGTAACGCGTGAAGCGCCCCTGATCATCAACAACTACGAGGGCTTCGCTAATACTATTCAGGATACCATCCAACAGGATCGACTGAATTTTTAGATCCGAAATATCCTTCTTCTGCTCCTCTTGAAGAGCTGTCTGAAAACGATAACTCATCAAGATTGAGTACACCGCAATCACCATGCCCACTAGGTAATACCACAAGGACAGCGGATAAGTTTTACCCGCGACCGTCAACGGCTGCAGAGTATTGTCGCGAATATCCCGATTCATAACATCGATCAGATTCAGCACTTCATTCAAGCCATCGGCATTGGCAATTTCGCGGTCTCCATGACCAACGCCACTGCGCTGACGTTTCTCAAGGCGCTCATTCATCGCAACAAAATAAACCCGCGTCTTTTTCTGAATTTCAGCGAACTTCTTTTGATGATCCGGAAATTTTTTAAGCCCATCCGCAAGCTCACTGACGACTTTTCCCATCTGCACGATAGATTTGTTGTACTCATCAAGATCTTTCACTTTGCCCGAATTGAGGTACTGCTGACTTAGAAAGTTCGCCTGCTCGACGGCTTGACGGGTTTGCATGAGCATCGCAAGACTATAGAGATCTTCCTTGGAGGTATTTCCCTGGAAATAGTAAACGCTGGAAGCAATCAGGAGGATCACCCCAAACTGCGTTCCGAATTGCCTTAATAGAAAATGGAATAACGAAGACTTATCCATCAATTACATATCGGGCCAATGGGGTCATTTTTTAACGAGGAACGCTCCACTTCACTGCTTTGGTCCAGCAAATCGCGCTCAGAAAAAGCCTACTGCAGATAGCCCCAAATATTTCCGCTTTTTGGAGCGTTTTGGTTCGAGATAGTTCCCACTTTTTTCAATTTAGCAATGACGCTCCCAGAGTAAGCACGACATGTGACGATTCTTTCTAAAGGGTGTTTTTCACTGTAATTTTTCCCAAAAAACGATATAAACCATGGGACGTTTTGCGATTCGACATATCCTGAACTATGACACACAAAGCAGGTTAAGATTGTTGCTGTTATTGAGCGCAAATTATGAAAATTAAATCTCTCTGGCGAAACCTATCTGTCTCGAACAAGCTATACATCGTTGTCGGTGTTATGGCTTTCCTGGTTATGTCAGAACTCTTAACGATGCTGTTTGCCATGAACACGCTGTCGACCGCTCGGGCCTTCGTCAATGGCGAAAGCCTCTGGTCTAAAGCTCAAAAAGAAGCGGTGATCAGTCTCTTCGACTATGCCCGCACCAAAGATCCAAACTACTACGAAAAATTCTTTAATGAGATCGATGTCATTCTCGGAGACCGAGCCGGCCGCCATGAAATTCTCGAAAACGACCCCTATAACTATGAAACAGTGCGCGGCGGATTTTTACAGGGTAAGAATCACCCGGATGACGTCGAGGGTCTCGCGAAACTCATCGACCGTTTCCGCAACGTAAAATATATCGCCGAGCCCATCGCTTTGTGGACTGAAGCAGACGCCATGGTAGACCGCCTCACGATTCTTGGTCAGCAACTTCACCAGCAGATCTCCTCTAACTCCAGCAATGGTGAGATCCTCGCGACGCTTGAAGAGATCTCACAGATCAATAACGATCTCACAGGCATGGAGTCTCGCTTCTCCACGGCTCTCGGAGAAGGTTCACGCTGGATGCAGCATATGTTGCTGCTAACACTGTTTCTCGCCGTACTGACCGTTGAAACCACAGGTCTGATTTTAACCTTCTCGATTTCCCGCAGCCTTACTCTTCGCTTGCGCGAACTGAAAGTGGCGGCTGAAGCCCTGGGTTCCGGTAATCTTGAACATGAAATTCCCATCCGTACCGGTGACGACCTCGCCTCATTAGCTGAAACTCTTAACAAAATGGCCGGAGACTTGAAGAACAGCGAAAAAGCCAATCGTTTAAAGAGCCTCTTCCTCGCTAATATGAGTCATGAGATGCGGACTCCGCTCGGCGCGATTCTTGGTTTCACCAAACTCTTACAAGATCCGAACCTGTCAGAAAAAGACCGCACCGAGTACGTCGGAATTATCGAAAAAACCGGCGAGTCTTTAACCAAGATCATCAACGATATTTTAGACCTCTCGAAAGTAGAGGCGGGCTATCTAGAGATTGAAAAACGTGATTTCTCTTTGAAGACATTGCTCAAAGAAGTCCGCGTCCTTTGCGAAGCAAAACTCGGCAAGAAACAAGTCTCAGTCATTGTCGATGTCCAGGACTCATTCCCCGACTACGTTAATACAGATCCTCAGCGTTTGAAGCAAATCCTGATGAACCTCTTAGGAAACGCCATCAAGTTCACAGATTATGGACATGTGGCCATTCGTTGCGAAGCTCAAAATGACCGCCTCATTTTCAAAATCAAAGACAGCGGCGTCGGCATCCCGATCGATAAGCAACATTTGCTATTTAAAAGCTTTAGCCAAGTGGACAATTCCTTGTCCCGCAAACATGAAGGAACCGGCCTTGGCTTGGTTCTCTCCCGCCACTTGGCACGGATGCTCCAAGGTGATGTCGTGCTTGAAAGCAGCATTCCTGGCAAGGGCAGCGTGTTCACCGTCACAATTCCTTTCGAAACTCCGAAGGGACCTAAAAACGAAAAACTCACTAAAGAGGAAACTGCCCGGGCTCTCTCACGGGTTCAAGGCAAGTCCGTTCTCCTCGTCGATGACTCGGAAATTAACCGTCTGCTGCTGAATCGCATTCTTTCCAATCAAAATATGGTTGTCACATTGGCTGACAATGGTGAAGAGGCGATTAAAAAAGCATCTTCTTCTGAGTTTGACGTGATCTTGATGGACGTACAAATGCCGGTGATGGATGGACGAACTGCCACAAGAACTTTACGTCTTGGCGGTTACAAAAAACCTATTATTGCACTCACAGCTCACGCGATGAAAGAAGATCGAGACCGCTGCATTGAAGCGGGTTGCAACGACTATCTGACAAAGCCTGTCGATTTCGAGGTTCTCTTCCAAACCCTCGCGAGATATGTCTTCGAAGAATAAGCACCCTGACCATATACAGTGACGCGATTTGAATTTTTCTTCGCAAAAACTTTTCCAAACAAAGATCTGACAAGCTCCTCTAAATGATTCAACGTTAAGAATGTTGAATCGACAAAGGAGACATACCATGGAACTTGTCAGCGCGCTTAAAAGAGATCATCAAACGATCAAAAAGCTTTACACCGCAGGTCTACAGAAAAAGACGACTTTTGAAGCGAAGAAAAGACTCTTCAAAAAAATGTCTACCGTGGTGCCCGCCCACGCACAAAGTGAAGAGGTCGCCCTCTATTCTAATGTCACAGATCTCAGCAAAGTAAATCACTTTGCATTCGAGGGCTTCGAAGAACACGGAATCGTCGATCATCTTTTGAGAGAACTGAAGACCGTCAGCGAACAGCATGTCTGGGAAGCAAAATTCACCGTCGTGTGTGAGATGCTTAAGCACCATATTGAAGAGGAAGAAAAAGAGTTCTTTCCAAAACTATCAAAAATGCTGAGCTTGGACATTCGCAAAGATCTCGGAGAGGAATACAGCTCCAGATTCAACGAGCTTCTGAAGGGGCCGCGCTCGGAACCAGAAAGCCGTTATATTCCAAGTCACGTCGCCCACTAGGGCGCCTGGGGAAGAGGGCGGTCCACCTCCGTTCTCTTCCCCGTCTCTCTACTTTCTTTCGCCAACAAAAATGGGCTAAAATAGCCGTATGCAAAACTCAAAGCCCAAAGGAACCATTCTTGTCGCAGGAGCCACCGGTTTTATCGGCCAGCGGCTGCTTTTGGCTTTGAAAGACTATAAGGTCATCGCTCTTCAGCGCTATCAAAATATTCCTCCGGCCCTCAAAGATGCGACTCATATTGAGTGGCGTCAGTGTGACCTCTTTTCACTCTTACAAATCGAAGAGGCGAGCGCTGGCGCAGACACAGCGGTGTATCTTGTGCATTCGATGCTCCCATCAGCGCGGCTGAGTCAAGCAAACTTCAGCGACACGGATCTGATCCTCGCTGACAATTTTGTTCGCGCTTGCCGCAAAAATGGAATTCAGCGGATCCTTTACCTGGGCGGCATCATTCCCTTCGAAGAAAGCCTCTCACCACACTTGCAAAGCCGCTGGGAAGTCGAAGAAACTCTCCGAGCGAGCGGTATTCCCCTGACAAGTTTGCGCGCGGGTCTGATTATTGGCGCAGGCGGATCATCATTTGAAATGATGTACCTTTTGGTAAAACGCCTGCCATTCATGCTCTGCCCGCATTGGACGACTCACTCTTTACGACCCATCGACGTTCGCGATGTCATTGCGAGTTTGTGTTATTGCCTCGATCATCCCGAGACTCAAGGCCATACCTATGACCTCGCGGGCCCTGACACCTTGACGTATCGCGATCTCATGCTGAAAACAGCCGAACTCCTCGGAAAAAAACGCTGGATCGTTGCGGTTCCCTTTTTCAATCCACGGCTGTCGGTCCTCTGGGTTCGCATCATCACCGGAGCAAGCCCCACATTGATCAAACCTCTGGTCGAAAGCCTTCGCAGCAATATGCTACCGGATGCCCGAAGGCAATTGCTGATTCCCTACTATACCTATCAGACTCTCGATGAGTCTTTAGCGCACGAGATGAAGGAGCTTAAGCCCACGCTTTCAAAAACACATAAGACCATCCGTAAGCGCTCTCACGAAGCTTCTCTGGTAAGATCAGTTCAGCGCCTGCATTTGCCGGCAGGACATAATGCGGAGTGGGCCGCGCATGAATATTTGCGATGGCTCCCCCACTTCTTTTTTCCATTTCTTATGGTTCAATCCGACGAAACGATCTGTCGCTTTCGATTCTTCTTTTTACGAAAGAGCTTGCTAAGACTAAAACTTTCAACAACCCGAAGTTCCCCGGATCGACAGCTTTTCTACATCGTCGGCGGTTTACTGGCTTCAAAAGATAATCCGAAAGATTCCCGGCTTGAGTTCCGCGAGGTTCTGAACGGAAAGTACATCCTTGCCGCCATTCACAATTTCTCGCCGAGCCTTCCCTGGTATATCTACAAATACACTCAAGCCGTTATTCACTTATGGGTCATGAGGCGATTTGACTATCATCTTCAGCACGGGCCTCGCTCAAAGTGGAGCAAACAGGTCCCCGGTTATTCACAAAAATAATATCTTACTCTTAGAATGTAAGAGAACTTTCTTCCATTTCAGGTTTATCACCCACCATGATCTTACGAGCGACACGGATGACGACCCGGCGGTTTTTCGCACGGCCCTGATAGTTCCCATTATTCGCGATAGGGCGGGTTGGACCATAACCGATCGCCTGGAAGTCCACTTTGCTCATTTCAGGCATGTGAGTTTTCAAGTAGTCTTTTACAGTCGTCGCACGAGCCTGACTCAGCTTCTGATTGTAAACGATTGAACCGACTGAATCCGTGTGTCCTTCAATCGTAATCTTTTGAACATTCGGAGTTTCACGCACCATCTTCACGACGATATCAAGATTCTTGTATGAACTTGGATCAAGCTCGGTCGAGTCGAATTTGAAACGCAAGAAAGTCAGAGTGAAGTTTTGAACCTTCGGCAAAGTCTTCACGTCACGTCTTGGTTCCACAGCCGGCGGCCAATCTTTCTTACCCCAAACCGGACCAAACGCGTAGTTAATACCTGAATACAAACGCCACGCTGGAGTTCCCGTTCCGTGATAGATCTCAGTCCCGCCACCGAAGTGAATCGCAAGATTCGTATTCCAGTCGTACTTCATTCCCACGAGAGTTTCGAGCGAAGATCTCTCACGATCCGATACGTTCTGAGTGATTGCATCGCTGCTCTTACCATCAGGATAGCTTCCGTAAAGTTCCCAGATCAACTTCGTATCAAGGCTCTTCAGCAAGTAACTCGCGGCCATTGAATAAATCCATTGATTCGGCAACGGAGAAATTCCGTAAATTGAAGCCAGACTCGTCCCCGGAGAACGCCAGCGATGACCAAGGTTAAAGCCCAACAAAACTTCAGAAAGCATCACATCCGTAGCGACTTCCAAGTTGAACGTTGGTCCTGGGTTCTCGCCCGTATAAGGATTGTTCTCAACCAAGCTCTTATCCGCAGAGGCAACCACAGCCCAGCCCCAAGTGTCGCCATTATAAAAGCGATACTTCGTGTTCATGCGCTGACCGGTAATGCCCGTTTGGCTATAACGGCTTAGCTGACTGCCATCTTCTACGTTTTGTGAAATCAAATAGGGAAAAGAAAAACCGATATCCCAGTTGTCCGTCAAACCGACACCGAAATTCAAGTCCGATGAAAAGAGCGTATCATTAAACTTCGTGCGCGTTTGCCCGGCGCCACTCACGCCATAGATATATGGCAAAGAGTTCACCGCGTAGTTCAAGAAGAAACCGATATTCACAATCCCGGGATCCAATGTCGCCGAGGAGTGAACTGTCACGAAATCGAGGCCATTCGTTGTCGGGTTAAAGGTTTGCGCGTCCATCCCAAGCACATTGGCTTGGGAAAACTGACACTGAACAAGGACACCCAAAATCACGAGAAGTTTTTTGTAAAAGCCCATGAACAAAATTTCACTAAACTTTTACCAAACAGTCACGCGTTAAGTTTGCTTATGTTCTCTTATAATCGTCCTGGTATCGAACGATATCGTCTTCACCGAAATAAGAGCCCAGCTGTACCTCTACGAACTCAAGAACAGTTTCAGAGGTGTTACGCATGCGATGCTTCGCTTGTGTTGGAATATACACGTGGCTGCCCGCTTTTACCGGGATCACCTGGTCATTCAAAACCACTTCCCCTTCACCGCGAGTGATAATCCAGTGTTCAGCACGCTTGCTATGAGACTGATATGAAAGCTGTGACATTGGATTCACAGTAATCACCTTCGATTTGAAGTGTTCTGTATCACGCAAGATTTCAAAGGCTCCCCACGGACGCTTTTCAAAAACATGGTCTTTAACTAATGAAGATCCCTGTTTCTGCAAAGCCTCAACGACCTGTTTTACTTCCTGAGATTCACCCTTCTTCACGACCATCAAGGCATCTTCCGTATCAACGACAATCAGGTCATCCGTGCCTACGAACGAGTACATTTTGTTTTCGCGACCAAAGACGAAGTTGTCATGGCCCTTTACTTCGAGTGACTTAGGACCGTGCTGCCCGTCGTTTACTTGGGCAACAGCATCCCATGAGCCAACATCACTCCAAGCCATGTCCGCTGGAATACACGCGAGTTCATCAGAGCTCAATTTTTCCATCACTGCGTAGTCGATAGAAATGCTCGGGAATTGAGCATAAACCTCATTGAGGTTGCTCATATCCGCTTTCAACTGAGAAACGATTTTATAAATTTCAGGCTGAAGCTTCTGGAATTTCTCCAGCATCGTCTTCGCCTTAAAGATAAACATACCGGCATTCCAGAAGAAATCGCCCGAAGCGAGAAACTTCTCAGCCGTCTCGAAAGAAGGCTTCTCATGGAACTTCAAAACTTTATTAGAACTTCTATCTTTTTGGATGTAGCCATAGCCCGTCGCCGGATGATCAGGCTTAATACCCAAAGTAACAACAAAACCCTTCTGAGCGAGTACTTCCGCTTCAGCAACAGCATTGTAAAAGGCATCGGTATTTTGAATCAGATGATCTGACGGAAAGACGCCGACAATCTCTTCGCCCATTCCGCGCTGAACAAGAACATACGCCAACACCGCCACTGCAGGTGCCGTATTTTTCGCAACCGGTTCATAGATCGTCGTTACGTTTTGTAAATGGAGGTCTTTAAGGTTCGCTTCCGTCAAGGTTTTGAGAGCCGCCCCAGTCACAATCCACGGCGTTCCCAACTTTAGCGAACGCTTAATTGTCAGACTCTGCAAAGAGTCGTCGAAAAGATCACAAAACTGTTTCGGAAAATTAGCTCGAGATACGGGCCACAAACGCGTGCCACTGCCACCTGATAAAATTGCTGGAATCACGACGGATCCTCCTGACCAAAGAGACATACAACCAAAACGCCCCAAAATCGTCTACAAATAGCCCAGATTGATTCGGAATGTCATTCGCCTTTTCCCTCTGCGTAAAGCCGAAAAAATCTAGCAAACTCCGCCCCTATTCGTTTAGTCTGCCTCCATGCAAAAAAAGGCCAAAAACTTTCTTATTCAAGCTCTGAAAATCGTCTTTTCCGTAGGCCTTATCTACTGGCTCGTGCAATCCGGAAAATTGAACTTTAAAGCCCTCGCGAATTTGCTTCAGCCTCAGTACCTGATTCCAGCATTCCTGCTTGTGGGCGCCAATATGTACCTTACCAGCGAGCGCTGGCGCATTTTGCTTCAAACTCAAAGCCATCACCTGCCATCTTGGAGAACTTTTAAGCTCACCATGATCGGCATCTTCTTTAACTTCGCAGTGCCAGGTGGCGTCGGCGGAGATTTGGTAAAGGCCTTCTATTTCGCCAAGGACTTCCCAGAGTCCCGCATGGCAGCAGCAACCAGCGTTCTCATGGACCGCGTGCTGGGACTTTACGCGATGATCTTGATGGCCTTGCTCGCGATGCTTTTTGACTGGCAGCTCGTACAAAGCAACAGCTCTTTGCATGTTCTTTTCCTCGTGATCGTGGGTCTTTTCACGGCAGCCACATTGGGCCTTGGACTCGTCTTTTCACAGAAGCTGCACAAACGCGGCAGCGTGAACCGACGTTTGCAAAAACTGCCGGGAGCTTCAAAAACCACACGCATATACGAATCTCTCCACCTCTATGGCCGTGACTATAAAAACCTCCTTGGCAGCATCGCAATCAGTCTCTTGGCTCAGACATTCTCGATCATGTTTATGATTCTTGCCGGTCACGCGTCTGGCTTGGGTGCTGAGATGAACTGGTCGACCTACTTCCTCGTCGCGCCTCTCGGTTTTATGGCGACGGCGATTCCGATTTCTCCTGCCGGCGTCGGCGTGGGGCAAGCGGCGTTTTATTTCTTGTTTAATATTTATACCGGTCACGCAACAGATTTAGGCCCAACGGTGATCACCGCGCTTCAGGTAGCTCAATTTGTATTCGGACTGTTCGGGGCCTTCTTCTACATGCAAAGAAAAGAGAAAGTGCCATATGAAGTCAACCAAAGCTAGTCAACGTACGCGCGCCATTCACGGCGCTTCGACCACCAAAGCCTGGGAGTTCGGCCACCACATCGTGCCGCCAATGACCGCATCAACATCTTTCCGTCTTGGTTCACTCGAGCGCGGTGCTCAAGGCTTCGTCGCTTTTGGCGAAGAACGCAAGGCCACTGACAAACCGATCTGGATCTACGATCGCCTCGAAGAGCCCACGACCAAGATGCTTGAAGAGCAACTCGCTCTGATGGAATCCGGCGAATGCGCTGTCAGCTTCGCCAGCGGTATGGGAGCTATCTCCACAGCGATCATGTCCTGCATGCAAGCCGGCGATAAGATCCTTGCTCACCGCACGCTCTACGGTTGCACCTATAGCCTCATCACAAACTGGCTTCCTCGTCTTGGCATTAAAAACCACATGATGGATCTCAACGCCAAAGATCTTGAAAAAGAAATCCAGGATCCTACAGTTCGCGTGATTTACTTCGAATCTGTTTCCAATCCAAATCTTGAAATCATCGACATCGAAAAAATCGCAAGCCTGGTTAAAAAGGCCAACGAAAAGCGCGCTGATGATAAGAAGATCTTGATCCTTGTCGACAATACCTTTGCGACTCCTTGGGGTCTTCGCCCCCTCGAATGGGGCGCGGATATGGTGATCCAAAGTTTGACGAAAAACATTTCGGGCTTCGGAACCGAAATGGGTGGAGCAGTCATCACTCGTAAAGAGTTCGACACTCTTCTAAGAATCGGCCGCAAAGACTTCGGCGCAATTATTCACCCCTACTCTGCGTGGCACATCTTGGTTTACGGGATCTCAACTCAGTCATTGCGCTTTGAAGAGCAACAGAAAACGGCAATGAAAGTGGCTCAGTTCCTAGAATCAAATCCCAAAGTTGAAAAAGTCACTTACCCGGGCCTTGAATCTCATCCACAGTATGAGCTTGCGAAGAAATATCTCCTCTCTCCTGAGGAAGAATTTTCTCCAGGCACGATGATTTCATTCCAGCTCAAAGGCGACCTCACCACTTGCCAACAGTTCGTGGATGATATTGCCAATAATTCTTACGCGATCACTTTGGCAGTGAGTCTCGGCTTGAACAAAACATTGATCGAAGTGCCGGGCTACATGACCCATTCAGCAATTCCTTCTGACAAGCAGGATGAATCTGGAATCGACCCACGCGCGATCCGCTTGAGTATCGGCCTAGAAAAAGCCGATGACATCATTCAAGACTTAAAAACCGCACTAGCAAAAATCTAGTATCTAGTTAGAAAACGATCTCGGAGAAATCCGAGATCAACTGGTATTTAAACTGAGGATGGGCCTTCTGATGGCTCTCCAGCTTCTTCACTTCTTCGGCCTGTTTATCCGAAGCCACGAGATAAAGCTTACGAATCCCCGACTGAAACGCTGGAATCAGATCCGTCGCACTGTCACCCACCATAATTGATTTTGAAAAAGCCACGCCGAGTTCTTCTTCTGCATGTTTAAACATACCAACATCGGGCTTACGGTAGTGAGGACGAGCCTGGGCTTGCTTGAACTCGGTGCCCTCATAGAAAGGTGCACACAAAGCAAGATCGACCCATTCGCCCTGAGCGGCTAGTAGCTGGCAAATACGCTGATGTACTTGGCGATAGTCATTCCAGGAAAAGTACCCACGACCGAGACCCGATTGATTGCTCACAATCGTCACCCACATGCCCATCTTATGAGCTTTTTGAAGGAGCTCAACGATACCGGGCTTTAGCTCTACTTTTTGTGGATCTGTATTGTAAGGGACATCGTGAACAATCACACCGTCGCGATCCAGAAACAAACACGCCTGCTCGCCAAAACCTGCCAAAGACTTTTCACTCATACTTTTCACTCACTCTCGAAGTGTTATGTTACCAAAGCCCCTGTTGAGAAGCACGAGAGTTTTGCAATCTGCTCTCGTCGTTTCTCTTTCATTTTCGCTCATACGGCGAATATTTACTCTCTTATACTCACTGCGAAAAATCAAAAGATTGCCAATGCTTAGAGGCCTTTTTACCCTGTTGAAGACCCTAACCCCAATCAGGAGAAGATATGACTTTGCTGTTAAAGCAGATATTCGCGTTCTTCCGGTTACTGAATTCAGAGACTGGAACCAACCAACTTGCTTCGGGCCTTGCCTGTGGATTGATCCTGGGATTTTCCCCGTTTTTATCCATTCAGACATTCCTGATTCTGTTTTTAATTTTCTTCTTCCGTATTCAGATGGGCGCTGCTTTCCTCGCGGCGTTCTTCTTTAAATTCGTGGCATTTCTTTTTGACCCTGTTGCAGATCAGTTGGGCCGTGCAGTTCTCGAAACTCCGTCACTACGTCCACTCTTCACAGAGTTGTACAATATGCCGCTCGTACCGATGACCCGTTTTAACAACTCGATTGTTATGGGCTCAATGATCGTTGGCCTGATCTTGGTGATTCCAGCATTCTTCATCTTCCGCTCTTTGATCCTCAAATACCGTGTGACGGTTGTGGCTCGCTTTAAAGGAACAAAAATCTGGAAGAGCTTTGCGGCTACAAAAGTTTATAATTGGTACAACAAATATCAGGATCTCTACGGGTAATGAACATGGCTGAAAAAACAAAAACACCAAAAGTAAAAGGTCCTATTCGCTGGAATGCAGTTGTTCCCTTCGTGATTGTCTGCGTTCTTATTTTTGCTTACTTCCACTTCTTCTTCGACATGCAGTTGCGCGCCGGAATGGAGTGGGCCGGCTATAAAGGTGTCGGCGCTGAAGTGAATATCGCCAAAGTTGAAACGAGCTTCTTCAATGCAAGCCTTCGCGTTCAAGGAATTCAAATCACAGACGCTGAGAAACCAACTCAGAATGTGATTGAAATTGGCGACGTCCGTTGGGGCATGTCTTGGGACGCGCTTCTTCGCGCGAAGATCCTCGTGAACGAGGCTGTGATTGAAAACATTCAATTCGGTACTGCTCGTAAATACCCAGGTAAAGTCGCTCCACCGCCGCCTCCACCAAAACCAGGCCCTGGCATGGTTGAACAAGAGGCTCAGCGCTTAAAAGAAGAGGCTCTCGCAAAAGCCCAGCAAGAGTACGCTGACAATATGCTCGGTGACCTTGCGGCCATCTTGGGCGGTACAAACGCCAGCGCTCAGCTAGGCAAAATCGAAGGCACGCTCGAGTCCAAAAAGAAAGCAGCCGAGATCGAAGCCAACCTCAAGGAACGACAAAAGTACTGGGACGACAAACTGAAAACTTTACCTCAAGGTAAAGACATCCAGGCTTTGAATGACCGCCTTGGTAAAATCAAAACAAAGGATTTCAAAACTCCACAAGAGCTCCAAGCTTCATTGCAGGAGCTCGATGCGGTCCTCAAACAAGGCGACGCCTACTACAAGCAAATCGGTTCTACAGGCCAAGAGCTTGAAAAGGATCTCAAGAAGATCGATGCCGACGTAAAATCTCTCGATGCTTTGATTAAGGCCGACGTGAAAGCACTGGAAACTCGCTTCCGTATTCCTTCGATCAACACCAAAGAACTTACGCGTGCCTTGTTCAACCGTTACCTCGGCAAATACATGGCGAAGATCAATCGCTACCGTGCGATGGCTGAAAAGTACGTACCACCGAAGTACATGAACAAAATCACCGGCAAGGATAAAAACAAACCGGTGGATCCTGATGATGTACCAATTCAGCCGCACCCTCGTGAAAAAGGGATTACATATGAGTTCGGCCGTAAGAACTCTTACCCACTCTTCTGGGTGAAGAGAGCTGCGATCAGCTCTCAAGCAGGCATGTCGCCAAAAGCCGGCAATATCAAAGGTCAAATCCTGGATATCACTTCCAACCAAGCTTTGGTGGGCCGTCCGACAGTGGCCACTCTTGAAGGTGATTTCCCTGCGGATCAGATCAAAGATTTGCTCTTGAAAATGACTGTGGATAACACCAAAGAAGACAGCCTCATCACTTACCAGATGGCGGTGGGCTCCTACCCTATCAATGCGGCAGAGCTCGTGAACTCTTCGGACGTGACGATCAATCTGAACTCCGCAACGGGCAAGCTCAACATCGATGGAACGCTGAAAGCGCTGCGCGATTTCAAAATGAATTTGAACAATCAGTTCACAACAGCCAATTTCGAAGTGTCAGCAAAAGATGGCAACATCAACAGCATCTTGAAGAACACTTTTGCAGGATTGCCGGTGATTACCCTCACGGGTGAAGCCTCTGGTTATTTGCCAGCGGTGAGCTTCGATGTGACATCAAACTTAGGCAGCGAGCTCGAAAAAGGTTTGCGTAAACAGGTAGAGGCAAAGATTGCAGAAGCCCGTAAGCAAATCGAAGAGTACGTGAACAAAGAAATCGGCAAGCAACGCGAGCAGATTGACAAGCAAGTGAAGCAGATCCGCGAACAATTCGACGGAGAAGTGAAGAAGGCTCAAGCCCAGCTAGACGCCCAAAAGAAACAAGCTGAAGCCAAAGCCGATCAAGCCAAGAAGGACGCCGAGAACCAAGGCAAAAAAGAAATCGAAAAGCAGGGCAAAAAAGCCGTCGACGACCTAAAAAAGAAATTCGGCTTCTAGTTTTCCAACTTCGTTGTCCAACAAAGCAAGGATCATAAAAATAAAAAAGGCGCTGAACCCAGCGCCTTTTTTATTTTCTAGACATCCGCACATTTTCGGTCGAAAAACAAATTTTGTTTAAATTTATTAATAAAACGCTTATGATTGTAGGTTATGAATATGAAAATCGAACCGGAACTATCCCAAGAAGATTTGATCGAATTTGCCTCTAGTTGGGTCAAACGTACTATTAATGCGTTAATAGATTCGCCAGACTTTCAGGCAAATGCGAAATGGATATCCGAAAGATTAAACATTTCCATGGACCACGCCAGCGAATCATTTAGCTGGCTCTTAAACAAAAACCTAATTCACAAAACTGAATTTGGATTTCGCACCAATGAAAAGCTCATGGATATCGGGGAGAACCACCTAACAAGAAAGGAAATTGTTGAGCTTTATATAAAATCTAGAGCTGAGTTGAGCACAAAAATAGTTTCTGGCGTACCAAACAGTCTTGGGGTCATGTTAGCTGATGGCGAAATTATTAATGATTTTCTGAAAAAATATAACGCTCTTGTCGATGCAGTACACGAAGCAGGTCTAGCTAAAGGATGCACCAACGTGTTTGCCTTTGATCTTTGTATTCCTAAGCTGACAGTTACAAAAAACAAACAATCAGATATATTGCAGGAATCACTTTTTCAGGCCGCACATGATATTCGAGGTCCTTTGTCTGCTTTAAACATGATAGCGCATGCTTTAAAAAATGAGAATTCATCTAATGAGCTGTCAGATTTTCTTAAAGAAACTGTTGCAAGTATAAATATGATTGCCAATGGAATATTGAATTTAAAAAAAGAATTCCATATCAAGCAGCCGGACGACACGAATGCTTACTTGAACTTTGAGTTTTTTGAAAAAGAGCTTGAAAAGAGTTTCTCAAGCGAGAAAAGGATTCAAATTTTCCATAGCATCGGAAGCAAGAGTGCTTCTAAAAAATTTGCATCTGGAAACTCGTCCCAACTTCACAGAATTATAAAAAACCTTATTCAAAACTCAATTGATGCCAAGGCTACTGAAATAAAATATCAAAGCTATATTGAGGAAAATTGCATAAGAATAATTCTAAAAGATAATGGCCAAGGATTTTCATCAAATATTAGAAATTTACTCGGCAAAGAAGGGTTTACCACTAAGCCAGAAGGAAATGGACTAGGACTGTATTACGCGATTCAAAATATTGAAAAGTGGGATGGAAAAATTCAATTTACTGACGTGCAGAACGGAGCTTGCATTGAAATTAGCCTAAGTTTAATTTGCAGCGAAGAGTAGAAAAGGCACTAAACTCAGCGCCTTTTCTACCACTAACTATGATTTCCTTTTATCGAACCTGCATTCCACCCATTTTATTGAGGATGGTGCGATTCATATCGATCTTAACAGGAAGATTAACATTCTCCCATTTCTTAGATTGCTGAGAGCGTTTCAATCCATCAATCAAACCTGAATCCGCAATCTCCTCAGGACGCAAAGACCGAATCTCAACCTTATCATCCCCACCGTTATTAGTGGCAAACTCAATCTCAGCCTGTTTCTTACCCATATAATAAACCTGCCCCGGGAACTTCTCAGTTAATACATCCGTGTTCCAAGTTTTGTTTGCGCGGTAGTAGCTATCGCCGCTGGTTCCCGAGCCTGAACCTTTCGCAAAGCAGTTCAAACTTACAAAAATAGTTAAAATTGAAAGTAACGTCTTCATTGGACACCTACTCTTTCGTGCGCGAAATGCGCGCCAATGATAATTCTAATGCAAATACTTCGTTAGACTCTTTGTCTTCCGCACTCTTCTCTGCCAACTCAGCAACAAGTGCTGAAAATTTTCTGTAGAATTCGTTCATATACTTACCTTTTGTAAGTACAATCGCATTCGAATAAGAATCTCTATGGGTCATCTTCTCAGAAATTTGATTTTTAATTTTAGAGTGAATTTGAAAGAGATCCGATCTCTCCAAATCATTACAATTAGCTTCGATAAATTCAGCCCTACTCTGAATACCATCCGTAGTCACGGTAACTAACCCAATCCGAACAAGCCCCTCGAGAGCATCTTTCGCTGCTTCCGCGGAGATATTCAGACGATCCGCGATCCATACAGGATCAGGATTAAAATCTTTGGCTTGGACCAGAGCTTCAACAGCCCTCCAAACCCAATTTCCACTAAAATGAATCAAGTCACTGGTTGCGATGTTCTTCTTAGTTGCAGTTTGCTCACCAGCGGTATAGCCATTAACGTGCTTCATTATTCCTCCGCTTGTTATCCCGGGCCTTTGAGTTTTCAGGCTCGAAATAGGCTTTCTTTATAAGGGATTTCCGAGGAAAACTCCGAAAACAAAAAATGTTTATGGAAATAATCAATGCTTGTTTAATCCTTAGACACTGCCTTCACTGACGTTTTTCGGCCATTTTTCCCTTCACCGGAGCCCCTTGCCCCGCGACTCAAAGAACCTCCAAGACCGCACTGTTAAAGCTTTGGACGGCCCTTGAAATAAATTAAATCGGTTTAGGGGGCCCTTTTTAAATTTAAGTCCTTATGGCAAAACTAAAGACCTCAAGCGGGAGTAAAAATAATGGGTCTCTTTCTTCGGACTTACTTTGAGGAGCCAATGCCCTCAATCCAGCCACCGGCGATCAGCATGGAATCTTTCTTCCGTGCCGCCCACGATTTGAGAAGCCCACTGTCCGCCGTAAATCTGACGATCCACCACCTGAAGCAAGCAAGCCCCGACTTGGATCACTTAGGCCTTCTCGATGAGGCTGTGAAGCGCATTAATAATATCGCCGAAGAAATCCTTCAGGCTCGTAAGCAAGCCCAAGGCCCGCAAAAAGCGAAGCCAGTGGAATGCTTTGATCTTTGTGAAGCGATCAAATGCTTTGCCCGCGAGGCTAAATTCCAGCTGCAAAACTCCATGGAGCTTGAGGGCTTTCACAAAAACCTCCCCCAGGACGTTCAGGCTCTTGGCAATATAGGAGACTTCCATCGTATCCTTTGGAATCTGATCCAGAATGCGAAAGAAGCCGACGCCACTTGCTGGTCCCTCACTTGGAAAGAGACCTCTGAGCAGATCATTTTAAAAATCCGAGACAATGGCGCCGGAATCCCGGCTAGAACGCTTAAAAAGATCGGCCAAGAGGGATTTACCACCAAGAAAAAGGGCAACGGCCTAGGCCTTTATAGCGCGATTCAAACGATGCACACATGGCAAGGCGACCTGACTGTTACAAGCCAGCACCACATCGGCACAACAATCGAAATTTCTTTTACAAAATCGTAGACTAGTTTTGATCCTCAGGAGTTTTCCCTGAGTCTTCATCCTGCGAAGTCCCAGCCCCTGTTGCAGGACCCGCCGCCGGCGCCTCAGTTCCTGAGATAACTTGCTTAATATAGGCAATGGCATCTTCAGTATGCCAGTCGATCGTTCCAGAAATCTTCTTAATCAACTTAAGATCCTTATTGAGCAGGAACGACTCCGGCAGGCGATAGATCTGATACTTCTGAGAAAGGCTTTTATCTGCATCCCAAACCACATGAATATTAGGCAAAGTCTTCATCTCGGGGAATGACTTCATGAAGCTATCAATATCGGCCTGATTCGAATCCCCAGAGATAGCAATGAGCTCTAAATCATTTGGAAAGGTCTTAAGGAGCTTAATCAGCGAAGGTACCTCTTCAATACAAGGCCCACACCAAGAAGCCCAGAAATTCACGACAACAACTTTTCCTTTAAATTGAGAAAGTTGAATCTCTTTCCCGTCCAAAGCTTTCGCAGTAAAGGGAGGAAGCGGCTCTTTCAACTGAACCATCTTCTGAGCATTTGCCTCAGCATCCGCCTCAGCCTCCATACGGCTTTGTCCTTTGTACGCTAAAACAGCGACTACAATGAGAACAGCCAAACCACCAACAATCAGTAATGCTCTGAGATGCTTATTCATACGTCCCTCTCGGGGCCTTAAAAACAAAAAGCCCAGGTTTCCCTAGGCTTTATGTTAATCATTTTTAAAAAGATTGGGAGCTTAAATTAAGCTCTTGCCGCAGTTCTGTTTTTCTTCTGGATCTTTTTAACTGATTTCTTTTTAGCTGCTACCAACTTCGCTGAAGCTTTTTTAGCTTTAGTTGCAGTTTTCTTAGCGCCTTTTTCGTCTGCTTTAGCTGCAGTTTCTTTAGCAGCTTTATCAGCAGTCTTAGCTTCGAAATCGTAGTCTACGAATTCCAAGAAAGCCATCTCAGCAGTATCGCCCGGACGACGTCCGATTTTGATGATGCGAGTGTAGCCACCAGGACGAGTTTTGAAACGAACTGACAAGTCAGTTACGATAGCATTAACAACGTCTTGATTTGGAATTCTAGAAAGAAGCAAACGACGAGTAGCTAAATCACCTTTTTTACCAAGAGTGATTGCTTTTTCGATGTGTCTTCTTACTTCTTTTGCTCTGTCTACAGTCGTAGTGATACGGCCATGCTCAACAAGTGAGCTCATAATGCCTCTCAACAAAGCTTTACGAGGACCTGACTTACGACTGAATGTTTTAACTCTTCTTCTGTGTGAACTCATTTTTTAACTCCGAGAAATATTACTGAGCTTCTCTCTTTTGAGGTGGCTGGTTAGGATCCCATCCTGGAGGTGGCCATCCTTCGATCTTCATACCCAAGCCAAGACCCATTTCAGACAAGATTTCTTTGATTTCATTCAAAGACTTGCGACCGAAGTTCTTAGTCTTAAGCATTTCAGCTTCAGAACGTACAACCAACTCACCGATGTAACGGATGTTCGCATTCTTCAAGCAGTTAGCACTACGAACAGAAAGTTCGAGGTCATCAACTGATCTGAAGAGGTTTTCATTCAATGTAGGAGATGAAGAATCTCTAGTTTCTTCAGAAGGCTCCATTGTTTCATCGAAAGTAAGGAAGATTTGGAGTTGTTCTTTCATGATTTTAGATGAAAGAGCTACCGCTTCTTCAGGCTTCAAAGAGCCGTCAGTCCATACTTCCAAAGTCAAAGCATCGTAGTCAGTTCTTTGACCAACACGAGCATTGGAAACGCTGTAGTTAACCTTGCTGATAGGGCTATAAAGAGCGTCAACGCCGATGTAGCCAACTGGGAATTCTTTTTCTCTGTTTTCCGTAGGAACATAGCCACGACCGAATTCAACGATGATTTCAGCGTTGAAGTTCGCGTTTGCACCCAAAGTAGCGATGTGCTGGTCTGGATTCAAAACTTCAACTTTGTCAGAAGTTTGGATATCAGCAGCAGTTACTTTGCCTGGACCTTTTTTAGAGATCTTCAAAGTAAGGCTATCGCTAGTGTATTGACGGAAACGAACTTGTTTAAGGTTCAAAATAATATCAGTAACGTCCTCAAGAACGTCAGTGATAGTGGTGAACTCATGAAGAACGCCTTCGAATTTAACCGCAGTGATGGCAGATCCCATCATTGAGCTCAAAAGAATTCTTCTCAAAGAGTTACCAAGAGTTACGCCAAAACCTCTTTCGAGGGGGCGAATAATAAATTTTGCGTAATCATCACGAAGAGTCTCACGATCAACCTCAAAACCTTTAGGTTTGATCATCTCTCTCCAGAATTTATAATAGTGCTCTTGCATAAGCTCCCCCGCGATCAATTATCTTGAGTAGTATTCTACGATCATGTTCTCTTCAACTTGAAGTGTAACATCGTCTCTCACTGGAGAGTCTTTTACAACACCTTTGAAGTTTGCATGATCAGCTTCAAGCCAAGATGGTACAGATCTGCGAGCTACGGATTGCATAGCTGCCTGGATTTTAACCACTTCTTTGCTTGCTTCGGTAACTTGGATCACATCACCTTTTTGAACCATCATGCTTGGGATGTTGGCTCTCTTGCCATTCAAGAGGAAGTGATTGTGCTTAACAAGTTGTCTAGCTTCACGACGGGAATTTGCATAACCCAACGCGTAAACTACGTTATCCAATCTCATCTCGAGATTTTTAAGAAGCGCTGTACCAGTCAATTCTTTAGAACGGTTGGCTTCTTTAACGTATTTCACGAATTGGCTTTCAGAAACACCATAGAATCTTTTTGTTTTTTGCTTTTCGCGCAATTGAAGAGCGAACTCGGAGAATTTCAAACGAGATTGTCCGTGTTGGCCTGGAGGATAAGGACGACGCTCAAATGCACACTTATCAGTGTAGCAACGGTCACCCTTAAGGAATAACTTCATATTTTCGCGACGGCAGAGTTTACATACGCCTTGATTAATGCAGCTCACGACAAATCTCCTTAGATTCTTCTACGCTTAGGTGGACGGCAGCCGTTGTGTGGAACGGGAGTTACGTCTTTGAGGGTAAGGATTCTCATGCCTGTAGCAGCCAATGCTCTGATAGCTGGCTCACGACCTGCACCAGGACCTTTAAGATAAACGTCCAAAGATTTCATACCAGCTTCCATAGCTTTTTTTGCTGCATCTTCTGCTGCAACTTGAGCCGCGAAAGGAGTGCCTTTACGGCTACCTTTGAAACCTAAGTGACCTGCAGATGACCAAGAAACTGTGTCACCATTTGGATCCGTGATAGTTACGATAACGTTACCGAAACCAGCTTGGATGTAGCAGTTCCCTTGAGGAACGTTTCTTTTAACTTTCTTTTTAGTAACAGGCTTTTTTTCAACTGTATTCATTTAATTCATCCTAACTATACGGCTTTTTTCTTGTTAGCCACGGTCTTCTTAGGTCCTTTACGAGTACGCGCATTAGAGCGTGTATTCTGACCACGAACTGGCAAACCTTTACGATGACGGATACCGCGGTAGCAGTTCAAATCCATCAAACGTTTGATAGCAAGACCGATTTCACGGCGGAGGTCACCCTCAACCTTGAAGCTTGATTCAATGATAGAACGCAATTTAGCGATTTGTTCGTCAGTCAGGCCTTCAGTTCTCAAAGTTTGAGGAATACCTGCTTCTTTAACAAGTTTACGAGCGCGAGGACGACCGATACCATAGATATAAGTCAATGCGATCTCAACGCGTTTGTTTCTAGGTAAATCGACACCAAGTAGACGTGCCATGATTAGCCCTGCCTTTGCTTATGTTTAGGGTTTTCGCAAATTACGCGAATCACGCCTTTTCTTTTAATAATCTTACACTTATTACAGATTGCTTTTACTGATGGTCTAACTTTCATACTTATTCCCACGTCTGTACTGAGAGCGAAAAGCCCTCGAATCAAACACACATAAACACAAATGCGGTCCGGAAAAGTAACACTGAGGTCACCCCTTGTCTAGGGTAATTTCGAGTATTTTCAGATTCTAAGAAATTAACTTCTTAATATCTGAAAAAACTGCTTCAGTATCTCTATTTCCGTTTATTTCAACGTATTTGTGAGCCTTGGTATAATAGTCCTTCAATGGGCTAGTATACTGATCGTAAACATCTAACCGCGCTCCGACGACCTCTGTCTTATCGTCATTGCGCTGAACTACCTGGCCGCCACAGTTATCGCAAACACCTTCTGTTTTAGAAGGTTTATTGACTATGTGGTAGACAGCCCCGCAATTTTTACATACCCGTCTGCCAGTCAAACGACTCATCAGTTCTGCTCTAGGCACTTCCAAGAAGATTGCCTTAGAAACAGAAAGGTTGAGTTTTTTGAGAAGCTCATCAAGAGCTTCGGCTTGAGGTACGGTTCTTGGGAAACCGTCTAGTATGAAGTTCTTAACGCCGCTTTTAAGAACCTCTTCAACCATTCCAATAACAATAGAATCGGGCACCAATTGCCCAGCATCCATATAGGACTGAGCTTTAACACCTAATTCTGTTTTATTTTTAATCGCAGCTCTGAAGAGATCTCCAGTGCTGATTTGAGTCATGCCCAACTTCTCGACCAACAGGGCTGACTGAGTGCCCTTACCTGCTCCTGGTGCTCCGAAAAGAATGATGCTCAAAACGTAACCCTTCTACTTCTAATTTTAGCCCCTTTAAGGAAGCCCTCATATTTTTGGGTGTAAATATGAGATTGAATTTGTTGAGCTGTATCCAGTGCAACACCGACAAGGATCAACAAACTAGTTCCACCGAAATAGAATGGAACATTCAATTGGCTAGAAAGAATACCTGGAAGGATACAAACTACGCAGAGGTAAATACAACCCGCTACGTTCAAACGATCCAACACACGTTGAATGTACTCAGAAGTGCTCTTACCCGCTCTTACGCCAGGAATGAAGCCACCGTACTTTTTCAAGTTATCAGCCACTTCACTCGGATTGAAAACGATCTCAGTGTAGAAGAATGAGAAAAACACAATCAACGCTACGAAGATGATGTTATAAAGGACACCTGAAGGATTCAAAGAATCCTGGAGGGATTTCAGCCAAGGTGAGCTCACGAACTGAGCCGCCGTCGCTGGGAACATCAAAAGAGAGCTCGCGAAGATCGGAGGAATAACACCTGAGAAGTTAATTTTAATAGGCAAATGGCTGCTTGGAGCTTGCATAGACTGCATGCCTGTACCCTGTCTTTGAGAGTACTGAATAGCAATACGTCTTTGCGCAACTTCCATGTAAATAACAGCGGCGATGATCGCCACCATTAATACCAACAACGCCAAAGCTACGATCGCGCGCATTTCATTAGAAGTAACAAGCTCCCAAAGCTTATGCGCACCGCTCGGAACTGCCGCCGCGATACCTGTAAAGATAATCAAGCTAGATCCATTACCAATTCCACGTTCAGTGATTTGTTCACCCAACCACATAACGAAGCAAGTACCCGCTGTTAGCGTGATGATCGTCATGATCTGGAACGGCAAAAAGCCGATATAAGGAGACACAACCAATGACTGGCCAGAAGGACTTGTTGAGTGCAACAGGTATGAGCTGATGCCGTAACCTTGGATGATCGCCAACACGACAGTCGCATAGCGCGTGTATTGGTTGATCTTCTTAGTCCCCTGCTGACCTTCTTTTTTCAATGCTTCCAAATAAGGAACAGCAGATGTCAAAAGCTGGAAAATGATAGACGCAGAAATGTAAGGCATGATTCCCAATGCAAAAATACTGAATTGGGATAATGCACCACCCGTAAAGGTGTTAAATAAGCCGAAAATTCCAGCACTTTGAGCCTGGAAAAAGGATAGAACAGCGCCACCATCAACACCTGGAGTTGGAACGTGAACTCCGATGCGGTACACAGCTAGCATCGCTAGAGTGAAAAAAATGCGATTTCTTAGGTCTGAATTTTTAGCGATGCTATCTACGGCTGACACTATTTAATTACCTCTACTTTGCCACCAGCAGCTTCGATCGCTTTTTTAGCGCTTTCGCTGAACTTGTGAGCCTTAACAGTCAAAGCTTTTTTAAGTTCGCCGTTGCCGAGAACTTTAACCAAGCCTTTACCAACAAGACCAACCTGGTGAAGGGTTTCAGGAGTTACTTCGCCAGAAAGTTTAGCCAATTGGCTGAGATTTACAATGTCATATTCAGTTGCGAACGCGACGTTGCTAAAACCAAACTTAGGAAGTCTTCTGTGCATAGGAGTTTGACCACCCTCGAAACCACGACGAACAGTGCCGCCAGTACGAGCGAGTTGACCCTTATGACCCTTAGTAGCAGTTCCACCCATACCAGAACCGATACCGCGACCGATTCTTTTTGGATAGTGTTTAGAACCTTCTTTTGGAGCAAGTGTTTTCAAGAGACTCATAATTACCCCTTAACATCCACAGTGATGAGGTGCTGAACTTTCATGATTTGGCCACGATTAGCCGGAGTGTCTTTTACTTCAGCACTCTGACGGATCTTCTTAAGACCAAGGCATCTTACAGTGTCCTTCTGGTCTTGAGTCGTGCCAATGAGAGATTTCTTTAATGTTACAACAAATGTCTTTGCCATTTTCTACCTACACGTTTTGCAGAAATTAGATCTGCTTAGACTGTTTCAGTTGGTTTAAGCCATCGATGGTAGCTCTTACCGCATTGTGTGGGTTACGAGTACCAACACATTTAGTAAGGATGTCTTTAACACCAACAGACTCAAGAACTGCACGAACTGCACCACCAGCGATTACGCCAGTACCAGGAGCAGCTGGTTTCATAATAACTTTAGCAGCGCCAAATTTACCGATAACTTCGTGAGGGATTGTGCCCTCTTTCAAAGAGATAGATTTAGAATTCTTTTTAGCTGCGCGGCTTGCTTTACCAATAGCTTCTGGAACCTCACCAGCTTTACCAGAACCAAATCCGATATCGCCTGTGCCGTTACCTACAACTACAAGTGCTGCGAAAGAGAAACGACGACCGCCCTTAACAACTTTTGTTACGCGGTTGATGGCTACTACGCGCTCTTCGAATTCAGCTGCTGTTTGAACTTTCTCCACAATTTACTCCTTAGAAATTGAGGCCGCCCTCACGCGCGCCTTCTGCAAGAGACTTAACTCGACCATGATACAAATAGCCGTTTCTATCAAAAACGACACTCTTGATGTTCTTAGCCAAAGCTACTTTAGCTACCGCCATGCCTACTTCTTTAGCGAGGTCTTTACCAGAGTTTTTGGTATCGATGCTAACAGAAGAAGCTGCTGCGATTGTGTGACCATTCACATCGTTAACGATTTGAGCGTACATATGCTTGCCGCTTCTGAAAACGCACAAACGTGGACGCTCTTCAGTTCCGTGAACTGTTTTTCTGATTCTGATTTTCTTAGTGAGGCGGTTTTGCTTGCGTTCACTAGTGTGTTTGCTCATCTTTAACTTCATCATAACTCACCTCAATTATTTACCAGCAGATTTACCAGCTTTACGTCTGATATGTTCACCAACATAACGAACGCCCTTACCCAAGTAAGGTTCTGGTGGACGGAAGCCACGAACTTTAGCAGCTACTTGACCAACAAGCTCTTTGCTTGCGCCAGTGATGCTGATGGTAGTTTGCTTATCTACTTTAATTTCAATGCCTTCTGGGATGTCGAAGATCACAGGATGGCTGAAACCCAAAGAGAGTTCCAACTTCTTGCCGGCTACGTTCGCACGGTAACCAACCCCGTGAAGTTCCAAAGACTTCGTAAAGCCTTTAGTAACACCGATCACAGCGTTTTGGATAAGTGCTCTGTACAAACCATGAAGAGCTTTTGCTTCTTTAGTGTCATCAGCACGAGTCAAAACAACTTTTTTACCATCGAGCTTTGCAGACACTTGTGGCTGCATAGCAATGTTCAAAGAAGTTTTCGCGCCTTTAATGATCACTTCATTTTTTGGAGTGACACTCACTTGAACTTTATCGTCAAAAATGACTGGGGCTTTACCGATACGAGACATATTTCACCTACCAAACAGTGCAAAGAAGTTCACCACCGAGATTTTTCTCAGCAGCTTGCTTGTCACTCATGATTCCTTTGCTAGTGCTCAAAATGCACATGCCAAGACCAGATCTTACTTTTGGAATCTGAGTTGCTTTTACATACAAGCGACGACCTGGAGTACTAACTTTATCAATTGAAGTGATCGCGTGTTGACCATCTTCAGAGTATTTCAAGTAAACACGCATGATACCTTGTTTTGAATCTTTAGCTACTTTGAAGCTACGGATGTAGCCCTCGTTAGCTAAGATTTGAGCGATACCAGCTCTTACTTTAGAAGCAGGCAAGTCAACTTTTTCGTGTTGAGCTGTTCCTGCATTACGAATGACTGTAAGAAATTGTGCAATTGTATCCATAGTATTCCTCTTACCAACTTGCCTTAGTTACGCCAGGCAATTTTCCATCAAGGGCCAATTGTCTGAAAGCAAGTCTTGAAAGACCAAACTTTTTGTAGTTACCACGTGGACGGCCGCTGAGTTCACAACGAGTTACAACGCGGTTAGCGTTTGTATCGCGTGGCAATGCTTGCAATTTCTTGCGAGCAGTTGCTCTTTCTTCATCAGAAAGCTTCATGTCTACAGCTTTAGCGCGAAGCTCTTCTCTATGCTTGAAGTACTTTTTAGCGAGAGCTTTTCTTTTATTATTTTTTTCAATACTTGCTTTACGAGCCAATTGACACCAACCTTTTATTTTCTGAATGGCATGCCGAGTGCTTCAAGAAGAGCTTTTCCGTCAGCATCGTTTTTAGCAGTTGTACAAACAGTGATATTCATACCGCGAACTTTGTCTACGCGGTCGTAGTTAATCTCTGGGAATACGATTTGCTCTTTCAAGCCCATGTTGTAGTTACCACGGCCATCGAAACCTTTATTCGGAAGACCACGGAAGTCTCTTACGCGAGGAAGAGCCAATGTGTTCAAACGATCAATGAATGACCACATTCTGTCTCTTCTCAATGTCACGCGAACACCGAGAGGGATGCCAGCTCTCAACTTGAAGTTAGAGATAGCTTTCTTAGCTTTAGTGATAACTGCTTTTTGACCAGTGATTGATGTGATTTCATCAACGACTGTGTTCAAAATTTTTGGATTTTGAACTGCTTCGCTCAAAGAAACACTCAATACAATTTTCTCTAAACGAGGAACTTGCATTACGTTCTTTGCGCCCATTTTTTTCATCAAAGCTGGAGCGATTTCTTTGTTGTATTTAGATTGTAAGCGATTCACATCACACCTCTTAGAGAACTTCTGGAGCTAGAGAAACAATCTTAACGAATTGTTTTGCTCTCAACTCTCTCGCTACTGGGCCGAAGATACGAGTCCCGATTGGCTCTTTAGAAGCATTGATGAGAACTGCAGAGTTATCATCAAAACGGATGTAAGAACCATCTGGACGGCGCAACTTGTGAACAGTTCTAACAACAACTGCTTTAGCCACGTCACCTTTTTTAACTTTTGCATTTGGAAGAGCTTCTTTAATAGAAACAACAATAATGTCTCCGATAGAAGCTACACGTCTCTTAGAGCCGCCAAGTACTTTGATACAAAATACTTCTTTGGCTCCAGAGTTATCAGCTACGTTGAGTCTTGTCTGCATTTGAATCATAACTGCACCCTAGCCTTTTGCCGTCTCTACGACTTCGCTAAGCGCCCAGCGCTTAGTTTTGCTCAATGGGCGAGTTTCGTAGATTTTTACTACGTCGCCAATTTTCGCAACATTCTTCTCGTCATGAGCTTTGAATACAGAAGTCTTTTTAACGTACTTACCGTATTTTTTGTGTTTAACCATTCTGAAGATCAATACAGAGATAGTTTTATCCATCTTGTTGCTGATCACTTCGCCTACGACTTCGTTTCTACGTCCTCTAGAATTTTGTTCCATAGTCTTCCTCAATTACCGAGCTACTTTTTTAACAATAGCCGTATTGATTTTAGCAATATCACGGCGAAGGTTTCTGATTTCAATTGGGCTCGAAAGTTGACCAATTGTGTTTTTAATACGAGCCTGGAAGAGCTCTTCGCTCAAACCTGCTCTTTTCTTTTTAAGTTCTGCTACAGACAGATCTTTAATTTCAGTAAATTTCATGACTGTTACTCCCGAGCCAAGAATCTAGTTTTGAATGGAAGTTTGTGTGCTGCGCGCTCAAAAGCTTCTTTAGCTTGCTCACGTGTAACACCGTTCATTTCAAAAAGAACTTTTCCAGGCAAGATACGAGCTACCCAGTACTCAGGATTACCTTTACCGCTACCCATACGAGTCTCAGCAGGCTTCTTAGTTACAGGGATGTTAGGGAAAACGCGGCACCAGATTTTACCACCACGCTTAACGCTTCTTGAAATAGCAATACGAGCTGCTTCAAGTTGACGCGCAGTCATGCGGTGTTCTTCTGTTGCCTGAAGACCGAAGTCTCCGAAATCCAAGTTAGAGCCGCGAACTGCGAAACCAGTTGCACGACCTACGAATTGCTTACGCCATTTAACTCTCTTAGGACTTAACACGGCCAGCCTCCTCAACTTCACGAGCGCTCAATACGTCGCCTTTATAGATCCATACTTTAAGACCGATGATACCGTAAGCAGTCAATGCTTCAGCAGTACCGTAGTCGATATCCGCTCTCAAAGTGTGCAATGGAACAGACTTCTCGTTGTACCACTCTGAACGAGCGATCTCTGCACCATCAAGACGGCCAGAAACGCGGATTTTGATACCTCTTACGCCACCTTTGATTGCTGCAGCGATTGATTTCTTCAAAGCTCTTCTCCAAGAGATACGTTTCTCAAGTTGAAGTGCGATGCTTTCAGCAACCAATTGTGCATCCAAATCTGGCTTACGAACTTCTTGAATGCTCAAGAATACTTCGTTTGGAGTCAATTTTTGAACATCAGCTTTAAGAGCGTCGATGCCTGTACCTTTTTTACCGATAACAACACCAGGACGAGCTGTAGAGATGATGATCTTAATTTTTTTAGCAGCGCGTTCCATTTCGATTTTCGCAACGCCCGCGTGCTTCAATTTCGCTTTCAAATATTTTCTGAGGCGAATATCTTCGTGGAGGTTCTCATAGTATTGTTGGCCTTTTGCGTACCAACGAGAATCCCAAGTTCTGATAACTCCGACTCTAAGTCCAATTGGATTAACCTTTTGTCCCACGACTATTTCTCCTCGAGAACTACGTTGATATGGCTGGTTTTCTTGTGAATACCATAAGCACGACCTTGAGCGCGAGGACGGAATCTTTTCAAAGAAGGTCCTTGATCAACCCAGATAGACTTAACGTAGAGGTTATCCACGTCCATAACTTTTTTATATTCAGCATTTGCAACCGCAGACTCGATAAGCTTTTTAATGAGACCAGCAGTTTTCTTGTTCAAGAAAGTGAGAGTCTTTACAGCCTCGTTCACATCTTTTCCACGAACTACGTCAGCAACCAATCTTGCTTTTTGTGCGCCTACTCTTGCGTATTTCAAACTTGCTTTAACTTCCATAAATCACCTTTATTATTTCTTTGCCGCAGGAGCCGCTGCTGGAGCTGCTTTTTTCTCTGCGTGACCATGGAAGGTTCTAGATGGTGCAAACTCACCATACTTGTGACCAATCATGTTCTCTGTCACGTAGACAGGGACAAATTTTCTTCCGTTATGAACTGCAAAGGTAAGACCCAAAGCTTCTGGAAGAATGGTAGAGCGACGTGACCAAGTTTTAATAACTTTTTTATCGTTTTTTTGAATCGCATTGTCGATCTTTTTAAGCAAATGATCGTCGATGAACGGTCCTTTTTTCGTTGAACGTGCCATTTTTTAATCCCTACTTGCGTCTCTTAACAATTGAAGAGTCAGTACGTTTATTGTGTCTAGTCTTGTATCCCTTACAAGGTTGGCCCCATGGAGTTACAGGATGATGACCCTTACCCACGCCTTCACCACCACCGAGAGGATGGTCAACTGGATTCATCGCCATACCGCGAACTCCTGGACGGATACCTCTCCAACGAGAGCGACCAGCTTTACCTAAAGAGATGTTTTCGTTATCAGTGTTACCCACTTGACCAACTGAAGCGCGGCAAACAGTCAAAACCTGTTTCAACTCGCCAGATGGAAGACGGACTTGGCAATATTTCTCGCCTTTACCCGCCAAAGTCGCACTTGCACCAGCACCGCGGCTGATTTGACCGCCTTTACCAGGACGCAACTCGATGTTGTGGATAGTTGTACCGAGAGGAATCGCACCAAGAGTCAAAGAGTTACCTGGTTTGATATCCGCTTTATCGCTAGACACAACAGTGTCACCGACATTCAAACCAACTGGAGCCAAGATATAAGCTTTTGCTCCGTCAGTGTATGAAATCAAAGCGATACGGCAAGTTCTGTTTGGATCGTACTCGATCGCAACAACTTTTGCTGGTACTTCAAGTTTTTCACGTTTGAAATCAATCAAACGATATTTTCTTTTGTGACCGCCGCCGATATGTCTCATGGTGATTTGACCATGATTGTTACGAGCAGCTTTTTTGCTCAAAGGAGCTGTGAGTGATTTCTCTGGAGATGTTTTAGTGATCTCTTTGAAATCGAAACCAGTCATTCCTCTTCTGCCATCAGAGCGTGGGCTAAACGTCTTGATCCCCATCTCTATACTCCCTCAAACAACGCGATTTTCTCACCAGCGTTCAGCTTAACGTAAGCTTTCTTCCAGTAAGGAACCTTTGTTGCGCCAAATTTAGTGTTTTTAGAGTGACCTCTGCAAACGCTAGTTCTGATGCTATCAACTTTAACTTTAAAATTCTTTTCCACAGCAGCTTTGATTTCTGTTTTTGAAGATTTCAAATCAACTTCGAAAACATAAACGCCAGCAGCGTTGTGGTATGTGTTCTTCTCAGTAATGAGAGGTGCTTTAATGACTTGTTTCATTACGCATTCTCCAATGAACATCTGTCGATGATTTTTGCTACTGAGTCTTTAGTGATAACAGCAGCATCGTATTTCAATAGGTCAAACACGTTCAAACCTTCAACTGGGAAGTATTTGAATGCATTTAAGTTGCGGCTTGCACGGCTGAAGTTCTCATCAACGTTAGCGTCAATCAAAACTGCTTTGTTCAAACCGAAAGACTTCAAACGCTTTTCGAGTTCGTTAGTTTTACCTTCAGATTTCATGTTCTCAACTACGAAGAGCTTACCTTCACTGTGCAAGTGAGAGAGAGCCATGCTGAGACCTAAGCGACGTACTTTCTTAGGAAGTACATACGCATAGCTGCGCGGTTGAGGACCGAACATAGTACCACCGCCAGGCATCAAAGGAGAACGGCTAGAACCTTGACGAGCTCCACCAGTACCTTTTTGTTTGAATGGCTTTTTACCACCACCGCTCACGAGACCTTTTGTTTTAGTCATGTGAGTACCTTGACGACGACTAGCCAATTGCCAATGAACTACGTTGTGCAAAACTTCCTTTTTAACAGGAGCTTCAAAAACATTCGCAGCCAATTCAACTTGACCAACTTTTTCTTTTTTCCAATTAAGAACGTTAACTACTGCCATAACTATTCTCTCACCAATTTCACTAGAGTGTTTCTGGCGCCAGGAACTGGTCCTTTTACCAAAACAACGTTTTCAGTAGTGTTGATTTCAACAACTTCAACGTTTCTTACAGTTACTGTTTCGTTACCCAAATGACCTGGGAACTTCTTACCTGGCATTACACGGCCTGGCCATGTTCTGTTACCAGAAGAACCCGGACGACGGTGGAAGTGGGAACCGTGGGTTGCAGGACCGCCCGCAAAATTCCAACGTTTCACAGAACCAGCGAAACCTTTACCTTTTGATTTAGAAGTGATTTTTACGAAATCACCTTTAGAAAGACTTTCGATAGAAACTTGCGCGCCAAGAGCTGCACCCTCAGGGAGAGCTTGACGAAGTTCTTTTACGAATTGAGCACCGTTCTCGAAACCAGCTTTAGCCAAATGACCTTTTTCAGACTTGTTTGAGTTCTTAGCTTTTTTAGGGTGGCAAGCAACCTGAACAGCTTCGTAACCGTCTTTGTCATTTGTTTTGATTTGAGAAATAACCCAAGGTTCATAACGAAGAACTGTTACTGGAACAGCTTCACCTTGGTCATTGAAAATTGTAGACATACCTTCTTTGAACGCGAAAAGACCGTTAAGTTTCAGTCCTGCCGCAGAGGTAGTGTTTTCTGTTGTATTTGTAGCTTCGCTCACGACTTACTCCTATCAGATCGCTGACAGTTTAATTTCAACATCTACGCCAGCAGAGAGGTCGAGTTTCATGAGCTGATCGACAGTTTGCTGTGTTGGTTCTAAAATATCCAGCATGCGCTTATGCGTTCTTACTTCAAATTGCTCACGTGATTTTTTGTCAACGTGCGGCGAGCGCAGGACTGTATAACGGTTAATGCGAGTTGGCAAGGGAATTGGACCAGCAACTTTTGCACCAGTACGGCGAGCCGTCTCTACGATTTCTTTCGTAGATTGGTCTAAAAGTTTATGGTCGAAAGCCTTCAACCGAATTCTGATTTTCTGACTTTGCATAGGACACTCTTCTTTTTGTTAAAGTATCGTAAATACTAGTAAAATCTGGTTAACATACGCACCTTCGTCCCATCGAAAACCGCCTCTGGTGGGCCCTTGCGGCCCTGGAAATACCCTGATTCAGAGAGTTTTTTGTAAACTTAGGTGTACAGGTGCGCGAGTATGCACCGATGAAACAAATAATGTCAAAGGCAAATCGAAAAAAAATTAATTAAAATCGACCTAGCTTTGTCAAAATTTCAGTCTTCACTTTTGGAGGCACGATTGCGTACGCCAAAAACTCAGAACTGAAGCTCGCACGGCCCTGGCTTAAGCTGCGAATATCGGTTGCATAACCGAATAGACTCGCAAGCGGCGCCTCGGCCGAAATGATTTGCCCCCCGCCGGGCTTTACATTCATAGAAAGAATCTTTCCACGACGAGAGTTTAAATCTCCAACAACATTGCCCACGAAATCGTCAGGGCATGTAATTTCCACTTTAAAGATAGGCTCCAAAAGCTCTGTCCCCACCTTTTTAACGGCCTCACGGAAAGCCAGGGAGGCTGCAGCCTTGAAGGCGATTTCATTTGAGGACTCCTGACGAGCCTCGACGCTTTCAAGGGTGCCTTTGATGCCGATCATTGAGTAGCTCGCCAGAGGACCCACTTCTGCGGACTCCTTAAAGCCATTTTCCACAGACTTGATATAGCCTGGCTGGATCAATGAAGACGGCTGAACCTTTGAGACGAACTGAACGCCGTCAGCCAATGGAATTGGCTCGATTTTAAGGCGGACAGAAGCAAAATGCTCCTCCCCTCCTAATTGGCGTTCGTAAACATAATCGACGGTCGTCGCCGATGTAATAGTTTCACGGTAGGAGACCTGCGGTTTACCCACGTTCGCCTGAACTTTGTATTCACGCAAAAGGCGGTCAACGAGGATTTCCAAATGCAGCTCACCCATACCGGACAACAGAATCTGCCCTGTTTCCGGATCTGTTCTAAGTTTACAAGAAGGATCTTCTTTCTCAAGTTTGGCTAAGCCCTGAAGCATCTTTTCCTGATCAGCCGAAGATTTGGCTTCGATAGCTACGGAAATAACTGGCTCAGGGAACGTGATAGACTCCAAAACCACAGGATGAGAAGATTCACAAAGAGTGTCACCTGTCGCAGTGAATTTCAAACCAACGACCGCACCAATATCACCGGCCTTGATGGATTGAATTTCTTCGCGAGAGTTTGCATGAAGCTTAACAAGCTTTTGAATACGTTCTTTCTTTTCAGTACGAGGATTCAAAAGCTGATCACCGATCTTGATTTCGCCCGAGTACACACGCACGTATGTGAGAGTGCCGGCAAATGGATCGTTCGCAAGCTTAAATGCAAGAGCCGCTGTGTGCGCTTCAAAATCAGTTTTACAAACGATTTTTTTGTCTGGTTTCTCAGGGTCATGCCCCTCAATCGCAGGAATATCCAGAGGAGATGGGAGATAATCAATCACGCCGTCTAACAAAGGCTGAACGCCTTTATTCTTGAAGGCAGCACCACAGAATACAGGAACTGCTTTCAAAGCAAGAGTTCCTTTTCTGAGAGCTTGTTTTAATTCAGGAACAGAGACTTCTTCCCCATTGAGATATTTTTCCAAAAGGGCATCTTCGAATTCAACGATTTTCTCGACAACTTCTACGCGGTATTTATCTACCTCCGCTTTCATGTCATCAGGAACATCGATTGTTTTGAAGGCTTCGTCTTTACCGCCGGTATCCCAGACATAGGCTTTATTTTCGAGAAGATCGACGACACCACGGAAGGTATCTTCGATTCCCACTGGGACTTGCACGGCAATAGGATTTGCGCCGAGCTTTTCCTTGATTGAGTTCAAACTCATCACAAAGTCAGCACCTACGCGGTCCATTTTATTTACGAAGCAAATACGAGGAACATGGTATTTATCAGCTTGGCGCCAAACAGTTTCAGACTGTGGCTCAACCCCATTCACACCATCAAATACAGTCACGGCACCATCGAGGACGCGCAAAGAACGCTCCACTTCGATAGTGAAATCTACGTGCCCCGGAGTATCGATGATATTAACTCGATAGTCCTTCCAAAAGCACATCGTGGCTGCAGAAGTGATCGTGATACCACGCTCTTGCTCCTGAACCATCCAGTCCATGGTGGCAGCGCCATCATGAACTTCTCCGATTTTATGACTTTTACCTGTGTAGTAGAGAATTCGTTCGGTGGTGGTCGTTTTACCGGCATCGATGTGAGCCATGATGCCGATATTACGAGTATACTTTAAATCAGCTACAACTTTGGGATCTTTCGCTGACATCAGGAAGGATTACCAATTGTAGTGAGAGAACGCCTTGTTGGCTTCAGCCATTCTGTGGACGTCATCTTTTTTCTTAATGGAGTTACCACGATTGTTGAAAGCATCCATCAATTCACCAGCAAGACGCTTAGAGAAGTCTTTCTCACCGCGCTCACGAGAGTAAGCGATCAACCAACGCATCGCCAAAGCAAGGCGACGAGAAGGACGAACGTCTACAGGAACTTGGTAAGTAGCTCCACCAACGCGACGTGAACGAACTTCGATAGAAGGCTTCACGTTCTCGATAGCTTTTTTCAAGATAGAAATAGGTTCTTCATTTGGTACTTTTCCTTTGAGTTCATCAAGAGCTCCGTAGAAAAGTGCTTGAGCAGTACCTTTTTTACCTTGGATCATCATTTTGTTAACGAATTTCGCAACAACGAGATCTTTGAAAACTGGATCTGGAATAATTTCTCTTTTAAAGGTCTTTTTACGACGTGACATTTCTATAACCTCTTAATGACTATTTCTTAGGTCTCTTAGTGCCGTATTTAGAGCGTCCACGAAGACGTCCGTTAACACCTTGAAGATCCAATACACCGCGAATAATGTGGTAACGAACCCCTGGCAAGTCTTTCACACGACCACCACGAATCAAGACAACGCTATGTTCTTGGAGGTTATGACCGATTCCAGGAATGTAAGAAGTCACTTCGTAACCGTTAGACAATCTAACACGGGCTACTTTACGCAAAGCTGAGTTTGGCTTCTTTGGAGTCGTCGTGTACACGCGAGTGCAAACACCGCGGCGCTGAGGACAAGAAGTCAAAGCAGGTGACTTAGTTTGGTTTTTTTGAACAATACGCTCACTTTTGATGAGCTGATTAATTGTAGGCACTTCGAACCCCTTATAACAATTATTCCCAATATACGGATGCAGGAACCTAACCCTCGAACTTTGGCGGGTCAAGCCCTAGTTTATAAATTTTGTATACAGGGAGCTGATTTCAGCTCCCTACCCTTTATTAATTACACGCTTATTACGGCGTCGCTGTAGCGGACATACCAGGGAGAGATACAAATGGAACGTCTTCATCTTCCTTCACAACCACTTTCCAGCGTTTGTAAGAAGTCAAACCGGTACCGGCTGGGATCAAGCGACCCATGATGATGTTCTCTTTGAGGCCTCTGAGATGATCTGTTCTGGAGTTGATTGCAGCTTCAGTAAGAACCTTAGTAGTTTCTTGGAAGGAAGCAGCAGAAATCCAGCTGTCAGTGCTCAAAGACACTTTTGTAATACCGAGGAGCAATGGCGCATAAGTCGCTGTTTGACCACCCTCGTTTGTCACGCGAGTTGTCTCTTGCTCAAAGGCATATTTCTCAACCTGTTCGCCTGCGAGGAAACGTGTATCACCTGGATCACGAACCTCTACCTTACGGAGCATCTGACGAACAATCACTTCGATGTGCTTGTCATTGATACCCACACCTTGAAGTCTGTAAACTTCTTGGATTTCGTTCACAAGGTATGCAGACAACGCTTTTTCGCCAAGAACCGCCAAGATATCGTGTGGGTTTGTAGGTCCATCCATAAGGGCCTCACCGGCTCTTACGTATTCACCTTCACGAACGGCAACGTGCTTACCTTTAGGGATGAGGTATTCTTTTTGCTCACCCACTTCAGGAGTCACGATTACGCGCTGTTTACCTTTAACGTCCTTACCGAAAGTAACGTAACCATCGATCTCGGAAATGATTGCAGCTTCTTTAGGTTTACGAGCTTCAAACAACTCGGCAACGCGTGGAAGACCGCCCGTGATATCCTTCGTTTTAGAAGTCTCACGATGCATTTTCGCGATCATATCACCAGAGTGAACTTCTTGTCCGTCAGCAACGAGTAGCTGAGCCCCAACAGGGATCAGATAACGGGCAGGAATATCACGACCTGGCAATGTCATTGGTTTACCATTAGCATCAGTCAAGAATACTGTTGGTTTCACATCAGAAGATTTACTTTCAGTAATAACCTTCGTCGCGAAGCCTGTTACAGCATCCACTTGCTCAGTCATGGTCGCGCCTTCTTCGATATCTTGGTAAGCGATCTTACCAGACAACTCGGCGATGATTGGGTTGGAGTAAGGATCCCATTCTGCAACGGTAGCTCCTTTTACAACCTTTTCACCTTCCTTGAAGTTCAGGACGGCACCATAAACAAGCTTAAATCTTTCTCTTTCACGGCCAGCTTCATCGATCACCAAAGCTTCACCGTTACGATTCATAACAGTGAGTTTGCCTTGACGATTAGGCACAGCGTGAACGTTTGTTAACTTAATAGTTCCATCATAACGAGTCGTGTGAACAGATTGTTCAACCGCACGAGAAGCCGCACCACCCAAGTGGAACGTTCTCATCGTCAACTGAGTACCAGGCTCACCGATAGATTGAGCTGCGATGATACCTACAGTTTCACCCATGTTCACAGTCGCACCACGAGCCAAGTCACGGCCGTAGCAACGGATACAAACGCCGCGGTTCGATTGGCAAGTCAGAGCAGAACGGATCGTTACTTTATCGATACCGAGAGCTTCTACTTTTTTAACGTCGCTTTCTGTGAACTCATGGTTCGCAGGGATAACTACGTTATTAGTGTATGGATCCAAAACTTCTTTCAAAGCTGTACGACCCAAGAGACGCTCACCGATCGGCTGGATGATTTCACCGGCTTCGTAAAGCGGTGTAACTTCCAAACCGTCTGTCGTACCGCAATCTGTCTCGCTGACAACAACGTCTTGAGCAACGTCAACCAAACGACGAGTCAAGTAACCAGAGTTCGCTGTTTTCAATGCGGTATCGGCCAAACCTTTACGCGCACCATGCGTAGAAATGAAGTACTGGATAACTGTCAAACCTTCACGGAAGTTAGCCGTGATCGGAGTCTCGATGATCTCACCAGAAGGTTTCGCCATCAAACCACGCATACCACCCAACTGACGGATCTGATTCGCGGAACCACGGGCTCCGGAGTCAGCCATGATGTAGATCGGGTTGAATGATGGACCAACGGTCTCTTTGCCATCGATAACAAATTTTTGTTTCTCGATCGCATTCATACCTTCTTTAGCAACGCGGTCTGCGGTTTGCGCCCAGATATCCACTACTTTATTGTAGCGCTCACCATCTGTGATCAAACCTTCGTCGTACTGTTGCTGGATCTCAGTTACTTGCTTTTCAGCATCGGCGATCAAAGTCGCCTTCGCAGCTGGGATAACCATGTCATCGATACAGATCGACATACCTGCCGCTGTAGAATATTTGAAACCGAGTTCCATGATCTTATCCGCGAGGATGCAAGTCGCTTTCGCGCCGGCAACACGGAATGTTTTATCGATCAAGGCAGCGATTTGCTTCTTGTTCATTACCAAGTTCACTTCGTTGAAAGGAACTTCGCGAGGAACAGAGTCAGACAAGATCGCACGACCAACAGAAGTCTCTTCGAGCTTACCGTTGATACGAACTTTACAAAGAGCTTGCAAATCTACCAAGCCAGTTTCGTAAGCGTATTGAGCTTCAGAAACGCTAGAGAAGATTTTGCCAGTGCCCTTCGCGCCAGGACGGACACGAGTCAACCAATACATACCCAAGATAATATCTTGAGATGGATTGATGATCGGCTTACCAGACGCTGGAGAAAGGATATTGTTCGTAGACATCATCAAAACGCGAGCTTCTACTTGCGCTTCTACTGACAACGGAACGTGAACGGCCATTTGGTCACCGTCGAAGTCGGCATTGAACGCCGTACAAACGAGCGGATGCAATTGGATCGCTTTACCTTCGTGCAATACCGGTTCGAAAGCTTGGATACCAAGTCTGTGAAGAGTTGGAGCGCGATTCAAAAGAACTGGATGTTCTTTAACCACGTCAGAAAGGATATCCCAGACCTCAACGGCTTGCTGGTCTACGATTTTCTTAGCTTGCTTAATAGTTGTCGCAAAACCTTTTTCTTCGAGCTTGTTGTAAACGAATGGTTTGAACAACTCGAGAGCCATGGCCTTAGGAAGACCACATTGGTGAAGCTTCAAAGTAGGACCTACTACGATCACAGAACGACCAGAGTAGTCTACGCGCTTACCAAGAAGATTTTGACGGAAACGACCTTGCTTACCTTTGAGCATGTCAGAAAGTGAGCGAAGAGGACGTTTATTTGGACCCGTGAAAGTCTTACCGCGACGGCCATTGTCCAACAATGCATCCACAGCTTCTTGAAGCATGCGTTTTTCATTGCGGATGATGATGTCTGGAGCGTTCAACTCCTGAAGACGTTTCAAACGGTTGTTACGGTTGATTACGCGGCGATAAAGATCATTCAGATCTGAAGTCGCGAAACGACCGCCATCCAATGGAACCAATGGACGAAGATCAGGAGGAAGAACCGGAAGCGCTTCCAACATCATCCATTCAGTTTTATTGATGGAATTTTTGAAAGCCTCTACGACTTTCAAACGTTTAGACAATTTTTTGATTTGAGCCTCAGACTTAGTCTCTTTGATCTCCATGCGGAGTTTACGAGACAAGTACTCAGGATCGATTTTTCTCAAAAGCTCACGAACAGCTTCACCGCCCATGCCCGCTTTGAAAGTAGGACCGAATTCGTTCAGAGCGCCTTGGTAAGCTTCTTCTGAAAGAACCGTGCCTTCTTCAAGAGTGGTTTCCATTGGGTCGATAACAACATAAGCTTCACAGTACAAAACCTTCTCAACGTCTTTCAAAGAAAGGTTGAGCAAGTTACCGATACGAGAAGGAAGTGAACGCAAGAACCAGATGTGAGCAACAGGAGTTGCCAACTCGATATGTCCAAGTCTTTCACGACGAACTTTTGTTTGTGTAACTTCAACGCCGCACTTCTCGCAGATCACTCCACGATATTTCATACGTTTGTACTTACCGCACAAGCATTCGTAATCCTTAATAGGACCGAAGATTTTTGCACAGAACAAACCGTCACGCTCAGGTTTGAAAGTACGATAGTTGATTGTCTCAGGTTTTTTTACTTCACCAAATGACCAGTCACGGATCATTTCAGGCGACGCCAGAGATACTCTGACGGCGTCAAAACTAAGTGGATCTTTTGGTTTGTCAAAAAAGTTCAACAAGTCTCTCAAGGCTCACCCCTACATTTTCTTGTTGTTATTAAATTAATTCCTAGTGTTGATTACTGCCCGGCTCTTCCGGAGTCGGAATAGCTGGAGCTGCAATCACCTCTTCAATTTCACCCTCTTCAGAATCTTCGTCTTGATCTCTCAAGATGTCGGACTCCATCAACTCAACATTCAATGCAAGAGATTGAAGCTCTTTCACCAATACGTTGAACGACTCAGGCAAGCCTGGTTCGAGGATGTTTTCACCCTTCACGATGCTTTCATACATGCGTGTTCTTCCTGCTACGTCATCGGACTTAACAGTGAGGAACTCTTGCAATGAATAAGCGGCACCGTATGCTTCGATCGCCCAAACCTCCATCTCCCCGAGACGCTGACCACCGAACTGTGCTTTACCGCCCAGAGGTTGTTGGGAAACGAGTGAATAAGGTCCAATTGAACGAGCATGGATCTTTTCTTCAACCAAGTGATGCAGTTTCAGCATGTACATGATGCCCACTGTAACAGGGTTCGTGAATGGCTCACCAGAACGACCGTCAAAGAGGATAGCTTGTGCGCGCTCAGGAAGAGCTGCTTTTGCCAACAAGCCCTTCACATCTTTTTCGCGAGCACCATCAAATACAGGCGTACCAACGTGCACACCGTCTTTCATTTTCACGAGCATTTGTTTCAATGAATCGTCGTCTGCTTTGTCAATTTTCGCAGAGATATCAGAATCATCGAAAACGTCTTTCATTGCTTTACGTGCTTCATCAGACTTGAAGTTTTGGATGTACGCTGAAAGCTGAGTACCCAAGTTACGAGCAGCCCAACCCAAGTGAACTTCCAAGATCTGTCCGATATTCATACGCGAAGGAACGCCCAGTGGATTCAAAACCATGTCTACTGGAGTACCATCTGCCAAGTAAGGCATGTCTTCCAAAGGCAATACTTTAGAGACAACACCCTTATTACCGTGGCGGCCGGCGAACTTATCACCGACTTGAAGCTTACGTTTAATCGCAACGTAGACTTTAACCATTTTGATAACGCCTGGAGGAAGCTCGTCACCTTTACGGAGACGTTCAATCTTCTCATTGAATACCAACTTAACAGCATCCAATTGGTTACGAGCGCCATCGATGATCTTGTTTACTTGGAACTCAAGATCTTGCTCAAGAGGGATATAGCTCAGGAGCTCAAATGGAATAGTTTCAAGGTCCGCCTCAGTGAGGTTTTGACCTTTATTCAACAATTTTTGGCTACCGTCTTCATTCAAAAGAACGCCGGTAGTTACTTTGCCTACCAAGATGTCGCGGAGTTTAGAGATCGCGTTATTTTTGATAACGTTCTGCTCAACCGCCAAGTCTTTTTCAAGCTTGCGTTTTTTCTCTTCGATGATTGAAGACAAACGCTCATCGCGGTCTGCGCCTTCACGAGAGTAAACTTGAGCATCGATCACTGTACCGTAAACACCTGATGGAGCACGGAGAGAAGTATCACGAACATCGCCGGCTTTTTCACCGAAGATTGCTCTTAAGAGCTTTTCTTCAGGAGAAAGTTGAGTTTCACCTTTCGGCGTTACTTTACCAACGAGGATGTAACCTGGACGAACTTCAGCACCGATACGGATGATACCTGAAGTATCGAGGTCTTTAAGAGCCTCTTCACCCACGTTCGCGATATCGCGTGTGATTTCTTCTTTACCAAGTTTTGTATCACGAGCAACACACTCGAACTCTTCGATGTGGATTGATGTATAAACGTCCTCTTTCAAGAGACGCTCAGAGATCAAGATAGAATCCTCGAAGTTGTAACCCATCCAAGGAGTGAACGCGACCAAGATGTTTTGACCAAGAGCCAACTCACCGAGTTCCGTTGCCGGACCGTCAGCGACGATATCGCTCTTAGAAATGCGATCACCTACTTTTACGATAGGTTTTTGATTGAAGCATGTGTTCGTGTTTGTTCTTTGGTACTTCGTCAAGTTGTAGATATCTACGTTCGCACCGAGCTCACCGCCTTTTGCAAAACGGCGGATCACGATACGAGAAGCATCCACTTCTTCAACGATACCGTCGTTCAATGCAACGACAGACGTACCAGAGTCACGAGCAACGAGTCTCTCAACGCCTGTACCAACGAGTGGGGCGCGAGAACGGAGCAATGGCACCGCTTGACGTTGCATGTTCGATCCCATCAAGGCACGGTTGGCGTCATCATGCTCAAGGAATGGAATCAAAGAAGCCGCGATAGAAACGAGCTGAGATGGAGAAACGTCCATCAAACCAACTTTTTCTTTATCAACGATTTCGTACTCACCATCACGACGAGTGATAGTGGTTGGAGTTTGAATTTCTTTGTGACCAGCTTCATCGCGCGCAGCTGGAGCGATGTAGTGACCCGCCTCTTCCAAAGCAGATAAGTAATTGATGCTTGAAGAGATCTTACCGCTTTCAACTTTACGGTATGGAGTCTCGATGAAACCATAGTTGTTGATACGTGCGTATGTTGCCAAAGAAGAGATCAAACCGATGTTTGGACCCTCTGGAGTTTCGATAGGGCAAATACGACCGTAGTGCGTAGGATGTACGTCACGTACTTCGAAGCCGGCACGGTCACGAGTCAAACCGCCGGGACCGAGAGCTGACAAACGACGTTTGTGAGTAATCTCAGACAACGGATTTGTTTGATCCATGAACTGTGACAATTGAGAAGAACCGAAGAATTCCTTAACAACCGCGTTCACTGGTTTAGCGTTCACGAGGTCATGAGGCATCATCGTCTCAACGTCTTGAAGAGACATACGCTCACGAATCGCACGTTCCATACGAACGAGACCGATACGGTATTGGTTTTCCAACAACTCACCTACGGAACGAACACGGCGGTTACCCAAGTGATCGATATCATCGATCACACCGCGACCATTCTTAAGGTCGATCAAAGTTTTAATAGTAGAAAGAATATCTTTGTGAGTCAGAGTTCTGAACTCAGGAGGGCATTCTTCCATAGAGATACCGAATTTATGATTGATCTTGATACGACCTACTTCAGAGAGGTCATATGTCTCAGGATCAAAGAACAAGCGATGGAAGAATGTCGTAGCAGCTTCCAATGTAGGAGGCTCACCAGGACGAAGACGCTTGTAGATCTCGATCAAAGACTCATCTTTGTTGTTAACTTTATCAACAAGCAAAGTGTTTCTGAGGTAAGGACCAACGGTCAAACCGTCGAAGAAGATCATGAAGAAACGATCGATACCCAAAGCGATTGCTTTTTTGATCAAGCTTGCGCTCAACTCAGCGTTCGCATCAGCGATGATTTCACCCGTAGATTCGTCGATCAAAGGCTTCGCAAGAACTTTGCCGTCCAAATCTTCTGGATTTACTTCAACTTCAGTCAAGTTGATGTCTTTGATTTTCTTAACAACAGCACGAGTGATACGACGACCCGCTTTAACGAGTGCCTCACCAGTTTTAGGATCTACGATGTCAGCAATCGCACGTTGACCAGACATTCTTTCGATGTCGAGTTTTCTGTAGAGCTTGCCGGATTTTACGTAAACTTCATCGAGATCGTAGAAGTATTCGAGAAGTTTTTCAGTATTGTAACCAAGAGCTTTCAAAAGGATCGTCACTGGGAATTTACGACGACGATCGATACGTACGTGGATCAAATCCTTTTGGTCAAACTCAGCATCCAACCAAGAACCGCGATAAGGGATCACGCGTGCAGAGTAGATGAGTTTACCAGAAGTCGCGTTCTTACCACCATCGTGGTCAAAGAAGACGCCCGGAGAACGATGCAACTGAGACACGACAACGCGCTCAGTACCATTGATGATGAAAGAACCGTTCGCAGTCATGAGAGGGATTTCACCGAGATATACTTCTTGTTCTTTTACATCTCGAATACTGCGTGCTTCAGTTTCTTCATCAACGTCGAATACGATGAGACGAAGAGTCACTTTGATCGGAGCTGCGAAAGTCATACCACGCTGACGACATTCATCAACGTCGTACTTAGCTGGCTCGAGAGTGTAACTCACGAATTCCAAGCTCGCAGTGTTATTGAAGTCGCTGATTGGGAAAACGGATTTGAAAACTCCGTTAAGACCAGCTTCTCCACGACGATCTGGATCTGTATCTTTTTGCAAGAATGCTTCGTAAGAAGATTTTTGCAATTCAATCAGATTTGGAATGTCGATAACTTGTTTGTTTTGAGCGAAAGATTTTCTGATGCGCAGATTTGAGGCCGTGATTGGAGTTTTATCCATCTAATCTCCCTTAAAGATCAAACCATCTAAGTCGTTGAAACCGTTCTCATGTTTCAACACTAGAAATACACTGGGATTGGGGTAAACCTATCCCGTCGGCAAAAGCATAGCCGAAAAAATATAATCCCCCTACGTCTAGGGGTCAATGTTGCTTTTCAAGAAAAACGCAAAATGGCCTCTTTTTTGCATTGCTGCTTAAAAAGAGGCCATAAGATCATAAAATGATTACTTAACTTGAACTTTCGCGCCGGCTGCTTCAAGAGCCTTTTTGATTTTCTCAGCGTCTTCTTTAGTCGCGCCTTCTTTAACAGCTTTGCCGCCAGCTTCAACAAGTGCTTTAGCTTCAGCAAGGCCCAAACCAGTCAAGCCACGAACTTCTTTAATAACGTTGATTTTGTTAGCGCCCGCGTCAACAAGGATAACGTCGAAAGCAGTTTTTTCTTCAACAGCTGCAGCAGCACCGCCGCCACCAGCCATCATTACAGGAGCAGCAGCAGAAACGCCCCATTTTTCTTCCAACATTTTAACAAGTTCAGCAAGTTCAAGAACAGTTTTAGTCGACAATGCGTCGATCAATTGATCATTAGTCAAAGACATAAAATCCTCCGAAATAAATTTTTAAAAAATAAATACAAATACTAGCTTCACAATTAAGCTTGTGGAGCCGCTGCAGCAGAAGCATCTTCGCCGCCCAATTTCTTAACGTATTCGTTAATGCAACGAGCAAGTTTTGCCGCTGGCGCATTAAGAGTAGCCAAGAATTGTGCACGAAGCTGATCTTTACCAGGAAGAGTCGCCAAGAAATTAATCTTCGCAGCGTCCATTCCTTCGCCGTCCATTACACCAGTTTTGATTTGCAAAACTTCAACGTCTTTCGCGAAGTCTGCCAAAACTTTAGCAGTGGCATTAACCTCACCATAAGAGAACACAATTGCATTGGTTCCTTTAAGGGAAGTCGTCAAAGCTTTCTCTACGGCCGGGTGATCTTTTAGCGCTCTTTTCGCAAGAGTATTACGAACAACCTTCATCTCAGATTCAGAAGTATGAAGTTTTTTACGGAGAGAAGTAACCTGCTCCACTTTCATACCTTTGAAATCTACGACGAAGGCCCCTTTTGACTTGGCAAGTTTGTCAGTCAAAAGCTTAATCTCTTGTTCTTTATCAGCACGAGTGATCATCATATAAGGGCCTCCTTTCACTAGATTTATGTGCGAATCAGGTCGGTTTCGGGAGGGTACTTTGGGAAGTAAACTCTTTTTGCCTAATCTCGGTAGGATCCATCTGGAATTAAAGTCCCCGGTGGTTAAGCTGGGGACGACCTACTGTCTCTGATCGCAATAGTTTTCTTTAATAAATTAATTAAACGCTAGTTGCAATGCTAGCCGCTTGGTTCGTATCCAATTTCATGCCTGGGCCCATTGTAGAGGACACAGCAATAGATTGAAGATAGATACCTTTTGAAGAAGCAGGTTTTGCCTTCAAGATAGCTCCCATCAAAGTGAGGAAGTTATCGCGAAGTTTAGCATCGCCCATAGATTTCTTGCCGATACCAGCGTGAACAATACCCGCCTTATCAACACGGAAATCCAATTTACCCTTCTTCTCGGCAGTTACTGCTTCACCAACAGCCATAGTAACAGTGCCAACTTTTGGATTTGGCATCAAACCACGAGGGCCAAGGATCTTAGCAACTTTAGAAACAGTCGCCATCATATCCGGTGTAGCAATACATTTGTCGAAGTCCAACCAACCGCCTTGGATTTTAGCCACGAGGTCGTCAGCGCCCACGAAGTCTGCGCCTGCGTTTTTCGCTTCAGCCTCTTTAGGACCTTTTGCGAAAACAACAACCTTAACGGTTTTTCCAAGACCATGAGGAAGCGCAATCGCGCCACGAACTTGCTGGTCAGATTGTTTTGGATCAATACCAAGGCGAAGAGCTACGTCGATAGTTTCGTCGAATTTTGCTGTCGCATTTTCAACAACCATTTTGAACGCTTCGTCTACAGTGTATTTTTTTGTAGAATCAACTTTTTTAGCAGCTGCTTTGAATCTTTTATTTGCCATACATCACCACCTTAGTCCGCAAGCTCAATGCCCATGCTTTTCGCAGTACCAATGACTTGCGACATAGCGGACTCTACTTTCAAGCAGTTCAAATCTGGCAACTTAGTAGTCGCGATTTGCTTAACTTGATCGTTTTTAATTTTTCCAACTTTATCTTTCTGAGGCATTTTGGAACCTGATTCCAATTTCAATGCTTTCTTAATCAGAGAAGACACCGGAGGTGTTTTTGTGATGAAGGTAAACGATCTGTCTTGGTAAACTGTAATGATGATAGGGATGATGCTATCACCCAATGCTTGTGTACGAGCATTGAACTGCTTACAGAATTCCATGATGTTTACCCCATGCTGTCCGAGCGCCGGTCCAACGGGAGGAGCTGGATTAGCTTTCCCTGCCGGTATCTGCAGCTTGATCATTCCTGTAACTTTTTTTGCCATGACCCACTCCTGCAATAGGGTTGTTATTAATAATTCTCTCTAAAGTTTAGAGAGTTAAAAAACTAGTGCTTTTCCACCTGAATGAAGTCCAACTCCACCGGGGTTGGTCTTCCGAAGATGCTCACGAGAACTTTCACTTTCGCTTTGTCCTCATTGATCTCTTCAACAGTTCCACTGAAGTTAGAGAATGGACCGTCAATAACAGTCACGTTCTCGCCCACAGAGAATTTCACCTTAGGTTTTGGTTTCTCGGCAACGCCAGCCATTTGCTGAGTTACGCGCAAAACTTCGGCCTCTGGAACTTCGGGAGGACGAGTTTTAGCACCCCCAACGAAGCCTGTCACCTTTGATGAATGTTTTACAAGGTGCCACGTCTCGTCATTCAAGAACATTTGAACGAACATGTAACCTGGGAAAAATTTACGGGATTTTGTTTGTTTTTGGCCTTTTACCAGCTCCACAACGTTTTCAGAAGGGATCAGGATTTGACCAAAGAACTCTTCCATCTTCTGAGAGCGGATACGCTCTTCGATGGCAGTTTTAGCTGTTGATTCACAACCGGTCTGAGTATTTACGATGTACCATTTTTTTTCCATGGCCACTTCCTATCTCATGAGGGAGTTAATAACGTATCCAGACATCAAATCGAAAGAACTGATAATCACGCTGGAAATCAAAACCATGATGATCACAACGATCGTCATCGCAGTAGTGTCTTTACGAGTTGGCCATACTACTTTGCGAACTTCAGCCACAACCTCGTCAGCCCAAGCGACGATTTTAGAGTTAAATTGGAAATAAGCAAAAAGACCGAAGCCAACAATCAACGGCAAACCGTGACGGAAGAGGTCTGAGTCAGCTGCGCGAGCAACGACCGCAAAGGCACCAGCAAATGCTTTAATTAGCAAGCTTACTACGAGACCAGACAAAGCGCCGGCGATAGCAAAGCTGAGAGTGATAATTTTTGAGTTTGTCTTTTCCATTGTGCTCTCTACTTCCACAAAAGAGTTAAGCTCATCATTAAATTGGCAGGGGCGGAGGGATTCGAACCCACGACCTAACGATTTGGAGTCGTTCGCTCTACCGCTGGAGCTACACCCCTGCACCAAAAAATTTTAAGCCCTAAATAAGCCGAAGGGGACAATCTCGTCGAGATGTCCCCTGGCTGTCAATCTTCAATTTAAATGAAGACGCGATTACTCAAGGATTTCAGTAACAACGCCTGCACCTACTGTACGACCACCCTCACGGATCGCGAAACGGAGTTCTTTTTCCATTGCGATTGGAGCGATAAGTTCTACAGAGATTTCAACGCGGTCACCAGGCATAACCATCTCAGTTCCAGCTTTCAAAGTACAAACGCCAGTAACGTCTGTAGTTCTGAAGTAGAATTGAGGGCGGTAGCCGTTGAAGAATGGAGTATGACGTCCACCTTCTTCTTTAGTGAGGATGTAAGCTTCACCTTTGAATTTTTTGTGAGGCTTGATTGTTCCTGGTTTAGCAAGAACTTGTCCACGCTCAACTTCTTCTTTTTTAGTACCACGGAGAAGAACGCCGCAGTTGTCGCCCGCTTGACCTTCATCAAGAAGCTTACGGAACATTTCGATACCAGTAACAGTTGTTTTTTGTGTAGGGCGGATACCAACGATCTCAACCTCTTCACCAACTTTAACGATACCACGCTCAACACGGCCAGTAACAACTGTACCACGACCAGAGATAGAGAATACGTCCTCGATTGGCATCAAGAAAGTCTTATCAACTGCACGAGCTGGAGTTGGGATATAAGTGTCGCAAGCTTCCATCAATTTCATGATAGATGGACGACCGATTTCAGAAGCATCGCCTTCCAAAGCTTTCAAAGCCGAACCTTTTACGATAGGGATTTCGTCGCCAGGGAATTCGTATTTAGACAACAATTCACGAACTTCAAGCTCAACTAGTTCAAGAAGTTCTTTATCGTCAACCATGTCAACTTTGTTCATGAATACAACGAGAGCAGGAACACCTACTTGGCGTGCCAAGAGGATGTGCTCACGAGTTTGTGGCATAGGACCGTCAGCTGAAGAAACAACCAAGATCGCGCCGTCCATTTGAGCGGCACCAGTGATCATGTTTTTTACGTAGTCAGCATGTCCTGGGCAGTCAACGTGTGCGTAGTGACGTACGTCTGTTTCGTACTCAACGTGAGTTGTAGAGATAGTGATACCACGCTCACGCTCTTCTGGAGATTTATCGATTTGATCGTAAGACATAGCTTGTGCTTTACCAGCAGCAGCCAAAGTCGTAGTGATCGCAGCAGTCAAAGTAGTTTTACCATGATCGACGTGACCGATAGTGCCGATGTTTACGTGGGGCTTATTACGTGAAAACTTCTCTTTAGACATTATTTCCTCCTGAAGAGATTTTTATTAATTTTGTAAAATTCAAATTCAAATCAAAACAAACTTCAAAACAATTCCAACAACCTGGTCCTAATAACTCTCAGAGACATATTGATGGAGCCCTTGATCGGAGCCGAACCGACGACCTCACCCTTACCAAGGGTGCGCTCTACCACTGAGCTACAAGGGCGCTTAGTTTTGGAGCGGGAAACGGGTCTCGAACCCGCAACCCTCTGCTTGGAAGGCAGATACTCTAGCCAATTGAGCTATTCCCGCCCGACTCGATCTCCCTAAGCGAATGTTCGGCTCGCGCTTTGCATTCCCTCAAGTTTTTTGAACTACATGTTATCTAAGATGGTGGACAGGGAAGGATTCGAACCTTCGTAGTTGTGAAACAACGGATTTACAGTCCGTCCCCTTTAGCCACTCGGGCACCTGTCCGTTCTCACAAGAACGTGCACTTCAAAAAACTTGGAGCTGGTTATGGGACTCGAACCCGCAACCTGCTGATTACAAATCAGCTGCTCTACCAATTGAGCTAAACCAGCACCTTCGATAAATACGAATAGTTAAAAAGTCGAATTTATCAACCGAAACTTTGTACTGAAAAAGACCCTCGACAGTCAAAGGGTATTATTCGTTTTTTTACTTATTTTTTTCTCGAGGTCGCAGACTGGTGCTGACGAAGGGTCTCTGTGAGAGCCATAGCCGTCGCAACAGAGGCGTTGTAACTCGCCGCTGCAGAAGACTGCGGAATGTACACTAATTCATCACAAAGTCTCTCTGTGGTGACTCTCATTCCCTTGTCCTCAGAGCCAATCGCCCATACGACTTTCTCAGGCAGCTGGAGATCGAAGATCGACTTCTTTCCACGAGGGCTAAGACCATAGATCCAGTATCCCATTTTCTTAAAGTCTTCTGCGTACTTAGCGAAATTTGTGGTCTCTTCAACAGGCACGTGTTCTGCGCCTCCGCAAGCCACTTTGTGAACTGTCGGAGTGAGGCCCACTGCCCGATCTTCAGGCACTAAAACACCCTGAACACCGATCAACCAAGAGGTTCTGAGAATCGCACCGAGATTGTGCGGATCTTCGATCCCGTCGAGGATCAGCATGATGGATTTTTCGAAGTTTTCGAGGCCTTCCATGTCGAGTGTCGGCGCGCCATTCATAAATACCACGGCGCCCTGATGGGATGAGCCAAAACGGTCGATCACACTCTCAGGTTTGATTTCGATTTTCACTTTCGCCTTCAAAGCGAGCTCTTGAATCTCGCGAAGTTCGCCCGAGGACTCCCAGCCCTGACGGAGCCACATGATTTTTGCCATTTGCGGGCGCACATTCAGAGCTTCATTGATGGCGTGAGTGCCGATGACAGGACGCCAGTCTTTCGGAATCTCGGGCTCTTTGCCTCGACCCATGCCGCCTTGAGGACGCTGTCCTTGCTGAGGGCGAGAGCCCTGCTGTGGACGGCCGCCTTGTTGCGGGCGCGATTGGTTTTGAGATTTATTGCCACTGAATTTACCTGAATTATTTTTTCTCATAGAGTGCCATCACGTAGTCTGTCGCTGTTTCAAGGGGATTTTTTGCCTCGATGATAGGGCGTCCGACGACAAGAGCCGAGGCTCCTGCGTGGATGGCTTCTGCCGGGCCCATCACGCGCTTCTGATCTCCAAGGGAGTCCATACTAAAACGAATTCCAGGAGTTACAAGGTACAGGCCCTTATTTTGTAAAAGATCTAGCTCGTGCGGAGAGCACACAAGGCCCGTCATACCCGATTCAAGAACCAAGCTCGCCAGATCGGTCACGTGCTGGGAAATCGGTTGTTGTTTGAGATTCGAAGGCATGGAGTTTTGATCCCACGAAGTCAGAATCGTCACTGCGAGAATTTTAAAAGGACGCTGCTGATTGAGCTCTTTTTCGACGGCCGCCATCTTGGTGAGGGCCTCTTTTCCAGCGAGAGCATGGACTGTGACGAGGGTTGCGCCGGCTTCGAAGCTTGCACGAACAGCTGCCTCCATGGTCGAGGGAATATCGAAGTGCTTGTTGTCGACGAAGACCGGGCCACGCGCGGCGATTTCTTTAACCAGATCTTGGCCGTAGCGAAGACATAATCTTGGGCCGACTTTGAATCCTCCGACCACATCGGCGAGCTGATCTGCAAGCTTGAGGGCTTGCTCGCGACTGTCGACGTCAAGGGCTACGATGATCGGATTTTTCATGGGATGAGAGCGTTGGTTGGTCTTCACAAAGATCTCCTGGTTGACCCATGTTAGGAGTTTTCCCCAGGGGACTCAAGAGATAAGGCGGCGGGTGACGCCGCCGCCGCGGAGTGCGCTTATTTCATCAGCGCGAGCATGTGATCATACGCAAAAATACGAAATAAGAACGCCAAAACAACGATGGCCAACAATACTTTGATACCTTTTGCTTCTGCTTTAGTCATAAAAACCCCTTTTTAAACGAGAAATAAAACTGCCTGGGTCTTCCAGGACGATCTGGATTACTGAAACTGGAATGGTTTCGGTGAGCCTAATAGCTATGCACCGGAAACTATTTTTGCGAAGGGTTTAGATTGGCGGAGCACGGGAGTTGTACGCAGTGAAAATGAGCAATCGATTGAATTCATTGACTCGAGTTATGCGCCAAAAACAGGCTTTTTGTGGGCCGGATGTCGGCGTTGAGTTTGCGAAAATAAAGGGCTGAAAGTTTTTTTCCGGTGGGTGCAGCGTACGAACTGCGAGCGATTCCGTGGACGGTAGTGAGTGGATGAAATCATGAGCTGCGACTTTAAGGAACTGAGCTTGCACGAGAGAAAGCCACCTCTCTTGCGGGAGGAGATAGCTCATAAACAAAATCGCTAAAATAAAATGCAAAGCCTTCACGGGCTTGAGTTTAAAGTCCCAAGGGAGGATTTATCACCGTCCCCGCTTAAAAAAGCTTTTACTTTCCTTTAAATTCCGGAGTGCGCTTGGCTTTGACGGCCTCGAGCGCCTCGAAATGATCCTGAGTCCGCTGTGTGATTCCCTGGAAGGATGCGAGCAAATCTAGAGAAGTTTGCAAGTCATGCAGATAGGAGATCTTCATCGCTTTTTTTGCCATTTGCTGAGCCACCGGCGCGTTGTTGGCGATTTTCGTCGCGAGCTTTTCGGTTTCAGCTATGAGCTGCGATTCTTCCACGAGAAAATTCATCAGGCCGAAGTCTTTGGCTTTTTGCCCTTCGTAAATATCTCCGGTCAAAGTCATTTCCATCGCCTTGGAGTAACCCACTACGCGTTGAACGAAAAAGGTGCCGCCGTCACCAGGGATAAGTCCGATTTTTGTAAAGGTCTCGCCAAATTTTGTGGTGCTTGTGCCGATGCGGAGATCGCACATCATTGCAAGGTCGCAGCCAGCACCGATCGCAGCACCATTGACCATCGCGATCATCGGCGTTGAAAGATCTTCGATCGTTTTGGGGATTTGCTGAATGCCGTGCATGTAGCGCATACGAAGTTCATTGCTTTCACCCCGGAACATGCCGTTTTTTTCCTGCATCGCCTTCACATCGCCGCCGGAGCAGAAGTTTTTTCCTTCGCCAGTAACGATAATCACGCGGATGCTTGGATCGAAGTCGGCGTACTTCAAAACTTTGCAGAAAGAGTCGACCATCTCAAGAGTGATCGCATTGCTTTGCTCGGGATTGTTCAGCGTAATCCAAAGCTGATGATCACGGCGTTGAAGTTTGATGTGTGGATAAGTTTGCGAATAGAAAGAATCCATGGGCTACCATTTCTCACTGCGCATACGTTTTTTCTGCGAGTCTTTTTTCTTCGAATCCAAGCGCTTGCGCTGAGAGGACTTCGTCGGTTTGGTTTTGATGCGTTTTTTAGGCACAAAGAGTGCTTTTTCGAGAATCTCTTCGAATTTACGAACGGCTTCTTTGCGATTGCTGTCTTGATCGCGATGAACTTCGGCGCGAATCAAGAGCTCTCCCTCTTTGGTGAGCTGGGAGCTGAGTTTATAGATCAAACGATCTTTTTCTATTGGAGAAAAGGCGCGGGTTTCGAGGAGGTTCCAGCGCAGAATCACGGCGGATTCTGTGCGATTCACATGCTGGCCCCCGGCGCCACGGCTGCGGGTGAACTCAAAGCTGATTTCTTGATAGAGCTCATTCTTCATGAGCTCTATTCTAGAGGCCTACAAAGAGGTCATTCAACTGTTTTTGCAGTTCCGTTTCAACATATGCGGCTTCGTCTTTGAAATACTGATTCAAACGCGCCTGTTGATCGGCTGTCAGCTGGTAGGTACGGCCCTTGATAGTGCCTTGTCCTTTTGCAATGGAATCCAAAACCATTTGCAGGTCTGTCGTTGTCCAGGAAGAGCTCACTGGCGTTAGCAAGTTCTTCGCATCAGCGAACGTGCCGACTTCCGCAAGATCGTCTTTCAGCATCTGATCCAACGCGGGATCCGCGTCTGATTTCAAACCGCGTTGAATGACATTCTTCCACTTATCGAGACTGACAAAACCCGCATGGTTCTTTTGCATTTCAAGATAGGCCTTGAGATCTTTGAGCCCCAATTCCGTGTGGTTTTCGTTCAGGATGATATCGAGGTTGCCGGTGTAGACCTCTTGATCTTCAGGGAAGAGCGACGCAAGGATCGCATCATACTTCGTCTGCAACATACTCTGACGATTACGTAGGTGATTATTGATAAGGGATGTCAGCGTGCTGCCAGTCGCATCACCTTGCTGGCAATCGAAGATGGTCACGTTGTCGCGACCTTGAGAAATGATCAAGTCCTCGTCGCTGCAGTATTTTGAAACTGCAGGGTTCAAACCGTCGACCCCTTGGGAGTAGGCCCACTTCATAGCCATCTGGTCATAAGGAAGTGGGTGGTTTTTGATATATTTACCCAAAAGGATGTCTTCCGTGCCTTTGAGGTAATCCATAACTGTCGTGCCAGTCATAACGCTGTCGTTATTAGCGTCATGGAGGTAATCACTGACGGCCTTCAACACACCTTTTTGTGTAAGCGATACGCTCGCAGAGGCCGCGAAATTGTGGCGCAAACCAAGTGCATGCCCCGCTTCGTGAGCAACAACAGAGCGAACATCGTCTTGAGCAATGCGGAGCTCATCCGGGTTGCTCGGAAGGAAATCGCCTTTGTTGTAGGACTTCGTCAAATCACACGCCACCAGAGGGTTGATCACTGGAGTGAGCTTTTTCACATAACCTTTTGTGTGCGCGAAGGCCGGAGTCAGGAACAGCTGACCGCGGAGCATTTCACCCGTGAGTGGATCGTTCTGCGCCTGCGCGTATGCAAAGCCCGCGTCTTCCCATGGAATCCACCGAACCATGACGGCGTGCAATGGCGGCACTGAAGAGTCATCCACGCCCGTCTCTACACGAACGGCCTCGAAGCCGAAAACTTTGTTCCAGTAGAGCAAGCCCTCACGAACAGACTCGAGATATTCTTTTGGCGTATTTGCAGAAACCAAAAAGCGCACAGGGCCTTTTGGCGCACTGAAGTCCCACTTCGTGATGAAGATCTGTTTTTCATCTGCAACTTCAGGAGTCGCGATCTTCGTTACGAAGAAGCCAACGGTACGGGACTTGTCGGCTGCTTTTGGTGTGAAGTTCGGATTTTTCGAGTAAGGATAGAATTGAACATTGATGTTCAATGTGCTTTCCGTCACGTCGATCTTTGGCTTTCCTTCGTCTTTAGGATCAAAAGGATTGTCTTTCTTTGAAATGAGCTTTGTCTGAAGGATCTTGGAGATCTGACTAACTTCGATGAGATCTTTTGAAATACTGACACTCTTCACAAAAGAGTTCAAAATCTGCAAAGACGAACCGTTGGTGCCGTCGTCATCACCCATATCGATCTCAGTATCAAAAGTACCTTGGGTTCGAAGACTTGTAATACCGGCACCCCAATCGAAAGTAACGGAGTCCGCGTCGTCGGCGATGACATCGAAACTTTGGATCAAGTTCTTTGCATCCTCGTTGCCGTAGATAGCTTCGGTTGAAACTGCGAAGAGGCCGACCTGCGCGCCTGACTGCTGGAAGATCACAACAGAAGGTTTCAAGTCCATCCATTGAGGTGTTGTGTCGATTGACTTACCGGAGATCATCAACAAAAACGTTTTGTTCAAAGAAGACTTTGCGATTTTCACGCAGTTCTTTTTTGCACACGTTGCAGTTGAGAAAGACTCGAGAACATCTTTTGGCGGATATTGGTAAACGATTTCTTTTTCGGTTTTCGTGCATGCAGTAAGAGCTACTGCCAATGTCATTGCTACGACCGAAATTCCCATGAGACTTTTCATAAGATCCCCCTCAAAAAGCTTGAGAGTGATTATGTCTAATTCTGGGAGCTGTCAATCTATACGGCGATTCGAAGCGGTCGATTTACCACAGGAGCAGTCCCACCCGCGGTTGCGCAACTGATCTCTAGATCCATAGTTGCGTTCTGCAGAGTCGGCTGAACGATTAAGAAATTTTCATCTCCGTAGTAAAAAAGCTGGTTGGCGTCGTCCTTGCGATGCATGGCCCGGCCGGCAGAGCTGCTATGAATACCACTGGAAGTGATTTCATAGGTTTTAAAGCCAAAGAAAGACTCCGGAATCTCTTGCACCTGCGAGCAGTGAACGTCGCCGGAGAATAGGGCCACCGGTTTTTTCCGGCTGCGCAACATCGTTTGCAGTCTCAATAAACTTGGTTCGGCGCTTTTTTGCAGAGATTCCACAGTGAAGAAATAGCGGAAGAACTGAATGCCGTTTAAAAGCCAAACCGGAAGGTTACTGGAGTTAAAATCTTGATTAAACCAAGCTTCTTGAGCATCTCCCCATTGAGTTTTCTTTTTTTCAAAGAACGAGCGCCCATCCATGAAATAAGAGTCCATGCCGAAAGCTCTCAAGCGAAAGGCGGTCCCTGGGCCGAGCGAAAGGCGGCTATGCTGATCCGGGAGCGGATAGAAAGAACGGAACATTTCTTTCATCACTGCTTTGTAAGGATGATTGGCTCCACCATTGTTGGTTCCATAATCATGGTCGTCCCAAACTGCAATCGTCGGGATCAATGGCTCGAGCTGGTACATGTTTACGGTATTCCATGTTTGCACATAGCGCTCGAGGGCCGTGCTTGGGTCTTCGGGTGTCCCGATCACAGAGCTGACTCGGGAATTGCTGTAAACGATGTCACCGATAAAGAAAATCATATCCGGCGACTGCTGTTGAACTTGGTTGTACATCGCCTCTTGCAAATCGAGCTTGCGATAATTTGCACAGGAAGCGACCGCAATCCGTGGCGACGACATTTGAAGATCAATCCCCTTTAGGCTGCGTGTATCGAGGAGGACTCCGTTTGCATCATAGACGCCGATGGGGCTATAGGCGATCGTGGAAAGGCCCGTGACCTGCAGACGGTATAAGACGTAATTTGTATTGCTGATATTCTGAGTTTTGACGACGTTGACTTGAATGCGGCTCCCGGAAAGAGATTTAAAAGACCATCCCGCGGCACCTAAGACAACAATCAGACTTTCCGTTTCATCAGTCCACCCTTGCAACATCGGAACCCTGCGAGCTTTTTGAAGCGAGGGATCTGTTTCTTGAGCGGACGCCGCGCCGAAGGTGAGCATCAGTGGTGCAGCAGCCAAACCTTGGAGAAACTGGCGTCGCGCCAGTTGGGGATCTTTTTTGTGAGCCATAAATAAATGCTCTCAAAGTTGTTTGCTGAAGGCACTTGCGACGAAGTCCAGTCCAGTGGTAACAAGAGAGAGCAGATGGAGGCCTCATGACAGACTCATTCACCCTACTCACCGGCGCGAGCAGTGGCATTGGTTTTGAACTTGCGAAGATTTTCGCAGCTAAAAACCACAACCTCATCCTGACAGCCCGCTCGAAAGAAACCCTTGAGAAGCTGGCTGAAGACTTACGGAACACGCACAAAGTAAAAGTCGAAGTTGTTGCCTTGGATTTAGGTCTCGATTCTTCGCCTGAAACCTTGTTCAACTACTGCCAAGAACATGGCCTGAATGTAGATATCTTGGTGAATAATGCCGGTTTCGGAGACAACGTTGTTTTTGCGAGATCAGAGTGGCGCAAGCAGGCCCAGATGATGGACCTCAACATGAAATCCCTGACCCATCTTTGTCACCTTTTCATTCCCGAGATGATCGCCAACCGCGAAGGGGCCATTCTGAATGTGGCATCGACGGCGGCTTTCCAACCTGGACCTTTTATGGCGGTTTACTATGCGACGAAGTCCTATGTTCTGAGTTTCTCGGAAGCACTGAACGAGGAGCTTCGAGGCACCGGAGTGCACGTGACAACTCTGTGCCCGGGACCGACGATCTCCGGCTTTCAAGAGGCTGCCGGCATGGATACGACGTTGCTTTTCAAAATGCCGATTCCAAACAGCCGCATTGTTGCTGAGTATGGCTATCAATCTTTGATGGCGAAAAAATCGGTCGCTGTTCAAGGCTGGGCGAATAAGCTGATGGCATTTTCTGTACGCCTTTCTCCGCGCGGGCTGCTTGTACGAGTGGTTCGTCTTCTGCAAGAAAAGCGCATGGGAGCATCCTGACATAGGTCTAAGAATCCACTGAGAACTGTGTACAGAGCTTGGTTCAGAGAATTTCCCGCTAGATGATTTCAGTCTGGAGGGGATGTCCTATGAATGCACTCAAATCACTTTTCGTGATCTTGCTTTTCTCACAAATTACTCAAGCAGAATCACTCATCAACGTTAACAATCTCAATGAAACCCTAACGAAGAAAAATGCCACTTGGTTTGCGCGGGAAAACTCACTGACTCGCCTGCCGAAGCAAGATCTTCAGCGCATGATGGGCGTAAAAGATGATTTCTTTTCGGATGTCGAATTCGAAGCTCCCGAAGAGCTTTCTATTCAGCAATCTCTTCCTTCTTCTTTGGACTGGCGTAATAAAAATGGTCGTAACTGGGTGCCGCCGATTCGTAATCAAGCCAACTGCGGAAGCTGTGTCGCTTTTGCTTCGATAGCAGTGATGGAGACTCAGCTCAATATTTCGGCGCTGATCCCAGGGATGAATATCCGCCTTTCTCCGCAGCATCTTTTTGCTTGCGGTGGCGGTAGCTGTGACAACGGCTGGTATCCACTCGGCGCAATTGAGCAGTTGCAAAATGTCGGCGTCGCTGATGAGGCTTGCATGCCTTATACTTCAGGTGCAACTGCGAAAGATGCCGCTTGCGATGGCGCTTGTGCGGATGCTGCGAAACGTGCGTATAAAGTCACCGACTTCGGCACTCCAACTCGCTTCTTTAAAAATGTCACTGCGGTTAAAAAAGCTCTGCAACATGGTCCTGTGATGGCAACTTTGAGAATCTATACAGACTTCGTTGGTTATGCCGGCGGAGTTTATAAGCAGACTACGGGTGATCTATTGGGTGGCCATGCGATTGCCATCGTCGGATATGATGATAGCAAACAGGCTTACATCATTCGTAATAGCTGGGGCACGGATTGGGGCATCGACGGTTATGGCTATGTCGCTTATGACAATGGCGGGGCTCAGCTGGGTAAATCTACTTGGTGGATGGATGTTGATCTTGGGAATGGGGCTGCGATCGTGAACTACCCTCGCGATTACAGCTATATCACCGGCAAAGTTTCTTTCGATGCTTCTTCGACGAATAACAAAGCAGAGGGCATGCGCTACTCGGTCTTTGATAAATCCGGCAAGTCTGTTTGGACTGGAGAATGCCAGGGCCGCGGAAGCTGTAAAACGGACTTCGACAGCACCGCTTTTGCAGAAGGCCGCTATGAAGTTCAGGCTGTGGCGGTGAATGCGCACGGCGATAAGCTGGTATCTTCTACAAGACAGTTCTTCTATGTGGTGAATCAGAAGCCGACGATCAGTCTGTCTTTCAAAGGCGCTGACGGCGTTGATTTCAGTAAACCACTGGTTGATCGCCCGGAATTGCTCTTGAGTGTAAAATCGTCGAGCGTGCCTTTGAGTGGCGTTGAGTTCCATATTAAAACTCCGGCTGGCAAAGAGATCATTCGTAATTCCGAGACAGTTTTGGATCAGATGAAAATAGGCTTTAGAACCACGATTTTCCCGAATGGCAACTACGAAATTTGGCTCGTCGGTCGTGTGAAGAGCAACACAATGGACGTCTTCACAGAGACGCCGCACTTAAAAGTAAAAATAGCCAACTAGATTTCTATTTCAGAGCGCAAAAAAAAAGAGGAAGCCTTAGGGGCTTCCTCTTTTTAATTTTAAAAGATTCTAATTAGTAAGACTTCGCAAAAATAACACGTTTCTTAGACGGCTTACCAGTAAAGATACAGATGCCGTCTTCCGCCGGCCCATCGAGAGGGATACAGCGTGGAGTGACTTTTAACTTCGCGAGGATCTCGTGACCGATCGCCGCCTCATTCCAGTGAACAAGCGCAAAGCCACCCGCTTGAGACTCGGCATCGCCACCGAAGAAGGCTTCGAAGTCTTTCAGATTATCGATCTTCTTGGTATTGGCCTCACGATGTGCTTTAGCTTTGTTGAAGATGTTTTGCTGAATTTCTTCAAGGATCTTCGGCAAAGATTCTACAAACAAACCACGAGCCATTCCTGATTTTTCTTTAACACCTTTATCACGACGGCCGACGAATACTTCGCCTTTCGCCATATCGCGAGGGCCCACTTCTACACGAACTGGAACACCTTGCTTGATGTACTGCCATGCTTTATCGCCGCCGCGGATATCGCGGTCGTCGACTTTCACCATGATCGGTTGACCATCGTAGCGTGAAGCGCGGATTTCTTTTGCCAAAGTATTTACGTACTCAAGCACTTGTGTGCGCTCTTCATCGTTACGGTAGATCGGCATGATGGCTACGTGAAGTGGGGCAATTTTTGGCGGCAACACCAAGCCGTCGTCATCACTATGGGTCATGATGAGGCCGCCGATCATACGAGTCGACATACCCCAAGAAGTCGTCCATGCAATCTCTTCTTTGCCCTCTTTACTGAGGAACTTAATGCCGGAAGCTTTTGCGAAGTTCTGTCCCAAGAAGTGAGACGTGCCTGATTGCAAAGCCTTATTATCCTGCATCATCGCTTCGATAGTGTAAGTATCAACTGCGCCTGGGAATCTCTCGTCTGGAGTTTTCATCCCTTTCGTCACTGGAATCGCCATGTAGTTCTCGGCAAAGTCAGCGTAAACGTCCAACATTTTCAGAGTTTCTTCTTTAGCTTCTTCAGCTGTCGCGTGAACAGTATGCCCCTCTTGCCAGAGGAATTCCGCTGTGCGGAGGAACATACGCGTACGCATTTCCCAGCGCATAACGTTGCACCATTGATTCACGAGAATTGGCAAATCACGGTAAGACTTAACCCATTTTGCGTATTGGTGACCGATGATCGTTTCGCTGGTTGGACGAATGATCAAAGGTTCTTCGAGTTTACCGTCTGGAATCAATTTGCCGTCTGGTCCGGCTTTCAAACGATGATGAGTAACCACCGCGCACTCTTTTGCGAATCCCTCAACGTGTTCAGCTTCCTGCTCAAGAAAGCTCAATGGAATCAAAAGTGGGAAGTAAGCATTCATGTGGCCGGTTTCTTTGAACTTGCCATCGAGAACCTTTTGCATGTTTTCCCAGATCGCATAGCCCCATGGTTTAATCACCATGCAACCGCGAACCGGCGAGTTCTCAGCCATATCAGCGGCCTTGATGACCTCCTGATACCATTCTGGATAATTTTGCGCGCGTGTAGGAGTAATTGCTGTTTGTGACATTATGATACCTCGATGCCGTAAGACTTAATCTTACGATGTAAATAGCTTCTTTCAAGTCCAATCACTTCAGCGGTCTTGCTGATGTTGCCGCCGTTTTCAGCAATTTTCTTGAGAAGGTATTCTTTTTCGAAACGCGCACGAGCTTCACGGAAGGTCGACATCGCGTCCATGCTCATTTTATCGTCTTCTTTGCCGACAAGACCGGCAAAGCGCACGTCATGCAAATCAACGAACTCGCCTGGAGTGAGGATGTACACGCGCTCGATGAAGTTCTTCAACTCGCGCACGTTGCCCGGCCACTCGTATTTCATCATGGCCTCCATCGCTTGCTCCGAGAAGGCCTTTTTCAAATAACCACCCTCACGAGCTACGTGGTCGCTGAAGTAAGAAGTCAAAACTGGAATGTCCTCTGGACGCTCGCGCATGGTCGGCATACGGAACGGGATGATGTTGAGTTTATAGTAGAGGTCTTCACTGAAACGGCCTTCTTTAACCATTTTTTCAAGATCTTTGGTCGTCGTGGCGATGATGCGAACGTCGCCACGGATTTCTTCAGAGCCACCGACACGGTAATAAGCTTTCGTCTCGTAGAATTTTACGAGACGGTGTTGAACTTCCGGAGTCAAAGCCGCGACCTCATTGAGGAACAACGTCCCGCCCTGAGCGAGATCGAGCTTTCCTTTTTTAACTTTTTCCACACCGGGCATTGCGCCCTTCTCGATACCGAAGATTTCGCTCTCGAGAAGATCTTCAGGAATCGTACCGCAGTTCACGTCGACGAAAGCTTTACCTGCGCGCGTGCTGAGGTAGTGGATGTTTTGCGCCGCCAGCGCTTTACCTACGCCCGGCTCGCCGGCAACGAGAATCCAAGACTGCGTCGGCGCCATCTTCGCGATGATTTGCTTTGTCGCCATGATCGCCGGCGCTTCACCGATGAGAGCAATGCTCTTACGGAGTTTATTTAAGAGCAAAACCTTCTCTTCACGCTCAGCTTGGTAGTTCAAGATGTTTGAGATGATGATCGTGATCTTGTCCATTGAAAGCGGCTTCTCGATAAAGTCGTAAGCGCCAAGCTTCGTTGCTTTTACGGCAGTCTCGATCGTTCCGTGGCCGGAGATCATCACGAAGTCCACTTGCGGGAATTCTTTGCGGGCTTGATTCAAAACCTGAATCCCATCGAGATCGCCCGGCATCCAGATGTCGAGGAAGACGATGTCAGGATTAAACTGACGAATCGCCTGAAGGCCCGAAACGCCATCTTGGGCGCTAGAAACGGTGTAGCCTTCATCTTTGAGAGTCGCGCCCAAAACCTCGCGGATCGGTGCTTCGTCGTCGATAATCAGGATTTTGTATTTTTTGTTTTCGCTCATACTTTATTCCCTGCCTTTGACGGGCTCCAGGCGTCAACGACGTTTACTGGAAGTTCCATCAGCATTTTAGTTCCTTTAGGCTCATTCGCAGTCGCGCGGATGAAGCCATTATGATCTTCAATAATTCTTTTAACGATCGGAAGGCCGAGACCGGTGCCTCCCTCTTTAGTGCTGTAATAAGGCTCAAAGATGCGGTTGCGTTCTGCTGCCGGAATCCCCTCGCCGTTGTCTGCCACGGTCAGGCGGACGATCTTAAGATCCGCATCGTAGCGAGTGGTGATCGTAATCACAGGCTCAGCCTCTTTGCTGAGAGCTGCCACGGAGTTGTCGATCAAGTTCACGAACACGCGACGGATTTGATCCGGGTCGAATTTAAACTCTGGCAAGTTCGGATCCTCTTGGAAGTCGAACTTCACATTCGGATGCGCCTGACGGAAGACCATCAGAGACTCTTCGATGACTTTGTTGAGCGTTCCCGTCACAGGTTTACTTTGCGGCAAGCGGGCGAACTGACTGAACTCGTTAACCATTTTCTTCAAATCATCGACTTGGTGAATGATCATGTTCGTGCATTCGCTAAATGCCGGATCCGTGACCTGCGCACCAAACTTGCGTTGCAGGCGTTCTGCAGAAAGTTTGATGGGTGTCAGCGGATTCTTAATTTCGTGGGCGATACGACGAGCGACTTCCGTCCAAGCCGCCGCACGCTGAGCATTGACGATTGGGCTCATGTCGTCGAAGACGAGAATCATACCGACTTCCTGACCACGTTCGTCTTTCAAGATCGATAGATTCATTTGCAGCGGGATCGATTGGCCTTGAACATTCACATGGAATTCTTTCGAGATGTTTTCAATCTTGTGATCCTGCATGGTCTTGAGCAATTCAGAGAAAGTGCGGAAATATTCAAGAGTCAAAAGCTCACGCACTGGACGGCCGACGTATTTCGCTGGATCGATCTTAAGCAGATCCGCCGCGTGACGATTGATCGTTGTGACCTGGCCGTTTTGACCTACAGAGATCACACCCGTGCTGACGTTCCCGAGCACAACTTCGATGTAGCGATTGTGCTGATCCAAATCTTGCAAAGTATTATGTAACTCACGCTCGGACGTTGCGAGAGTCTCAGTCATTTTATTAAACGACGTGATCAGCAATGAGATCTCTTCACTGCCGGAGCTCGTTTCAATTTTCTGTGTGTAGTCTCCGCCGGCAACTCGCAAGGTCGCTTTACCCAGCTGCACGAGCGGCACCGCCAGCTGACGAGCGAGGTAGAAACCAAACCAAGTCGCGGCGAGCAGAATCACAAATGTGATCAAGAACAAGATGATCAGGTAAATAGATTTGAGCGGATATTCAAGCGGATTGATGTCGCGGAACTCTTCGTAGGCGGTCCCCACGTCGTTCATCCGCGAAATCAACGACAGCGGAACGAAGCTTGATACAACGATGGCACCACGATCTTCGCCCTCTTTCACCGGCACGATCACGCGAACGAGATTTCCTTCACCGAATTGATGAATGGTACTCCACTCGCGATGGGCCTTGACGCCCTTCTGTAAGAACTCAAGAGAGACCGGCGGAATTGGCGGAATGTTGTCATCCTCAGAGAACGACGACATGCGGCCCTGGAACAACGAAGGATAGTATTCAACCGAATCAAGAGCATATTCTTTACGAAGCTGATTGATGGTTTTTTGAATTGCGGCCGGGTTCCGTTCTTTTTGAACACGGTTCGCGATCTGGTGAGCAAAGTGATAGTTCTTGGTCTTTGTCCCCGCGTAGTACGCGTTGGTCACTTCGAGCGAACTCTTAAGAACTCCGACCATTTTTACGCTGAACCACTTATCGAAGCTCGAGTTGATATAAAACACCGAGATCACGAACATCAACAAGGTCGGGATTGTACTAAACGCCACGAACGCGGCAATCAGTTTGGCCTTCAAACTGCTGCCAAAGATCTTGCCCCGTCGCTCAACGAAAACTTTTACGACGTTACGGAAAATCAGGAAGATCAAAAGCAACAACAGGATGATGTTGAAGTTAACCAGACCAAAGAAGAAAATGCTGTGTACGAAAGGCAGCTGCTTGCTGGTTGCAAGAATGCGGATTTCAAACCAAGTCAGAAAGAAGACGAGCAAAGACAGCAGCGCGATGGTAATGAGCTCTCGGCGCCGTTTGCGGAACTCCATCTTCGGAGAAAGATCCACGACTTTGGCTTCGCGGATCTCGCTGTCTATTTCGACTTGGTTTTTCTTGTCTGCCATTTATGTAAGTTTATTTCTTTTTTGCTTTCTTGGTAGGCTTTTTTGCGGCCTTTTTCTTAGTGGCTTTTCCACCACGACGCTCTTGAGCCGACGAAGTCTTTGGTGCGCTCTTCACCGCGGCTTCTTTGCCGAGCTCAGTCAAAAGACCCATCATCTCTAAAACAACTTGAGCCGCTTCTGCACCTTTGTTGCCGTGTTTACCACCGGCACGGTCCATCGCTTGCTCTTCGTTTTCTGTCGTCAACACACCGAAGCCGATGGGTCTGTTGTATTCCAGCATCAGTGCTGTCACACCGCGCTCAACGCTGTTGCAAACATAATCATAGTGAGAAGTCTCGCCACGGATCACTGCACCCAAAGCAACAACACCCGTGCAGCCAGCATCGAATAATGCTTTACACGCCAGAGGAATCTCTACTGCGCCAGGAACTTTCACCGCTAAAACTTCAAGGCCTGTGCCTTCAAGATAGCTGAGAGCTCCTTCTTCCAATTTGTCTGTTACTTCGCTATTGAAACGAGCCGTAACGACTCCGACTTTGAATTGTGTCATGCTGATCCTCTTACTGAACAAGTTGTTTACCGGCCTCAGTTGTGCGGCGGTATTGAATCAAATCGACAATCGTGCCGATTTTTAGATTGTGCTTCTGTGCAAATTTTTTGAGATCCGGAACGCGCGCCATGGTGCCATCATCATTGATGACTTCACAAATCACCGCCGCCGGATTAAGCCCCGCAAGAACTGCAAGGTCCACGCTGCCCTCCGTGTGACCCGGGCGCTTCAACACGCCACCGTCTTTTGCACGGATCGGAAAAATATGACCCGGCATATGAACATCGGCCGCCTTCGCGTTTGGATTGGAGGCGACACGAATCGTGTGCGCGCGGTCTGCAGCCGAAATTCCTGTTGTCACCCCTTGAGCCGCTTCGATACTGACGGTGAACGCGGTTTTGTTAGATGAATGATTTCTGTCTTCGGGAACCATCTGCGGCAATTGCAGACGCTCCACTTGCTGGGCGCTCAACGGCAAACAGATCAGACCGCGAGCTTCACGCGCCATGAAGTTGATCGCTTCAGGAGTGACGTGATCCGCAGCCAAAACAAGATCACCTTCATTTTCACGATCTTCGTCATCAACCAAGATCACCATCTTGCCGGCGCGGATATCTTCGATCAGCTCCGTGATAGAATTGAAACTCACACTTAAACTCATGGAGCCTCCACATTTCTGGTCGCGGCGACGACAGCACGAGCCATGTAGTCTGGCTCGATGTTTGCGACCTGACCCACTTTGAGTGCGCCCAAGTTTGTACGTTTTAAAGTTTCAGGGATGAGACAAACTTCGACCACGGAGCCTTTGAGCTCATTCACCGTGAGGCTCACGCCGTTGATTGTAATGCTGCCCTTTTTCCAAACATACGGCAGAACTGACGACGCCACTTTCACATCAAGGAAAAAGGACTCGCCTTGCAATTCTGCACGAGTGACTTCCGCGAGACTATCGACATGACCGGTAACGAGATGACCATGAATGCGGTCTCCGAAACGCAAGGATCTTTCAAGATTTACTTGTTTGCCGATCCAGCTAGTTGGATTCCAGTTCAGAACGCGGATGGTTTCAGCCGCCAACGCAAAGGTCATTTGCTTTTCATCAAAGGCCTCAACAGTTAAACAAACGCCATCAACAGCGATGCTATCGCCTAAATGAAGATCATTGAAGTGCGTGGGTTTATTGATCTGAATGCGGTAAGCATTTACGAGCTCTTGCGAGCTTTGAATTTCGCTGACAGCCTCGACAATCCCTGAAAACATAAAAAGGCCCCTTTTGATGGGCCGGAAACTACACTCTTTACAGGGACTTGGCAAGAAAACGGGGGCCTTTTAAGCCCCCTTTTTTGTGGTTTTTTCACTCTCAGAGCGATTCAGCACTACTTTGAGCTTTTAGCCGCCGTTTTTGCCGTCGCGTCTGGAGCCAATTTGAGAATTTTCACCTTCGCGCCAAGGACAGGATTTTCATCTGTTTGGCTGATCACTTTACCGAAAGAAATCTCATCTCCAACTGAATCGAGTTCGATGGTCGCCACTGGGTTTGAGCCAGCGCCACCGTAATATTTTGAATTACATGGATCGCCTTCCCAGTAGTAGATCTCGTTGTAGATATTGAACTGATCACCGACTTTGGCGCCCACGTTGTTACCACCGAGGATCACCAAGTGAGTGTCGTGATCCATCAACACGCGAGAATACCATTCTTCTTTTGCTTTCAAGCCGTCGTACAAACTATTAGACGCCGTCGTCAGAGCCGTCTGCGTAACTTTTGCGAGTGGCGTTTGATAGTATGCGCTTGGGCCAATCGAGAACGCGCCGACATTCAAAGTGAAATTCACTTTTGTTTTCGTTTGCTTTGAAGTCACGTTCGCTGCTGACAAAAGACCCGCTGTCAGCGGATGAGTGGCCATCATGCTTAGATCCAGTTGTGCCCATTCAATATCAAAACCCAAACCCGTCAAACCGGACACATCCAAAGGACCCGCCGCATTGAAACCGATTTGCACGCCCACGCCACCGATCATCTCGAAGGCATTTACAGATCCTCCGATGCGCGCGTTTGGCAAGTTGATCAAGCACTCTGCATCTTTAGAGTACTGAGGTTTCTCGGACACACCATTATTCAACGCCGATGCTTTCATCATCACTTGGTCATTGCGTGATACATTCAGAGCTTTAGACTCCACACTGCTTGTGCTGACAGGAACTACTGGAGTTCCATATCTCAGAGCAAAGTGATCGCTATTTTGTAGTACGGCGTAGATTTGTTGATTAGCGACGTATTGGAAGTCGAAGCTACCGCCTTGAGGCAATGTAATAGACGGAGCGGTGATCTTACCCATTTCAACGATACGTTTGAGTTCGCGGGTTGCAACTGCTTCTTCCTGGCATGATTGGTTACCCATCATCATACCTGCTGCTGAACAAAGCATCCCGGCCTTTAGTACGTTCTTCAAAAACTTATTCTGTGGTCCCATCTGTTCCTCCCGTTTCCTTTGGTGACGATGGTGATTCTCTTTTTTCACTCGACTTAGATCCTTTCGGCCGGACTTTTGGTGCAGTTGAGGACTTTTTTCAACCAAAGTCGGGATCATGGAGTTTCGTCAAAAAGTTTTCCTGTATTAAAAAATCTGCGCGTGGCCACACAAAACACCCGTGGTCCAGTTTTCAAAATTTCGATCAGAGTTTAGCCATCTCGCTTTGTGATGCGTCTTTTTCAAGACGACTGTCGGAGCCAGAAAAGTCCGCAGCGAGAGTTCCGGAATGTTCGCAAACAACAGTTCCACATTTAGTGCAAATAATTGATTTTGTTAAGTTTATAACAGCGCCGCCGATAATTTAAAAAGGCAAAGGAAGTGTTCATGAAAGCTTTAGGGTTAAAGGCAAAAATCCTTTTATCAACAATTCCCCTGGTAGCAGCGGCTATCTTAGTGGGAGTCAAAATCTATCAATTTGGATTGGTGAAAGATCCTGAGATTGAACGCGCACTCGAAATTTCACGCATTATCAGTCAACAAGAGCTGCAAATGGTGAAGATGTCAGAGCATCTCCGCGGTTATCTTTTAAATCCGCAAAACAAAAAAAACTATGAGCTCAAAAAACAGGCCGATGATGCCTATGCAAAGTTGTCCGAGGATCTCACAGCTTTAGTTACAGACAGTGCTGAAATTACCGAGATCAATAAAAAGATGGCCGACTATGACGCCACAACTTTAGATAAAAAAGAAACAGAAGTGGCTCAGCTTGTGGAAAAAGGCGATGCCGGAGCGCTCGCCTATTATATGAACGAGTACGTCCCTGCGAGAAAAATCCAAGAGGACAACTTCGCCACGTTAAAAGAGAGCGCCGATAAGTTTTCACATGAGTTGATTGAAAAGATTGAAAAGCGCAAAGCCCAGTCCTCATACACGGCTTTGGGTGTTTTGATTGCGAGCTTCCTAATTGGTTTTGCGATTATCTTCCTCGTTCTGAATTCCGCGGTGACTGCGTTCTTAAGATCTATGACGACGCTAACCAAGACGACTCAAAACATGGACTCTACAATTGTGAACTTGAACACCCAAGGAGTGAACCTGTCCGGCAACTCAAATACGGTGGCGGCTTCTCTTGAAGAGACCGTGGCTTCCTTGGAAGAGATGACGTCGATGATTAAGATGAATTCCGAAAACGCAAAACAAGCGGCTTCTTTATCGACTCAAGCGCAGGAAGTTGCGGTTCGCGGCGAACAAGGAGTTCAAAATCTTGTGTCTTTCATGAATGAGATCGCCAAGTCTTCAAAGCAAATTGCGGATATCATCAATGTGATCGATGATATCGCCTTTCAGACCAACCTCTTGGCGCTCAATGCGGCAGTTGAGGCCGCTCGCGCCGGTGAGCAAGGCAAGGGCTTTGCGGTCGTTGCAGATGCAGTCCGGACGCTGGCACAAAAGAGTGCCGAATCGGCAAAAGGCATTTCAACTTTGATTAAAGACTCGGTTGAGAAAATGGATAAAGGTGTTCTCGTTGCCTCTGAAAGCGGCACGGTCCTTGCCGAAATTGTTCAATCGATTAAGAAAGTCAGTGCTTTGAATGAGGAAATCTCGACCGCGAGCCAAGAGCAATCACAAGGCGTTGGTCAACTGACTCAAGCGATGAATCAAATTGACCAGTCTGTGCAGTCTAATGCCTCTGCCACGGGCGAGATCAGCAATATTGCAAAAGAAGTGAATGGCCAAAGCGAAAGCCTCAAGACCGTCGTTCAACAGCTCACTCACCTGATCACAGCGGCTTAATCGCCGCCTGGGAATTAGTTACCTCTGTCTTCGTGATCGGTGTCGCCATAAACGACACCGTTCAAATACACGTAGCCGTCAGGGCGATTGTGTTTTGGGTCATCATGCAACCAGTGGATTAAGCCGCCGTTGGGAGTTTGAATATACTGACCACCCACGCCGAACTTATCGCCAATCTTAACTGGAACACGAGCTCCCATATCTGAATTGTAAATCACCGTGATCGTCTGACCATCCGAAAGCTTGGCTTGCCATTTCTGATGTGGCAAACCCGTCGTATCATCAGGCAAAATGTTTGAAACCGTGAGATTCCCGGCCTCGACATAATACACATTCTGATGACTTTCTTCGGCTGCTACGAGAGCTGAATCGTCCGAGATTTTTCCTGGATGATCGCCGCTTTGGGCGAAGCTCAAAGAAGTGTTAAAGATCAAAGCTATCGTGATAGCAATGAGAAACTGCTTGTTCATGATATCCTCCGTAGACGGACTTTTGCGGAGCCCGGTAGAAACACCCCGCCAATTCGGGGTTTATACGTTTGGCAGGAATAAGATCATGGTCTACAGCCGACTGTCATCACCAGAAAATGGGTCTGAACGAGAAGTAATCTTGGTGTAATGTAGAGTTAATAAAAGCGTCTATTGAAGCTTTGGCAGAGCTCAGCCCGCCCGTTGAAATTAATTCCTGATTCCAAGGCTATAAAAAAAGCCCGGTTCATCACCGGGCTTCTTCTTAGTGAGCATCGACCACTTTCGTAGGGCCTTCTTTCAGACGAATTCTCCACAGAGGGATGAAACCAATGGCTACGATGAACATCAGGATAAAACAGAGCTGTAAGAAGCTCATCATGAAGACTTGATTTTGCACGCGTCCCCAGATGCTCTTAATCGCTGCTTCAGTTCCATGATAGAAGCCGACTCCGTCGGACATCTTGCTGTTCATGCCGTTGACAGTGTTGTAGTACTGCGCTTGCACAGCGGGATTCAACAATGACACCTTGTTAGAAATATCCGCGTAGTTCTGATAGTTGTGCTTGGTAAGAATGGTCCCCACCATCGCGACACCAATGCTGCCGCCGATTTGACGGAAAAGATTCAGCAAGCCTGATACCTGCCCTAGATCCGGCCCCTTAAATTGGCTAAGGATCGATGAATTGATTGGCACGAACAAGAAGGCCATCCCGAAACCGCGCACATAAAGCAGATTCAGCACCTCTGCCTTCGACGATTGTGGAGCCAGGCCCGACATCATCCACAAACAGACCTCCAGGGAAAGGAAGCCGATCGCAATCAGGTACTTTGGATTCACACCCTTCATCATCATGCGACCGATAAACGGCATCATTAAGGCCGTTAAGAGCGAACCCGGAATAAACAGAGCCCCCGTCTGGGTGGCATCGTAATGGAAAACGCGCCCCACAAAGACAGGCAAGATAAAGACCACGGCGTATAGGAAAAATCCCAAGCAGCCCATCAACATCACACCGTTTTGCACGAGGGGATTTTTGAACATGCGCATATTGATGATAGGATTTTTAACTTTTAGCTCCCACCAAATAAAGGCCGGGATACACACTGTTGCAATGATGGTATTGAGCAAGATCACTTTTGACGAGAACCAGTCGTCGGCTTCACCGCGTTCAAGGACGAATTGCAGACAACCGATACCGAGGACCAACAAAGCAAATCCCGTCCAATCGAGTTTTGGCTTTTCAGCAGCGGCTTCACCGGCTTGCGGAGCACGATCAAAGATGACACTCATACCAACAACCAAGGCCAAAATACCGAGTGGAAGATTGATATTGAAAATAGATCTCCAACCGAAGTTATCAGTCAGATAACCACCCATCACCGGACCCAAAGTAGGGCCGACCATGACACTCATCCCGAAGATGGCGCCTGCAATACCTGCTTTTTCTTTCGGGAATTGTTCATAAATCAGCGTTTGAGATGTCGGCAACAAAGCGCCACCGAAGAGACCTTGTAAGATACGGAAAACAATTAACGTCGTTAAATTCGGTGCGAGACCGCAAGCCACGGACGTCAAAGTAAATGCCGTGATACATCCGAGGAAGTATTTGCGGCGACCGATGCGTTCACTGAACCAGCCAGAGATCGGCAAGACGATGGCGTTCGCGATCGCATAGCCGGTGATCACCATACTGATATCCTCGAGCGTCGCCCCGAGATTCCCCATCATGGTCGTGAGTGCCACGTTCACGATGGAGGTATCGATGATTTCCAGCAATGAGGCTAAGACCGCGACAAATATAATCAGCGGATTCGGCTTATTCATAAAACCCTCAGGTTATTAGTTCTTTTTCACTTTCACGTAAGCAGAAAGACCGGCGCGCAAAAGCTCAAGATCCGCATCCGCGAGATTCTCAAGTTTGATTTTCACTGGCACACGCTGCACCACTTTTGTGAAGTTGCCTGTCGCATTGTCTGGAGGCAAGAGCGTGAAAGTAGCTCCCGTCGCCGCACTCAACGCTGAAACGCTGCCGTGATAACTTTTGCCACCGATGGCATCGATTTCAACATCCACGGTGCTGCCAACTTTGATAGAGCCGATTTCGGTTTCTTTAAAGTTCGCCATCACCCAGCGCTCAGAGCCGCCGACAAAACCAATCAAAGGAACGCCTGCCGAAGCCAACTGACCGACTTCAACCGATTTCTTTGCAATCGACCCATCCATCGGAGCTTTGATTTTGGTATTTTCAAGATTCAACTTCGCTTGATCGACTTGTGCAGAAACAGCTTCATACTTCGATTTTACTTCCGAGTAGTTTGCAGTTGCCGTGTCGTACTGTTGAGTACTGACGGCGCTCTGTTTGTAGAGCTCAGAAATACGCTGGTAGTTGCGCTCGGCGTCTCTGCGGCGTGATTCAAGGCTGAGCAGCTCACTTTGGACCTGCTTCAAAGTGTTTTGGTAATCGCGGCTGTCGATTTCAGCCAGCACATCCCCGGCTTTTACCTTTTGACCCTCAACCACTTTGACCTCAACGATATAACCCGGCACTTTCGCCGCTAGCATCACCACCGGCGCCTCGATCTGCGCGTTGTCCGTTGTGACATACATGATTTGCTCGAACCCGAAGTACGCAATTGCGACAGCTGCAACCGCTCCTGCGCCCATTAAAATCTTCTTCTTATCCATAAATCCCTGCTTTCAAAAAATTCTTAATTAAAATTCAAATATTTATTACCGGTGGTGAGTTCTAGATTGACCAAGCTTTCAAGGGAACCCATCTGCGCATTCACCATCAATGCGCGGGCTCTGAAAAGCTCCGCTTCGGCATCCAGCAAATCCGTGTCAGTTCTGGTTCCGACTTTCTTCCCTTGGCGAGCCAAGCGAACGGATTCTTCTGCTTTTACAACGTCGTTCTGACGAGCCTTGAAAACAGTTCCATAATAGAGATACTTTCTTTTCCAGAACTCAAGATCCTGCTGCGCTTTCAAACGCGCCTGTACGAGAGTTTTCTCTGTTTGTACGGATTGCTCAAAAGCCTGATGGTCACGGGCAATCGAAGTCATCCCGTCAAACAGGTTCCAAGTCATACTGAGACCCACTTGATAGGCATTACGGAAATTATCCCAGTCATCGTACTTATCATTACGGTTATTATAATATTGATATTGGCCAAATACAGACAAACGTGGCACCCAGTAGCTGCCGGCCGCTTTTGAAAGGCTTTGCGAACCCTCGGTGCGTAATTCCAACGCTTGCAAATCAGGACGTGAGCTCAAAGATTCTTTACGAAGACCTTCTGTGTTCTTAGGGTTAAACGCCGGCCAAACGCCAGTCAGAGCGCGCTCGTCTTTTTCAAGACCCATCACTTCTGCAAGCTTCGTGCGGGCCACCGCAAGGTTGTCCGTCGCATTGAGAACTTCAGACTCAGCTTCACTGACTTGCACTTCGACGCGAAGAACGTCATAGTTCGTCGACATTCCTGCTTTCTTAAAAAGATTCACGTCACGCAAGTGATCTTGCAACGTCTTTAAGTTTTGCTCCGCGACCTGAAGAAGATCTTTTGCCGCGAGTGTTTTATAAAACTGAAGAATGACCTCACGGCTTAATTGAAACTCCGCCCAGTCGTATTCTTTTTGAGCTGCAGAAGAGAACGAACTTGCCGAAGAATAACGACGAACGCCCGCCATGCCTTCAAACAACGGATAAGTTGCTGTGATGGCAAGATTTGTCGTTGGAACAACGCCCGGTACAGAAACCGGTGCGCCACCGAGAGAGATATCCGTAAAGACATATTTCTTATCAAAAAGGTAACTTGCTGAGGCCTGCACAGAAGGCAGGAAAGTATTTAACGCTTCGGTCTTTTTCCAAGCGACTTCTTCTTGCGCAGATTTTGCTTTCTGAATACGCGGCGAGTGAGTCTCAGATTCACTGATCGCTTGTTGCACAGTCAGCTCTTGCGCAAACGATGTCGATGCAAGTAAGTGGGCGGCGAAGAAGGCAAAAGAAAGACGTTGACTCAACTTGAGAAGGTGCATGAGGACCTCGGTCGTTTTACTTATCGTTTAATTCCCAAATGGTTTGCTGAACTAACCATTTGTGTTAGAATCTATCATATATGACGACAAAATCACCAAAAAAACCAAAGCTGGCTCAAATCAAGAACGAGATGATAGGTGCCCATCGGAGAGCGCCCCCGTCGGCGGGCGGAATGCTCCACCCGGTTTTGGAAAAGCACCTAGGCTATTGTCTATATAAGGTGGCTTTAAAATTTAGATCCATCGTCGACGGATACCTTCTCGATGCGGGACTCGTCGCCCCACAATTCGGCATCTTGAATATTCTTAAAGAATCGGACGGTCTTAACCAGGTTTCATTAGGCCTGCAAATGGGCATCGATAAGGCAACCATTGTGAAGCTGATCGACGGTCTTGAGAAACTCAGCTATGTCGTGCGCGTGAGTTCTGAAACCGACAGACGCGAGAAATACTTGCAAATCACTCCGCGTGGTCGAAAGTTCCTGGATCAGATCACTCCCGAAATGCGAAAGCTTGAAACCGACTTCCTCGAACCACTCAGTGCCGAAGAAAAGAAGATCCTGCTCGGAGCGATCCCAAAATTGATGAAACCGCGAACATAAAAAAAGCCCCTCAGAAGAGGGGCTTTTTTAGTTAGAAGATTGTTTAGCGGTTATTTTTTGCTGATCTTGAGTCCGCCATCGCCGGATTCCACTTTCACTTGATCTCCCGCCCGCACATCGCCGGCAATGATCTGCTTTGAAAGCGGGTTCAGCAATTCGTTTTGGATCACGCGCTTCAAAGGACGAGCACCATATACCGGGTCGTAGCCTTTCTTCGCGAGATACTGAATCGCCGAATCTGCGAAGTCGATCGCAATCTTCTTCGCTTTTAGACGTTGCTCAACCAAATCAAGCTGCACTTTCACAATGCCTGCGATTTGTTTTTCGCCAAGGGCTTTAAACATCACGATCTCATCGATGCGGTTTAAGAACTCAGGACGGAAGTGCGCACGCATTGCCTCGTTGACGGCTTTGGTTTTTGCTTCTTCGCTCATATTCGGATCGATGATCGCATGCGAACCAATATTTGAAGTCATAATCAGGACCGTATTTTTAAAGTCTACGGTACGGCCTTGACCGTCGGTTAAGCGTCCATCATCCAAAACCTGCAGCAGGATGTTGAAAACATCCGGATGAGCTTTTTCAACTTCATCCAAGAGCACCACGCTGTAGGGTTTACGACGAACGGCTTCCGTCAACTGACCGCCTTCTTCGTAGCCCACATATCCCGGAGGCGCGCCGACCAAACGAGCCACAGAATGCTTTTCCATGTACTCACTCATATCGATACGAACCACGGCTTGCTCGTCATCAAACAGGAACTCCGCGAGAGCCTTTACCGTTTCGGTTTTACCGACACCCGTCGGACCCAAGAAAATGAAAGTCCCGATAGGACGGTTTGGATCAGAAATCTCAGCACGCGCCCGACGAATGGCATCCGCCACCGCTGTCAGCGCATGATCCTGACCGACAACGCGTTTCTTCAATTGCTCCTCCATGTGGAGAAGCTTGTGCGACTCGCTCTCAAGCATTTTTGAAACTGGAATGCCCGTCCATTTCGCGATGACTTCCGCCACGTCTTCAGGACTGACTTCTTCTTTCAACATGCGAGTCTCATTCGCCGACTTCTGACTGCGAGCCTCGAAGTCTTTGAGCTTCTTTTCCATCTCAGGCAGTTTGCCGTATTTTAATTCCGCCGCCTTGCCGAGATCGCCTTCGCGCTCTGCTTTTGCGACTAAATTTTTAGCCTCTTCGATGTCGGCTTTGATTTTCTTAATCTGTTCAATGCCGCCTTTTTCAAAATTCCATTGCTCGCGCAATTGCTGATTCTGCGCCGTCAGATCTTTGATTTCTTTTTCAATGATCTGTAAGCGGTCCTTGGCACCCTCGTCTTTTTCTTTCTTCAAAGCTTCTTTTTCAATTCTGAGCTGCATGAGTTCGCGCTCGATCTTATCGATCTCTTCCGGCACGCTCTTCGTTTCGATACTGAGCTTACTTGCCGCTTCGTCGATCAAGTCGATCGCTTTATCCGGCAAGAAACGGTTTTGGATATAACGATGCGAGAGCTTCACCGCCGCAACCAGTGCGGAGTCCATGATACGGATCCCGTGATGGAGTTCGTACTTTTCTTTGAGACCACGCAAAATCGTGATCGCATCATCGACACTTGGTTCATCGACAAGCACAGTCTGGAAACGGCGTTCAAGAGCCGCATCCTTTTCGATGTACTTGCGATACTCATCCAAAGTCGTCGCACCGATACAGCGCAACTCACCACGGGCCAATGCCGGCTTCAACAACTGACCGGCGTCCATCGCACCTTCAGTCTTCCCCGCACCCACGAGATTATGGATCTCGTCGATGAAAAGAATAATCTGACCGTCACTTGAGGTGACTTCTTTGATTACGGCTTTCAAACGGTCTTCGAACTCGCCACGATATTTCGCGCCGGCAATCAAGGCGCCCATATCGAGCGACATCAGTTTTTTGCCAATAAGATTTTCGGGCACGTCCTGTTTCAGGATGCGCACGGCAAGACCTTCCGCGATTGCGGTTTTACCCACGCCTGGCTCCCCGATCAGAACCGGATTGTTTTTTGTACGACGTGAAAGCACCTGAATCACGCGACGGATTTCTTCGTCACGACCGACCACGGGGTCGAGCTTTCCTTCGGCCGCGAGTGCCGTTAAATCCCGGGCGTACTTGCCAAGGACTTCGTATTTGTTTTCTGGATCATCATCTGTCACTTTTTGGTTTCCTCTAACTTCCCGAAGAGCCTGAACCGTTGGATCATGCTTCACGTGATGCTTTTTAAAAAAAGCATTCAACTCACTATCGCTCATTCCGAGCATTGCTAACAAAAAGTGCTCGGTGGAGATATAGGCATCTCCCCAGTCTGCAGCCACCTGATTAGAAACTGTAAACAGTTTTTGTAGGCGGTTGCTGGCAAAAATCTTTTGACCGCCACCGCTCACGCGGGGCAGTTTATCGATCTTCGATTTCAAGTCTTCTATCATTGATTTGACGGAGAGATTTTGCTTCTCAAGAACACGAGGAACGATGCCCTCAGACTGTTGCAAAAGCTCCAGCAAGAGGTGCTCGGGCTCCACTGAGGGATTGCCGCGAGTTTCAGCGTTTTGGGCAGCGGCCTGCATGGCCTCCTGACTTTTACGCGTCATTTTTTCAATGTCGTTGCTCATGATGTCCTCCGTCTGTATTAAGAATGAGGCCTCAGGAGAGATTGTCAATGTTCGGCGGTAAACCTAACCCAAAATTTCAACCAAAACGCATACATCCTTCCATTAAGAAGGACGGGATCAATCCAACGGATTATCTCAAATATGACTTCCGCACGGCCTGCGAAGACTGCTCGCATTTTAATTCGATTTCGGTGACCTGTACGCTCGGCTATAAGACGGGGCCGCATCTGCGTGCGCAGCAGCAGGCTGATTACAATATGTCAGGTAAAATAGCTCAGTGTCGTTTTATTGAGATTGATTAGAGCTCCCTTAACCATACTGGCTGCGCCGAAGTACATCCATCCATGTGAATCGAGGACTCTGTCCTCGAGCTCCAGCTACAGCCGGCCATCGTGGCCGGCTGTCCAACGTACAATGAAGACAAGTACTAACGCTGCTCTTGAGCTCCCAAGTGACGTCGGAAGGGCGGCCACGACGGCCGGCCTTTACGGGGTTCGGGGCAGTCGCCCCGATTGCAGGATGCAGAAAGAGGTGCGGAGCCAGCAGAAAAAGCCACCCCACACCGCCTAACTAAAACCGACTAAAATCCATTTTCCAAAACAAAGCCCAGTAACAAAAAGTCCCCGCTAATTTTTGACTCATCCAAAGTCCCGTTTCCCCTCTGAAAATCCACCCAAAGTATTGTAACAGACTGACGCAGGACAATCCTTCGTCCTGATTCCCCTCTGAGAGTCCCACTATCCTTGGGCTAGTATTGTAAAAAAAGCGCAAAACCCGCCTACAGTCCTGTCAAGACTTCGTCGCGAATCCCGATCTTAAACGCATCAATGAGTTTTTGTATTCACACTTACTAATGTGGATCCAGGACGGACCGGAGAGAGAGCAACAAGGTCACACTCTCTCCTAGTAAACCGAAAGGAGGGCCTTCACGGATGAGATAAAAAACGAACAATAGAATGTTCAGTTAGTTTTCTTAAATAGTAATAGGCCAAAGAAAATAAAAATCGGCTCGGATGCCGCCCCCACAAAAATGGACTCGGGGGAAATAAAAACAAGGAAGGTATTGAGATGAAAAAAATAAATTATTAAACGGAGGAATTTTAAATGGGAATGCGTGTAACAACAAATATTTCGGCTTTGAACGCTCAAAGAAACTTGATCGGTAGCCAACGTCAAATCAACAGCTCTATGGCTCAATTGGCTTCTGGTAGCCGTATCAATAAAGCTGCTGACGACGCTGCAGGTTTGGCAATCAGTGAAAACTTGAAAGCTCAAATCCGCTCTGGTGTACAAGCTCAACGTAATGCGAACGATGGTATCTCAATGGTGCAAACTGCTGAGGGTGGTCTTAATGAGATCGGCAACATCGTAGTTCGTCTTCGTGAGTTGGGTATCCAAGCTGCTTCTGATACAGTTGGACAAACTGAGCGCGGTTTCGTGGATAAAGAGGTTCAACAGTTGAAATCTGAGATTCAACGTATCGCTTCAGTAACTACTTGGGGTACTACAAAATTGTTGGATGGTTCTACACCAGACTTCGATTTCCAAGTTGGTTTGTTCAACAATCAAGAAGAAGATCGCATCACTTTCCACGCTGGTGAAAACGTTGCAACTCTCGATGCTCTCGGATTGTCAGGTCTTGACTACACTTCTAAAGAAGGTGCTCAGTCAGCTCTTGCACTCCTCGATGCTGCTCAAACTTCAGTGAATGGTACTCGCGCTAATCTTGGTGCCCTTCAAAATCGTTTGACTTCGACTGTTGACAACTTGGGTGTTGCTACTGAGAACATGTCTGCGTCTAACTCACGTATCCGTGACACTGACGTAGCTCAGGCTTCTTCTGAGATGACTCGTAACAATATCTTGTTGCAAGCTGGTACTTCGACTCTTGCTCAAGCGAACCAAGTTAACCAATTGGCTTTGAAACTGATCGGTTAATAGTCAGAAATAAAAGCGGCGGGCCCTGCTCGCTGCTGAGCTCGATAAAAAATAAAATGCCGATGGCCAACCCCATCGGCATTTTTCTTTTTTCGTAGCCCACGGCACTGGCCCTTTTGTGGTCGAAAAAATTGGAACAGGACCTTTTTTGGAACACATGGGTACAATTTGAAATCCTGATTTTGAATTTTCAGTATTCGCCTTGAGCGGAGCGTTCCTAAACTTATTCTATGGAACATCAGCGCCGCCAGTTTTTAAAGTCTGTTCTCGCCTCTTCGGTTTTACTCACTTTCAAAGAAGCTTTGGGAGGAATGATTCCGTTTGCTTTCTGGAAACAACCATCGGCTTCAACTTCTCTCAGCTTATGGACCTGGGGAGAAAACGGCCTCGGTCAAATGGCCGACGGCACGATCCTCGACAAATCAGCACCTGTGCAAATCGGCGCACTCACAAACTGGAGTGACATTTGCGCGGGAGCAAACCACGCTCTGTCACTGAAAACCGACGGCACGCTTTGGAATTGGGGCACCAACAACAACGGCCAGCTCGGTGACGGCACTCGCACCAACCGCAGCTCACCGGTCCAAGTGGGCGCTCTCACCGACTGGGCGTCGATCATAACTAACAACAATCACTCGCTCGCTCTTAAATCCAATAACAACCTCTATGCGTGGGGAAACAATCAACAAGGTCAGCTCGGAGACGGCACTCGCACGAACCGAAGCTCTCCGGTGCTGATTGGCTCGCTCACCGACTGGAGTAAAATCTCTGCGGGGGGCTCGCACAGCGCTGCCATAAAAACGGATGGCACAATGTGGAGCTGGGGATCCAACACCTACGGCGCCGTCGGTGACAGCACATTCATCAATCGCAGCTCTCCGGTGCAAGTGGGCACGGACACGACGTGGACCTCGATCACCAGCGGCGGCTGGCATACAATGGCGGTGAAAACCGATGGAACTCTTTGGGGAATGGGTGATAACTCCTGGGGGCAGATCGGCTTTGTATCAACAACACCGATACAAGCAAATACAGATTCATGGCTTGAGGTTTCGCAAAGAAATATCGATAGCGAGCAAAACACCATCACCGGCATCGGCGGTGGCTTAGGGGTGCGTGCAGACGGCACACTCTGGGCTTGGGGAAATGGTTACGACGGCCAGTTGGGTAACGGACAAAATACCACTGTCAGACAATACCCCGTTCAAATTGGCGCCCTCACGACATGGACAAAAGCCACCGTCAATACCTGGAGCTCGATGGCTCTAAAAAGTGACGGCACACTGTGGTCTTGGGGCCTTGATCGCAACGGCAGTATCGGCGATGGCGCAACGACGAGCCGAAGCTCTCCGGTGCAAATCGGTGCGGGCTCGACGTGGGTGAAAATTGCCGCGGGAACTTCTCATAACGTTGCGATTAAATCAGATGGCACCCTCTGGGCCTGGGGCGCTGGTTACGATGGCCAACTGGGAGTCGGCGGGTACACCGCTTGCTCGGTCCCCACCCAAGTCGGCACAGACACCGATTGGCAAGATGTTTCCGCAGGTTCTTACTTCACTGTTGCTGTGAAAACCGGCGGCACCCTTTGGAGCTGGGGCAAGGCCAACTCCGGTGAACTCGGCCTAGGCTCCGCCAGCCAATCCATCACAAGCCCTGTTCAAGTCGGCACACTGACTGACTGGAAATCCGTCTCTTGCGGCGTTTGGCACACGCTTGCGATAAAAACCAACAACACGCTTTGGGCGTGGGGATGGAATTCCGACGGCCAACTCGGAAGCGGCAACAGAACTCACCGCAGTTCGCCGGTACAAATTGGGTCGGCTTCTTGGAAATATGTTTCCGCCGGAGCTTTCAATTCCGCAGCGATTAAAAGCGACGACACTCTTTGGGTGATGGGCTACGGTGGCTTCTTTACGCTCGGCCAAGGCAGTGGCAATAGCCGCAGTTCACCAGTGCAAGTCGGCAGTGATACCTGGTCCCGGGCCTCTGTGGGTTACGCCCAAATGATGGGAGTTAAAATCGATGGCTCCATGTGGGGCTGGGGCATCAACACCTTCGGCGAACTCGGCTTCCTCTACAACTTCCCTCGCCAAGTCGGAACCGTGACAAACTGGAAGCAGATTTCCGCCGGTGAATCTTTCACCATCGGAATTAGAACCGATGGCACGCTGTGGGCTTGGGGCCGCAATGACGGCGGCCAGCTCGGATTTAATCCCGGCTCTGATCAATATGCTTTTTCGCCGGTTCAAGTCGGCAGCGGCACAACGTGGAGTAAAGTGAAAGCCGGAGCGTCACACGTCATCGCGCAGAAAGCCGACGGCAGCCTCTGGGCTTGGGGCACCAATCCTTCGGGACAGCTTGGAACTGGAAATACCACGACCACGTCCTCCCCTGTACAGATCGGAACCGACCTGACATGGGCGAAGATCTCAGCCGGTGGCTCACACTCCCTCGCACTCAAACCATAAGGCGCGTAGCTGATCCCGGTTTTTTCGCCAAAGTTATCGACAAGCCCGGCGTTTGGTCCGGGGATTTTGAATTTTTCTGTATAACTATTTTACTAATAATATCAAATATTTAACTAAAGTCTGCCCGACCTTTATCCGAAAAATAAGGTGTCGGGAGGACTTATGTTACGACCAACCATCTTCAAAAGTTTAGCAGTCACTTGCGCGCTTCTGAGCCTTACTGCATGCGGCAGCAACGGCGGTTTTGAGTTTGCTAACTCGGTTTTCGACAATAGCGGCAATCGCTCTAGCTCTGTAGGCAATGGTGGCGTAGATCCAGGTGTCAATCCAGCCGACCCGGATGCATATCAAAAGCTCCAATATAAAGGAACGATCTCTGGCGGTAGCGATGACGGTACTTTGGTCGTTGATATCGACAAGACAAACAATGCGCTTTTACTGATCCTCCCACTCCAGGTAAATCCATATATCGAAAGTGCTCAGGGAACTATTCCAGACCTTCCAGACGTCACTTTCATGACTTACAAAGACGACAAGGGAGCTTCTTACCTGGCGGTGAGTGTTCCTTTACGCTATGTGCGCAAAGGAGCAAGCTTCTTAAACCCTGCTCGTTTGCCAAATGGAGATGCACTTCCGCAGGTCGCCAGTGGCGAGTTGCCAAGCGTTGCGATTGCGATTCCAGGCAAAAATAACGTGAAGTTCAATTTTTACATCGGCGTCAATGTGGTCGGAGTGTTTCTTTCCAGCCCATTTGATCCTTATGTTGCAATCAATTTCCCGATCCGCAGAGGCGTGGACACGATTGGTTATTTCGCCACAGTGCCTGCGAAGAGCGGTTTCAATGGCGGCTTCTTCATGAATACGCAAATGCCGGATTCTATAGCAGCAATCATCGATGACCACTTCCGCTTCTAATGACCATAGTGTGACGTAAAGGACTTAGGTCAGGAGACTGTGAGAGTATAATTATCTATTGCTTGCCCCCTAAAAAATCGCTAGGCTCTATTCCATGCGATTTAACTTCTAAGGGGGCACCTCATGGCAAAAAAAGCATCGAAAACTAAAAAAGCAAAAAAAGCGGCGCCAAAAAAGGCTGCCAAAAAAGCAACTAAGAAAGCAGCTCCTAAAAAAGCCGCTAAAAAACCTGCAGCGAAAAAAGCGACTAAAAAGGCCGCTCCAAAAAAAGCTGCTAAGAAAGCTGCCCCTAAGAAAGCAGCTAAAAAGCCTGCAGCGAAAAAAGCGGCTGCTCCGAAAAAAGCAGCTAAAAAATCTCCAGCTCCAAAAGCTAAAGCTGCGGCAGTCGGTGCGGTTGTAGGTGCTGCAACTGTTGCTGCAATCAAACCTGAAACTGCTTTGGATGATATCTCTAACGAGTTCGACGACGAAGCTGAACTTGATAGCATGGTTGATATCGAAGAAGAGCCAATCAACGAAGAAGAAGGTTGGGAAGACGCTGAAGAGCAAGAAGACGATTCTTTCGAAGACTTGGAAGATACAACGAACAAGTCTGACGATGATGAAGACGATGACGATGAAGACGAAGAAAACGACGACGATGAAGAAGGTTACTTCTAATCTCTGAGTTCACTTCTCGTGAATAAAAAAGGCCGCCTCTGGGCGGTCTTTTTTTTTTGCTGTTTCCCGCCTGTATCCTTCAAGCCCTTGATACAACACAGAGTTTAATAATTTAATTTTCTGTCATTTTCATTGCCGCAATCATCAAAAAATGACAAAACCTGTCCTCGATGAGTTTGTTTGATCTCGGCCAAAGCCTTTACCATCAAGGAGAATTTTTAAGAGCACTCGATGCGCTCGAAAAATTCTGTGGTGAGACGGATGCCACAGATACAAACTACATCGAGGCTCTTTTAATCCGCCTGAGAATTTATCTTGAGCTCGAAGAAACCGACAAGCGCCTTAGTCTTATTCACGAGATCTCTCCTCACCTCGCGACTCTTGGTAAAAAAGGTTTAGCGACCCATAGTTATCTCTTAGGTTATCACGCGATTACTGAAGGCAAAGCCACCGAGGCCCTGCAGCTTTTTGAAGAAGCTCTCAGCTCTGCAATTGAAGGTAACTGCCTGTTTACTTTAGCGCAGGCACTTTTCGGCTGTGTGCAAGCCGCTTACCAACTGAAAAGGCCTCCGGCGGAGCTGACTGAAAAAATTAAACAGCTTGAGATGATCACTCAGCAAATCCAACGCACCGATTTGCAAATTTCCGTCCTGCTATTGAAAGCCAATCAAGAACTCGCACAAAAGAATAATGTCCGCGCGATTGAGTATGCCTGGAAAGCGTACGACCTCGTGAAGGTTTTGAAAAATCATCACTATGCTTTGTCGGTCACTGCGAAAATTGGTCACATCTATCTTGAGTCCGGAGACAACGAGACTGCGAGAATTTACCTCAATCTCGCTCATCGCATGATCGACCCTGTGAATTTCAAGCGTCTTGCGCGCGTTACTAATAATCTCCTTCGTAGAGCCGGAGACGCACCAACCCAAGGGTTTGATCTGATTTTAGATTTGCAGAAAAAGACTCTGATTGAACGTAATAACGGAATGATTGAACTCAAGAACCAATTTATTCTGATGGATTTGATGAAGCTTTTAATGTCCAATCCCGGCGTGCCCTTTTCTAAAGAAGATCTTGCAGAGAAACTGTGGCAACAAAAATACAATCCTGCCATTCATGACAATGGTATCTATGTTACGATTAAGCGCATTCGAACTTTGATTGAACCAAACCAACAACAGCACACTTATATTCTGAGATCACGCGACGGATATCTGCTGAATAAAGACACCAAGATTTCAATTCTCTGAGGGATATAACCATGAAAGCATTTTTGATTTTTCTGACACTTTTAAGCTTCTCTCTCAGTTGGGCCGCCCGCTTAGGACCTGGCGATGATCCCATTCCGTTTCCATTGAATCAAGCACCTAGCGATCTTGTCGGACATTGGAACGGCCCAGAAGCCGATCAAGAAATCGTCGTGAAGCTCATCTCGCCTAAGAAGGGTGAAAAAACAAAACTCTTCGTCACGACTTATCAAGACGGCCAAAAGAATGGTCAGGGGTATTTATACTTCTCAGACAATAAAATGTACTGCGGCTACATCCACCACAGCGGTCCGGCTTACACATTGTGTATCTGGAAAGAAGAAGACATCCTCAAGGCGCAAACTCTGCGCGGCGGTCAGTGGCAAGAAACTCTGTGGACTCATTAGTGGATATGAATAAGTCGTCAAGACTTCGTCATTTGCAGCAGGCACCTCCACGCGATAGAAAGGCTGTATGAAAAATATTTTACTGACTCTCAGCACGATTTTTTTGTTCAATGCCTCGCCCGCCCTCGCCTCTGAGGACGCGTGGATTCCCGTCGTCGCGACGACCTTGCTCGAAAACCAGCAGTCGCCAAAATACACCGACATCCTCATTCACAATCCGGGCACTTACTCGGAGGTGAAAGTCGTTGTCGGCAGCGATGCGATCATGGACCGCTTCGATATCATTTCATTCTTCTTGTGGGGCACTCAAGTGTCGGGCCTTGATGGCGCTATGACGGCCGGCCATGAGTACACCGGCTACTTCAAATCCAGCAAAGTGAAATTCGTGCGCATGTATGTGCGCGCGAAGAACCCGGGCATGCCTCTACCAGTGCATGTGTGGATGCGCTAAGGTTTTAAAAACTTCGGCGCCTTGTCTTGCAGCTCTTTTAAGATGCTCTTATGCAGGCGTGAATAATAAGGTTGTTCAAAGTAATGCAATACCACGGGGCGCTTGTAAGCCCCGTATCCTTTGATCAGTTTCACCTTCGAGTTATTCACAATGAGATGCTTACTCATCACCGCGCGGCCCAGGCCCGCTTCAACACCATCAATAATGCCATAGACATCACCCATGAATGAACGACGGTAAAACTCGGGAGCCTTGCCCTGCTCACGGAAGAACGACTCCGTTGCATTGTCTTCAGGTCCGTGATCCAAGTAGAGATCCACCGGCGTTTCTTGCTTGGCACTTTCAATCACGACGTACTCTTCATGACCTAGAGTCTCTTCGAGGATATTTTTCTTTTGCAGGGAATAATCCATCACTGCGAGATCCGCCTTGGCCGATTTTAAAACGTCCGGCAGTTCAAACATCTCATAGGACTGAAAATCGATATGCACGCCCGGATGCTTTCGCAGAAACGGCACCAAAGCCGGAATAATCACGGATCGTAAAACGGAAGAAAAGCCGGCGAAGCGGAAAGTCCCCGCGAGTTCTTGCGCATGCCCTTTGAGCTCAAACAAAAGCTCTTCTTCGACTTTCTGATTCAGGCTCGCAAAGCGCAGGACCTTGTGACCCGCTTCCGTGAGCTTAAGCCCACGCGGCTCACGAATAAACAGCGTCACTTCGAGGTCTTTTTCTAAGGCCGCGAGACGCTGCGAAAGTGCTGACTGGGTAAGGCCCAGGTCGGCAGCAGCTTGAGTGATGTTAAGAGTCAGTGCTGTCTGAGTAAAGGCCTGCAGGCCCTGGCTTGAGATCTTCATAGGTATTAATTATTTTAATGTATATGTAAAAACAATTAATTTTTCTAATTTTGGAAAATCTCCTAAATTTCATCTGAGAACAACCCTACTAAAAAGGAGACAATTATGATGAAGATGATCACTCTTGCAACTCTCGGTTTGGTTTTGGGCCAGCAGGCTCTGGCAAACTATCACTGCAAGAACTACGGAAACGGCAACACACTGACGATCCAACACCCAGCTCAAGAAGGTTTTGCCACTGGTGAAGGCGTTGTCTCTGTGATTTTAAATAACACGCAGACTTGGACAGGCACTTATACGCAAACAACCGGCTACAATCTGAATTCGACAGATGGCCAACCAGTGGCCTTGGAAGTCAAATCGGTTCCGCGCTATGGTGGCGGTTGCCGTCGTTGTGCAGGCACGACCTTGTCTGAACCCTCTAGCTGGGATATCTATGCAAAACTCACGGTGGGTGCGAGTGAACCTGAGACTTTTTCCTGCACCTACTAATGAAAAAGTTCGCGCAACTCGCAATTGCATTGACGATGGCCCTGGCTCTTTTGAGTGCGGGCCTTTGGCTTTGGGTGCAAACCAATACCACCGGCATTTTCATCGAATCCGAAGAATCCAAGAATCCCCAACTTGAATCGGTCTTTAACGAGATCCGTTGGTTTCCAGGCGCTGATCGCGATGTTTGGATGATGAATCAAAGTCATTTCGGACGGAAACCTCCGCCCGAAAAATGGGATCGCATCGCCATTGTCATCGACAAAACGAAATCGCCGAAGGTCGCCTACTTTTATCAATTTAAACCGGGGCCTTTGGAATGGAACGAAGATTTGCTAAAACAGCAGATCCCTTATCGCGCGAGCTGCTTTCTTTGTCACAATAATGGACCGCGTGCGATCCGGCCGATGACTGAGAGCTCTTCTGCCCCGCTCACACTCCGCGAGAAAATAAAGACAGCCTGGTGGAATTTACGAATCAAAACTTACGGACGGGTTCGCTACGATGCGGCTGAAGACCGAGAAGATGCTCATCGCGAAGTGCCTTTTCGTTTTCGCGGCCCCCCTCATGAAGATGAACTCAGAGTCGGCGTGTGTGTGAAGTGCCATCAAAACGAGGGTCTTTTCGCAAGAGGCACACTCCAACGTCAGCAGCGCGGCACCATTCAGCACATGGTCGAGGCCGGTCACATGCCGCCACCGGGCTTTGCGCTTTCGCAGAAAGAACGAAGTGAGCTCCAGGATTTTCTGCATGGCTTTTAGGGGATGAAAATAAAAAGCCCCGTGTTTCTGCGACACAGGGCCTTGAGGAGTTCTAAATCTTCAAAATTAGAAGCAACGATATTCGTCTTTACCGTTCACGTACACAGAACCGTCGTGACCCGGAGCAAAGATTTGTTGTGGCACGAGCAAGTAAGTGCCGTCAGCCAAGCGAACGTCGAAGTTGATGTCGTTGCTCAAGTATTGACCAACAACTGACTGGCGTTTTGCTTCTGGCAATTCACTCCAGTTCATATTGTAGATAGAGACACTTTTCATCTCGATATTCATTGGATTTGTGTAGTCGCCTTCAGCAACGATATCCATTTGAATTTCAGAATTGCTTGTGTAGAAGCAAGTGATTGTTTGAGCTGCGTGAGCCGCTGTTGTCATCAAAGTCAGAGCAAGAACCATAAGAGCTTTCATAGAGCTTCTCCTTAAATATTGATTCACAAATTTCCGCGAGTATAACAGATGGGAGCACAAAGGAACAGCCCCTGAGAGCTTTATTAATAGAATCCTGACAGGAGATCTAAGGCTGGAGCAGGTTTGGGGCGGTTGGGATATGAGGAACATCCTGGCAAACGATAGGAATGTTCTGAGCCTGCACAGGAGCGGACAAGAGATCAATGCGGGCCGCTTCGTCCAAAGATTTGATATGCCCTTTGAGAATTTTTTTCGAAATGAACTTTGTTCCGTAAGCACTCAATCTACTTCCCGCCATCACTTGATATTGTGGAGCGAGTCCCGCAATTCGGCGCGCGCTCTCGAGAAAATGGCGAACCATGCAGTTAAAGCGCGGCTCTTTATTAAGCTCTTCTATAGACTGAGTGGCGATTTCAATCATGGATTCAAAATCATCAGACTGTAAAGCCGCCGTCAGAGCTGTTTTGACAGACTGGATATTCAGTGGATGAAATTGCGACAGCTTCGGCGCCCCTTGCGCAAATGAGTTACGGAACGACGGAGTTTCGCTCATGTGAATGTAATCAACACAAAGAATAGGAATGCCGGAAAGCTGAAACGGAAATGCGGCAGCATCCGCAAGACTTGCACTGCGGAGCAGGCCCTTCTCGAATGAGATCATGGCCTCGCTGACGATAGCACTCTCACCATTGCTGAGGCGATTATAAATCGGCGCTCGCGCCTGATTCAAAATCATCGCATCATCAATGTGACGGTACATACAAGAATGCTCAGCCTTGGCAAAGGCTGAGCATGTCAGGAGCGGTATAAAGAGTGTTAACAAACGATGCTTCACTCGGAAACCTCGATGAAGAATTACTTCATTGGTTTAGAGTGAACAGCGAACTTCTCAAACTCTCCGTACTCATGGAGTTTGTTATAGAGAGTCTTGATCGTGATTCCCAAGTTGTTAGCAGCTTGAGTTTTGTTGCCACCGAAGTGAGCTAGCGCCTTGAGAATGTAACGCTTCTCGAGCTCATGAAGAGTCAAGCTTGGATCGTAATCAATGATGTCGTCCGCTTTCTCTGGATTGCGAACGTTCTCTGGAAGATCGTTCACCATGATCGTGTGACCTTCGGAGAGGATTTGCAAACGTTCACAAACGTTTTGCAATTCACGGATGTTACCCGGCCAGTCGTATTTTTGAAGCACTTTCAAAGCATCTTCAGAAATATTACGACCACGGTTCAAGTATGAATGAGTCGCGCTTCCCAAGAAATGGTTTACCAAGGCTGGGATATCTTCACGACGACGGCGAAGAGGTGGAGAGTTCACAACAATTGTATTAATACGATAGAACAAGTCTTCACGGAAGTTACCGCGTTGAACTTCAGCGTCCAACTCACGGTTTGTTGCAGAGATCAAACGGATGTCTACTTTGATTGGATCTTTGCCACCAACGCGATAGAGCTCACCCTCTTGGATGAAACGGAGAAGTTTCGCTTGGATACCTGGGCTCAACTCACCGATTTCATCGAGGAAAAGAGTTCCACCGTTAGCAGCTTCGGCCAAACCGATTTTTTTGTTGTAGGCGCCTGTGAATGAACCCTTCTCGTGTCCGAAAAGTTCGCTCTCAAGCAAAGTCTCGCGAAGAGCACCACAGTTAATAGCAACAAACGGCTTATTACGACGATTTGATTTTTCATGAATATGACGAGCGATGAGCTCTTTACCCGTACCAGACTCACCCAAAACGAGGATGTTTGCCGCAGAAGGAGCTACGCGATCAATCATCTTCATCAAAGAACCCATGATCTCTGATTGATAGACAATCGTCTTATTCTCGCTCGATTTTTGGACTGAGTTGTTCCAAAGAACTTGCTGTGAGTTTTGGGAAGAAGGTAAAACAGTATGTGAGGATGATGAACCGTTGTTATTCTCCATTACGTGCCGCCTTTCGAGTAATCTAATTTTGATACATTGCGTCTAACGTGATGCAATATACATGGTGGGCTGTAATTTATGCAAGCGATTTTTTGCATGGCATTATACTTTTTTTAGGACCCCGTAAAATCTAAAGGAATGGATTTTAGGCATGGCCACCAAGTACTTAAACCTCTCCGATTGTATATCTAAGTACTTGAAATACATGAATTTTGTAAAATCTTCATCCCCCCTCACCCTGAAGGCTTACCGTAAGGACCTAGAACAGGCCTTCGGTTCCGAGGACAAAGCGGGATCGTCCCCAAACCCTTCCGAAACTGAGCTTTTGAACCTTGCCCGCGAGGCCCTGAACGGCTGGGCCGGGCTTTCTTTGGCCTCCCGGAACCGCAAAACCGCCACTTTAAAGAGCTTCTTCGGCTGGGCTTACCAGGAACAGCTTACAGAACGCGATTTAGCGACCCAAATCCATTGCCCGAAAGTACCTAAGAAGCTTCCGCATTTCCTCAGCGTCGATGAAGCGCTCGCAGTTCTGCACTCCTATGACAGTGAGCCTGAAACTCCCCACAAGCTGCAAGACCGCGCGATGTTTTTAGTTCTCTACGGAGGCGGCCTGCGGGTGAGTGAAGCGTGTGGGCTGAAGTGGTCTGACGTGCACTTCTCTACCCGAAGCCTGCGTTTAAAAGGTAAGGGCGGAAAAGAACGCCTCGTGATTCTGCCGAGCATGGCGATGGATGTTCTTCAAAAACTTCGCAAAGAGGGCGAAGGCGACTACGTCTTCGGCATGGAGCCACTCAGTCCGCGCGTGGCTTATGAGTGGGTTCGTCAACGAGGAGCAAAAGCACAGCTGATGAAACCGCTGCATCCCCATGCACTTCGCCATAGCTTTGCGACACACTTACTAAGCAGTGGCGCGAACTTGAGAACCCTGCAAGAGCTGCTCGGCCACGAGAGCCTGCAAGCGACCGAGAAGTACACTCATCTGGGAGTGGACCAACTGGCGCGCACGCTCGAGACTCATCATCCCCTGAGCGCGGTTCCCAGTAAGCGTAAGAAAGCTTAGTGATTTTCTGCGGTCTTTAAATACTGCTGAGTTGCGGATTCAATCGAAGACATATGCAGAGCAATGTCTTTCTTCAGATTCTTATCATCCACAAGAGTGTTGCTTTCCATGATGTTGGTGCGAAGGAGCGGAGTCATCCACGGCTCGGGCGTCAGAACCCCCTGCTGCATCATGAACTTCAGATAGAAATGCATTCTCAGCAACATCACGTCCTGGGTGCTTTCAACCGCTTTCAGAGTATTGCCTAAAAGATTGAAGAGAGCTTCGGAGTTCTTATCGCCTTCTTGGCTCACACGCGAGATACATTCAAGAACATGCAATGCGAATTCGAGATGATCGTAGTCCTGACGAATTTTTTTGAAATCGTTCAGTAAGGTCGCTTCGTTCAAAGTATTGATCTTACCTTCGCTGGCCTGCTTATAAGTAAACTGCACGAAGTGCGAAGGTTCGAGCACGCCGCCACCGAAACGTTTTTTACTTTTCAGTGCGCCACGGGCTAAGAACGACAGTTTTTCACCCACCGGAGAAATCGCATGCAGAATGAGATCCGCTTCGGAATACTTCATTGCTCGCAATATGATGAAACGTTCTTTGATTTCCACTGAATGGCCCCACGAAAGAGGCCTCAGATTGGGTTTGCAAAACTACCAGCTCTGCTCGGCCTTAATCTCTTCATAGGTCGTTTTAAGGATCTTGGCAAAATCTTTTGTGACAAGCCACCCAGAGTCGATCACCAGCAAGGACGCCAGATCTTCTGTAGACGGTTTTGGCTCCCACCAGCTGGTGAAAGTCTTAAAATGCAGCCAACGGCAGAGGTTTGTGGTGTCTAGAGTTTCGTAGTATTTCGAAGGATCCACTTGCAGATGATCAAACAGCCTTTGCAACAAAGCTTCGGCATTTACATCGTGGAACCTTAACAACACACGGTCATAGAGGCGCGCGGTGGGGCTTGCAAACCACGGTGCCGCGATCTCGGCAAAAGACTTTTCAAAATTTTCAACCAAGGCCTGATCTTGTGGGCTAACATGAATTTTGCGAACAGTCTCCAGAATCTGCGAAGGGTGCCAACTCATCTGTGGTGCAATCAACGACGGCGTCTTGTAACGTTCACCGCAGAATGCGACCGCTAGATCATTATTCAAATAGCACATCCGTACTGAGTACGGGCGGAGCTCCTTCTTTTCGTAATTGTGGCGAAAGTGCGAAATTCGGAATGAGAAGATTTTTTTCTCGTTCAAAAGTTCGTCGAGGCGATCATAATTATAGATCTCCCCGGTCACAGGATGATCTTCGGCGTGCAGGACGAAGATCGTGTCTTTCTTAAGACCACTCACCCAAGCCTCAGGATCCGTCAAAGCCTGGTGATTGATGGGTTGCACACCGTAAACTTCTTTATAGAAATAGGGCAACAGAGACTCAAAGTAGGGAGTTTGACCTCTGACGACACCGAAACTGCGCTTATGAGACATGAATTGCGCCGTCCCCTGACCGACTTCAAAAACCGCATGGGCCATCCCCTTGTAGATTCTTACCGAATTGTCGGCTGCTAAATCAAAGTGGATTTTTAATTGCTCGTTGAGTCTTTCCCATTCTTCCAATGGGACGAGGGCTAACTTCATAAATAAAAGGTATCACAAAGAATTTCTAAAACCACGAGAACCCTTCGCGCAAAGACCAAGGTCCGTTTTGGATTTTAATTTTGGACCCTCAAGAAATCCCCGAGATACAATGAAATTCTGATTTCCTCAGGAGGAAAAATCCGTATGAAACGTCTACTTCTTTTTGCAATCACAATTATTACGGGCTCTTTAATTTCCGCACCGGCTCACGCTTTGTTTGAAGCCCGCCTCACTTACGGGCTGCTGGCTTCAAAACCTGATTTGGCTCCGCTCTTTCCGGGTCAAAGTAGCATCCCGACCGTCGCCCCAACCTATGGTCTAGGCGCGGACGTCATTGTCTCTCCGCCGCTCTTCCCAATTGGCTTCGGGGTTCGTTATGAAAACATGGGTGTTGATGCCAGCAGCAGTGGCCTTGAGTTTAAAGCCAACTATACGCGCACTGCACTACTTTTAAACTATCGTTTGATTGATACTTTGCTCTTTTTGGGACCAATCGTCAGTTACGGCCTGTCTCATTCTGGCGAAATCAAAGCGATTACAAATTCAACAGAAACCGCGAACTTTAGCTCTAGCAAAATCTCTTCTTACAGCATTGGTTTAGAAGCCGGCGTGAAGCTTATTGGCTTCCACGTTGGCGCTGAGGCCGGTTATGAAGACTTCCGCTGGAAAGACGCTCACGACAAGACTGGGAACCTCTCAGATCAAGATATCAATATGTCTGGCTCGTATATAAAAGTACTGCTTGGCTTCGGCATCTAACTCACTTAGAAATACATTCGAAAACAAACAGAAAAAGGCTGGCCTAATTTTAATAGGCGCAGCCTTTTTTTCGTTTTTATTCAGTTAATTGTCAAAATGGTATTTCCCATGGAAAAAAGCCCCCTTTACGGGCACAATAAAAATCAGTTGGAGGAATTAACTTAATGCAAAAAAAGTCTCTAAAACAACGGTTCAAACAGTGGCTTGCGCAATATGACCTCACTGTGTCTTTGTTTTTGATTTTGAACCCCCTTTTCTCTGTGATCCTTACTGTTGCTTACTTCCTGACAACGGACCACGTCCACTGGGGTATCCTCGCATTTGGTTTAGTTTTCGCCGCCGCGACAAATCTTAGCATCACGGCAGGCTACCATCGTTTGTTTTCACATAAGAGCTACGACGCGCATCCGATCATGAAAGCCGTATTCTTATTAGTCGGCGCATCTGGCTTTCAAGGTTCCTGCTTGAAATGGTCTTCAGATCATCGCCGTCACCATTCTAAAATCGACAGCGAAAACGATCCTTACAATATCCATGAAGGTTTCTGGTACGCGCACATGGGCTGGATGTTCCGCAAAGACAGCGTGAACTTGCCAATCCAAGCTCCGGATCTTGAAAAAGATAAAATGGTTTACTTGCAGGACAAGTACTACGTTTGGGTTGCGATTGCGACGGGTTTTGCATTCCCGATGCTGATCGGCTACTTCATGGGAAGCGCCCTTGCGGGCCTTGCGATCGCTGGCGGTCTGCGTATTGCTTTGACTCAACAAAGCACGTTCTTCGTAAATTCACTGTGCCACACTTTAGGCGATCAAACTTACTCAAAAGAAATTTCGGCGCGCGACAGCTTGTTCGTTGCTTTCCTGACTCACGGTGAAGGCTATCATAACTTCCATCACAAATTCCAAATCGACTACCGTAACGGTATTCGCTGGTACCACTGGGATCCAACCAAGTGGACGATCCTCACGTTGAAGTGGATGGGTCTTGCGACAAAGCTTCGTCAAATTTCTAACGCCGAAATCTTGAAAGCCCGCCTGCAAGTCGAAGGTTTGAAAATGAAAAGCCGCGGTTTCTCTGAGGAGCAGTTGGAAAACCTCCGCGAGAAAATCCTGGCGGCTCAAATGAAAATGAAAAAGCTTGCGGAAGATTACGAGCGCATGAAAAGCGAACTCCAAGACGCTTCAAAAGCAAAGCTCTCACAAATCAAAATGGAAATGCAATTGGCCCGCCTTGAATTCGAAATGGGCATGCGCCAATGGCAGCTCTACATGAAAATGGCGTAGCTCTCCACCTCCTGCCGGCCTCCCAGGCCGTCAGGCTTCTTGAGTTTTCGGAGCCATTACAAACTATCGCACAAGCAGAGAAGTTTCCGTCAATGACAACAACGTCACTTGTCGTCGCCCACGGTCCCGAATAAGTACTCGATTCTATGAAAAAACATTTTATCTTTCTCGCTTTACTCGCGGGCGTTGGTTGCGGTCCCAATGTGCATCACAATGCTCAGTTATTAACTTCTAATTCAAGTTCGATCGTCGGCGGCCAGGTTGTCGATCAAGAGAACTTCGCCAAGCATGTCGTTGCAATTCACAATGCGGATCTTGGGTACTGGTGCACCGGCACTCTGATTTCTAAAAATACGATTCTGACAGCGGCTCACTGTATCGACGAAGCGACCGAAAGCAGCTACACCATTCACTTCAGCAAAAGTCCTCGCACTTTTGAAACCATCACACGCAATGTATCTTCCATGAAAGCCAACTCCGGATACAATGCTGTAGCTTATGATGACCGTAAAGATATCGGTGTCATTCGCTTTGAAGGTGAAGCTCCCGAGGGCTTCGTGCCGATGGATCTGCCCACGGCACGGGATCTCAGTCGCATGGGCAACCGCTTCTATGCTGCCGGCTATGGCACGGTAACGGCTCGCAGTGATATTCCTCGAGGCAGCGGCGTTTTGCGGTATACGACTCAAACTGTGAAAGGCAATCGTGTCACCACCGAGCAGTCGCAATTCTTAGTGGACCAAACGAATGGCCATGGAATTTGTTACGGAGATTCCGGCGGCCCGGCTTTCACAGATATGGGTGATCATAAAGTCGTATTCGGAGTGGCTTCGGCTGTCTACTCGACAAATACTGAGGCGAAAAAGCGCAAAGACTTTGATGTCTGTCGCTACAATGCGATCTATACCAGCGTGTTCTACTACCTCGACTGGATTAAAAAAGCCTCAGCGTCTCTTCGCTGAGGCTTCTCGTAAGTAGTTATTACTACGAACTGAACTACCGACTACTCCTTTTTAATCGTCGCCGTGTGATTCAGGATGAAGGAGACCGGGTTTCCTTCATTCAGGCCAACATGCTGACGAGTCACCGTCACTCGTGCCGTCACGGTTTTACCTGCGCGGAGCTGGTCCGTCACGGCTTGAGCTGGGACACCCAAGTCAGCACCCAACAACATGCGGAAGAAGTCTTTTGTCGTCACGATCATGTTTTCGCGTGCAATTTCTTTAACTGCGAGAACCTTCGTGCTGGTTTTATCACCCGCAAGAATCTCGATCTTGTAAGTCGTGCTGACACCTTCGTCTTTTGGCGATTGATCACGGAAGAACAAACGGGCTTCTTCTTTTTCACCGCGGATCTCGAATGTGTTCACCATCGCCTTATTCGCATAAACGCTGGCGTCTTTCAGTGAAGACAGCTTCTGAGTTGCAGACGCCACCACGTCGATGTCGGCCGCCAAAGGCAAACCCTGACGAACAACGCGAACATCTACTTGGTAGGTTTTGTTTTCGACCAAAACCACTTGCACAGGAATCACGACTTGCGCGTCTTGAGCGTTCAATGAGCCTTGCGCCAAGATATCTTGAGCGCCGACCTCATGGATTTGGTAACTGTAAGCAGAGGTTACACGCGGACGCAAACCTTGATCGGTAAAACGGATTTCAGCGCCGTCCTTCGTCAAACGAAGGCCAAGACCCTTGATGCTCGCAACACCTAATTGGTCTTGCGTATAAAGAGCCACACGCTTTAAATCAATAACCATCGCGCCACCGCGGAACTCCTGGTGATCGATCGCGTAGCCAAACAAAGTCGTTTTCGGTACCAACTGAACTGCCGGAGCCGCTTCAGTTCCTGAGAAAGAGACTGTGAAGCTTTCTTGCTCATTGCCAACCAAGACTGTCTCTGCCGGGAAGTTTACAACCACTGGCATATTGAATTGGTGATCAAACACGTTTCTTGTCTCAGTTTTGCAGCACACTTGCTTGTCACGATACTTAGTCACCGTGCGAGTGCGTTGCTCTTGACGGTAGCGAGTCACCGTGCGCGTGCGCTGTTCTTGACGATACTTCGTAACCGTGCGGTACTTCGTCACAGCACGTGTCTTAGTCACAGGAACATTGCCGCAATCTTGATAACGGCGAGTCACGTTTTCACATACAGGTTGTGTTGTGCAGACGCGGTTCGGTCCACCACCAGGGCCTACACCCGGAGCGATATGGCAGCTCTCGACGTCGTGACAAACGCGCTCATCGCGGCTGCGCTCCTCACAACGATATTCGTAATCTGTGTATTGCTCGTAGTCTGTGTAAGCTTCTTGATCTTGATAAGGAACATTCTCGTAATAAGTCTCAGTATCTTGGTAAGGAACGTTTTCATAGTAAGTCTCAGTGTCCGTGTACGGCTCTTGAACCGTGTAGGGAACTTGAACTTGATCTTGTCGAAAGACGTTTTTAACGAGTGAGTCTGTGATTTGAACGCCAGAAGCGGCTGTTCTTGTGAGTGTCGTTGTGAGCTTCTCTGAAGGTGTTGCCGCATGAACAGAAACACTGAAGCTCATCGCTGCCATTGATAGAACAGCAACGTATTTTTTAAGTTGGTGCATTTTGATTCCTCCCCTTGGTGGTGTCACACGCGAGGGGAGCAAATCTTATGCCGGAACAGTTTCTACAGATTTGGTGTCAGTTTGTTATGACTCTGTGAATTACTAACGAATTCGTTGGATCAACTGGTCGTCAGTGAAACGAACTTTCTTGGCACTTTGGAAACCATCTTCCGCATGACGATAACCGAGAGCCACAGACGCAACAGTTTTCCAACCCGTACCTTCAAGATTCAGAATCTTGTCGTACGCCGCAGGGTCAAAACCTTCCATCGGACAAGCATCGATTTTAAGGAGTGCTGCCGTTTCTAGCAGGAAGCCCATCGCGATGTAAGTTTGTCTTTGCGCCCAGTTCTCGATTTTCTTTTCATTTGGATTCATGACGAGATTTTCAATCATCATGTTTTTGTAGCCATCCAAAGAGGTCAGCGGAACACCACGTACTTCCGCCACCCGATCCACATACTTTTGAACGTGGTCAGCATCCATTTTCTCTTTATATAAAAGCACAACGTAATGGCTCGCATCGGTCACCTGGGTTTGGTTCCACGAAACGGGCTTTAGTTTTTCACGAACTTCTGGGTTCTCAACAACCACGAATTTCCACGGCTGCACGCCATAGGACGACGGCGCCATTTTGAGGGAATCCTCGAGGATCTTCCAGTCGGCTTCAGAAATCTTCTTGGTTGCATCAAAGCGCTTCGTGGCATAGCGCCACTCTAGGGCCTGTTTAATCTCATTGTGGGTCATCTCTTCTCTCCTATTTGAGCATAAATGTGCCAGAGATACGCACATTATGAATTAAACCTCTTTTAAATGCAACAATAAAAGATACAATTACAGTCTATTGTATAGAACCGAGAAATATCGTATATTTAAAGAATGAACGACCAACGCTTTTCAGTTTCAGTCCATATCATGACATCTCTGGCCTTCCATAAAGGCGAGAAGATGACATCGGACCAATTGGCCGACAGCATCCGGACCAACCCCACGGTTGTGCGCCGTTTGCTGGCTAAATTGTCTGAAGCGGGTCTTTTGGATTCATTCAAAGGTAAGGCCGGCGGGGTTATTCTGAATAAGTCCCCGAAAGAGATCACACTGAAAGATATCTATATGGCGACGGTGGAAGACAAGAAGCTGCTTTGCACTTTGTCTGAGAAAGAGCCTGCGAAAGGCTGTGCCGTCAGTTGCTCGATGAAAAAAATCCTGACGGATGTGGTCGACGGATTTGAAGAGAATTCGTTGAGCTATCTCTCCAAAATCCGCCTGTCTGATCTTACTTCGAAGATTTCGAAATAGCGAGAGCTCCTTCTTTTTGCAGAAGACCGATTTTGGTTTCGCTGCCACCACGATATTTAAACACATTGCCACCTTTGCCGATGACACGATGGCAAGGGATCCAAACACACACTGGATTCTGACCGATCGCCGTGCTGACGGCGCGAACCGCACTTGGCTTTCTGATTTTTTTCGCAACGTCTGAATACGTCACACAAGTCCCGCGTGGGATCTTCAAGAGCTCAAGCCATACCTTCATTTGGAACTCAGTCCCCTGAAGTTTGATTTTATGTTTTTTGGTCCAGAAGTTTCCTTTGGTCCACTTTGCCGGCTGGAATTTACCGATGTGGAAGTGATAGTGCTGATGCAAGAACTTTTCCAAGAACGCTTCCATCTGCTTTTTGCCTTGATTGTAGCTGTCCAAGTAAATCAACTCGTCCTTTTCAAAAACTGCGAGCCAATCGCCGATCTCAGAAGGGACTTTATAAAGATAAAACTCCAAATCACCCATTTTGCACCTCTTTAAAGGCATGGGAGTACTTCGGGGAATGCAAAAAAGCAAGGAATGGCGACAAGAACCTTGTCATTGGCCACTTTTCAGGATGCAATTTAGGTGCTGTTTACAAATAATCAAGGAGGCCACCATGAAACTAGTTCTCTCGCTAGCGACCACTATGCTTCTCTCCCTATCAGCTTTTGCAACCGAGATCCAGACACCGATTGAAATCACTTTAAATCCCGGAGCTGCTCAGCCCTTCGCCGACCAGTACTACAGTTATAATTTCGGTTCTACGACTCGCAACTTCCCGCTCTATACGGATTTTACCTTGAACAACCATGGCCCGGGGCCTTTATTCATTCAGCGTATCGCCATCGGTGGCGTTGATTTCGATGCGGTCTATAACTGTCCCGCGACTTTGCCACCGGCAAGTTTCTGCACGATCCGCGTTCGCTTTCAGCCCTGGCGCGAAGGTTTTACCTCTGGCCGCTTGTTGATTACAACTAACGAAGGCCACATCATCATTGATCTGTCTGGCTGGGGACGTAGGTTCTAATATGGCGACGATCATGACTCACGGGATAGTTGGTTACACTTTGGCGCGCATTTGCGTGCGTAAACCCGTGAGTCCGATCTATTGGATCATGGCCTTCATTGCGCCGATATTGCCGGACCTCGATGTTCTGGGGATGAAGTACTATGGCATCCCTTATAACGATTGCTATGGTCATCGCGGAGCTTTTCACTCCATTGCCATTGCCCTCATCGCCGCTGTTTTTCTGCTGCTGATTTATAAAGCCATGGTGCGCACCGAAGGTTATCGTCTGAATAAAGACTGCTTCTGGGGGTTTTTCTTAGGGATTTCTTCGCACGGGTTGATCGATGCCCTCACCAATGGCGGACTCGGGGTCGCGGTCTTCTGGCCGGCGAACTGCAATCGCTATTTCTTTCCGTGGCGGCCTCTCGAGGTTTCACCATTGAGCCTGGATCGCTTTATGGAGCAAGGAATCTTCATCATGAAGAATGAGTTCTACTATGTGTGGATTCCGTGCCTGGTGATTCTCTTCTTAGATTTCGCGATTCAGAAGTTCTCGATGCGAAACCGCGCTTAGGTTTTAAAGACCTTCATCAAATAAAACAAGCTGGGAAAAATAAAACAGCTTCCTACGATGAGTGCAATGACAAGCTGGAGCTGCGTCGCTGGCGGTGCCGCCGCCGTGTAAAAGCTCATGGGGCCTTCCGTTGTTATCAGTGCGTTGGGCGCGTATAAAAACAGCCAGCCACCGAGTATCAAAGTCACCTGGGCTGCGGATAAGATTCGCACCCAGAGCGTCTTTTGTCGCCGGATTACAAACCACAGCAACATATACATCAGAGTTGCAAACACCATCATAAGAAGAGCAATCTTATGCTTTATAAATTCCTGCAATAAACTACTGCTCTCCGCCTCGGCACTGGCAAAAACCAGACCCCCACATAGAACTACAAAAATATTCAAGAAAAAGGCCCGACGCGTGAACATCCTCTTGAGCTCTAAATCTTGCGTTTCCCCGATCAGATAAACGCTGGCAAGAAATGCAAAGATAACAACTACAAAAACCCCCATCGTCAGTGGATAAATCCCGAACCAAGGAGCCACATAGGCATCATAAAAATGTTGCGTATGCATATCCATACGCCCACGATTGAGACTCGCAACAATAATCCCCAGCCACAAACTCGTCCACACACTAGAGAGCGCAAAAAGAATCGTGTACACACGCTGTGACCGAGGCTCTTGAACTGCATCGTAATGCCTAAACGTAAAGGCACAACCGCGAATAACGATCCCCACCAACAATGCCACCATGGGGATGTGCAAAGAAATCATCAGCGTTGTAAAAACTGGCGGAAAACCCATGAACAGAATCACCACGACAAGCACCAACCACATATGGTTGGCCTCCCAGACAGGGCCCATGGCTTCGTTGATGACTTTCTTTTGAGCCTCGCGCAATTTGCCAGCGGGAAGCATCTCTAAAATCCCCGCGCCATAGTCGGCGCCACCAAAGAGAACATACAAAAGCAATGAAGCACCGATAAAAAACAGTAAGATCTCAATCATGTGGGACCTCGAATTTTTTTTGCGTAGCCTGGATCATCCTCTTTAATAACCACACCGTTACAAAACCTAAAAAGAGATAGAGCAACAGGAACAAGTAAAAATGAAACTGCATTCCCGGAATCGGCGAAAGCGCCTCGCTGGTTCTTAAAAAACCTTGGATAATCCACGGCTGACGGCCGACTTCGGTGACCACCCAACCCGCCTCGATACCGATAAATCCCAACGGAATACACGCACACAAGGCTCGTAAAAAATTGTTCGGAAATTTTTTAAGATAAAGGTAATAAAAATACAAAGAGCCCAAAATTGCCATCAATGTGCCGATGGCGACCATGACCTGAAAGCTGATATGGGTAATAACAACTGGCGGCCAGTCTTCTTTCGGAAATTGATCCAGCCCCTTCACCTCGGCATTAAAATCATTGAAGGCCAAAAAGCTCAAAGCACCGGGGATCGGCAGCCCGTAGTCCATCTCTTGATCTTCAACATCCGGAATACCGCCAATATACAGATCCGCCGATTTCTCAGTTTTGAAATGTCCTTCCATCGCTGCCAATTTCGCCGGTTGATATTCAGCCACTTTTTGCGCGGCAAAGTGACCTGCAAATGGCTGCACAATAGCCGCCGCGGCACCAAAGGCCATGGCTATTTTCATGGCCTTCAGATTGAGATCTCGGGCTCTGCCTTTTAAATACAAATAGGCGTGGATTCCGCCCACAGCAAAGCCGACCGCCTGCAATGCCGCCAATTGCATATGTAAAGTCTGATGAAGCCAAGACTTGTTAAACATCGCCGCCACCGGGTCAACATTGGTCACGACTCCGTTCACCCAAGTAAATCCCTGAGGATTGTTCATCCATGAATTGGCCGACACCACAAAGATGCCTGAGGCAAATCCTGAAATGCCAACGACCAACCCTGTCGCCCAATGAACCCACGGATGCATTCGGTTCCAGCCATATAAAAACAAACCAATCGCAATGGCTTCGAGAAAAAAGGCAGTCCCCTCCCACGAGAAAGGCATGCCGATGATGGGCCCCGCATACTTCATAAATCCCGGCCATAACAAACCGAGCTCAAAAGATAAAACAGTTCCCGAGACAGCCCCCACGGCAAAAAGAATGGCGACGCCCTTCATCCACATCTTGGTGAGTTCGAGATACTCCGGCCTTTTTCGTTTGAGATAAAAATAGTGAGCGGCTGACATAAAAAACGGCATCGTCATGCCGATGGCAGCGAAAATGATATGAAACCCAAGAGAGAACGCCATTGTCGATCGAGCAGCTAATAGGTCATTCATGCCCGCCACTCTAGGCTCGTCCTCTCAAGCGGTCAAGCTTACTCCTTCAAGTTGAATTCGAGCGAGCCTTTCTTTGCAACGCTGCAACTGAAGTGAGGCAAAATGTTGCAGTTGATTTTACTCGGACTTCGCGAGGACCCACCCAGGGTGGCTTTGAGTTCTTTTCTATGTTTATTCCAATTCCACTTCAGAGGCACCGGACTAAAAGAGGCGGCCTTGCCATGCTTACTGACGGTGTACTTCTTTTCACTTTGCAGATCGCAAGCCGCGCCTTGCGATTTGCGTTTTTTGCACTGATACAGCTTAATATCGACATCACAGCTTGGTGAGCGACCGCACTTCATATCGCGATCTGAAGCACTCGCTGTGATCATGTAACTGCCATCTGGAGAAATCGTCACAGCACCTTCTGTCACCCGATATTCTTCACCACTGATCAGATCGTACACGCGGTACTGGTTAGTCGGCGTTGGCTCGCGCATCACATGCTGGAAATAGATCAGACCGTGCTTGCAATCGATTCGCGCCAGAGTCGTCGGTGCATCGTAAATGGAGTCTTCTTGATTGATGATAGAGAAACGTTTCTCTAGGTTTGCCGGAGTCACATAATAGGACTCGACCGTTGAAACCGGATCAGGATTCATCGCAGCCTTTTTCCCTTTCCTTTTTGCAACCTTAAGCCAAGGATTGGCACCGGACTTGACCGGGATTCGCTCAGAGCACTTCCCAAAACTAAAACCTCTAGCGGGAAAGTCCTGAGGATTGACATTGCTGCTGCCGCCGAAACCTTCTTTAGGAGTTTCTTGAATTTCAATCGCCCCGCTTTGCACGGCAAGGCACATAACCATTGCAAATAGAATATGTCGAATCATCATACATATAATTTTAACAACAAGTCCGCAGCGATGGCGAGTTGAAAAAAACTTTCCGAAATCCTGGAATGGATTCCTAACTTTTGGAAGAACCCAGCTTAAAACCACTAGGTTTCTTTTTACATTCAAAAACATCGGCACCGAGCTTGCTTTATCCCTTCTGCGAAAGGATGACCCATGAAAACCACACTCTTAATCACTTTGTTTGTTTTAACTTTTCTTCCTCACCAGAAGGCCTCAGCTCAAGGTTTGCTGATGGACAGCTGTGCGAACGGCCCGACGGCCCCCGCATATCAGGCCTATATGATGGCTGCTCCCCTGGGTTCTTCGAACGGGCTCAGCTGTGAAACCATTCATGCCCTGAACGACACTGTTTCAGTTGTGAACCTGGCTCTTCTCCCAGCAGTGGCATTTATTAAAAACCCTTCGATCTCGGCGGCCCTCGCCGCGGATCTGGCCACAGCCGGAGTGACGTTCGCAAACCCAGTGGTTCTCGGAGTCACCATCGTCGGTGGAGTCGGCATCGCCACTTTCTATGTGGTTTTACGACAATCACTTGAAGACTGCGAGCAACAAGAACGTGAAGTCCTCAAACAGGAAATCCTCTCGGAGCTTCAGACAAAATATGGCGCCGCCGCGGGTCCTAACGTGCAACTAGAAATTAAAAAGTAAGGATATTTTATGAAAACAGTTTATCGACCTAACATCACCTTACTTGCTTATACCGCGATGGGCTCAACGGCTCTGGCATATGCGCTCCTCGGCGGACTGACTCTTTGGTTTGGCTTTCAACCACTCCTAAAATACGGGGTCGGTGAATACCACCTTGCGATGAGCGCGATTTTCTTTACCGCATGGGCCTTGGGTTTTAAAAAGCTCTCTTACTGGCCTCTCGCGGTCGGCTTTAGTATTTTTATTATCGATGGACTTTGTATGTTTCGCTCTATCTACATCTTGAATGGAAAGACTTATGTGTTTCCGTTCTTAGTATGGGGCTATATTGCATACCATTGGCTTAAGGGGGTGCGTGAAACCGCTTAATGAACAACGCTTGTGTTTACAGGAAAGCCCTCTTAGCATGAAAGAATGATGCGTTATCAGCAGGTTCTTTTAGAAAGTCTTTCCAGTAATCAGACCTCGATTAATATGAATCCATTACTTACTCTAACCTCCCCCAGCTCCTCCACACTGGGGGATTTTTTTGTCAGCAATGCTTTTCTCGGAAGTGCGCTCGAATTCTTACGCGATGAAGAGTGGCTGCAAAAGAAAGCCCACGCCGACTTTGGACTTTTTCTGATCGAAGCTTTTAATTCTGAACTACAACCCATCGCTTTCTTACAAGGGCTCATCACAGCATCTGATAAAAAAGAACTTCGCAGGCTTGCTGAAAAATCTCATGAGATTGAAAGAGCTGTGATCTCACTCATCAAAGCGCAACCTCCTCAAACTCAGAAAGAATTTTCAATCCGGGTTTTTGAATTGATGGCTGTACACTTTAAAACCGAGAATCAGCAAAAACAGGATGATTCAAACCATGGCCTCGGACTAGGGCTGACCCTGTATCGCACCTTCGATGGGATGGATGAGGTTTTTGGCCTGACCTACGTGGCCGATGAAGGCATGAAGGCGACTTCGAAAGAACGCCTCTATGAGGGCGCAGGCATCGGCGTGCAGTCTTCGTACTCGACACTGCTGAATGCCCTTCGCGAAATCAATCCAGCTCGCGGCACGCGCTTTATCGATTTAGGCTCAGGGTACGGACGCGCGGGTCTCGTCATCGGCCTGCTTCGCCCGGATATAGATTTCATCGGCTATGAGTATGTACCTCACCGCGTAGAGATCGCGAACTCTTCAGTAAAAAATTTCAATATGCAATCTCACGTGCACTTCTATGCTCAAGACTTGGCGGCGCTCGATTTCAAAGTTCCAGAAGCCGACATCTACTACATGTACGATCCCTTCACGAAAGAGACCTACAAGTACGTTCTCGATCAATTGCAAGAGATCGGTCGTCATCGCCGCATCACGATCGCCACCAAAGGCAATGCCCGCGACTGGATGGATGAATTCTCAAACCGTGCAGGTTGGCTCCCCGTCCAGGAGATGGATGGCGGAAATTTGTGCCTCTATCGTTCAAAATAGTTGGTAAAAATAAAAAAACCCACAGTGTTTCCACCGTGGGTCATGTCGGTACTTAAACTTTACTCATTGCGTCCGGAAACAGGACCTGGCACCTATTAGATGCCGGCCTTGTGGCGTTCTTCGTCGTCTACGTGGGTGAGGATTCCACCCTTCAAGCTTGGGCGATACGCCAAGTGGTTGATGTCGTAGATGAAGTTGTTGCCATTCACGCCCGGAGTTTGCCACTCAGGACCCATGCGGATGGCGTCTACTGGGCAAGCCTCTTCGCAGAAGCCGCAGAATACGCAACGAAGAATATCGATCTCGTAGCTGATTGGGAATTTCTCAACAGTGGGATCGTTGTGCTCAGCTGCCGTGATTTTGATACACTCTGCTGGGCAGTTTGTCGCGCACAACATACAAGCTGTGCAACGAAGAGATCCGTCTTTCTTTACTGTCAAAACGTGGTTCCCTTTGAAACGTGGAGAATATTCATACTTCTCTTCCGGGTAATTCAAAGTAACCATCTTCTTTTTGTTCAGAAGGTTCTTCACCAAGTGTTTCATGGTGATGCCCATACCGCCCAAAATACCGATCAGATACCACTTATTTTTTTCGGAATTATTCTGAACTACGCTCATAGAGACCCTCTCTTGAATACGAATTCATTTTTCTTTCTGTGTTCAAGCATCACTTCGTCTGGACGACGGTTCGTCTCAACGAATGTTTCAACTTTAGCTGGAACCGCGATCTTGATCTCTTGGCCCGCAAGCAAGCTTGCAGCTTGATCCAAAGTCAAAGCTTCAGAAACGATCGTTGTTGCACGCTTAAATTTTTGCTCAAGACCTTGATGATTGATGAAGGTACCGTCTTTTTCCACGAAAGTTTTCAGTGGAATCAAAGTCACGTTGCCTTTCAATGCTGCCAACTGGTCATTAGAACCTGCTTGCATCCAAATCAAGTTTTGCGCTTTAGAAAGTTCGTTAATACGGTCTTTCATATCTGGGAAGACCGCTTGGTTTTCAGGACCCGCTACTACCACAGTTTTGATAGAACCGTTTGCGATCCCCGCCGTCAAATCACCCCACGAAGCTGTGATTCCGTGCTTTTCCAAAGTCTTCAACAAACCTTTCGTGTTTGGATTCTTGTCACCGCGAAGGAGCAAGCCATCAAACGTTTCGAAAGTTTCTTTGTTATTGATCCAGAAGAAGATCTTTTTAGTTTTGAATGTGTTCACGAAAGTTGAAACGATCGCTTCGTACTCTTCAACAGTGTACTGAGCTGTCAAAACCAACGCCATCGAATCACCGGCAGCAGATTTCAAAGATGCTGACAATTCTTTCGCCGCCGCACCCGGAGCCATTTCTGTCCAGTTGCCGCCTTGGCCTTTTTTAGCTTTCAATAAACGCACTTCTTTATTTGTGAACTTATAGATGTCGCGACCTTCATCGCACATCCAGTGACCGTTCACTTGCTCATTGAACACAGGCTTCACGCGGAACATACCTTCTTTATTGAAGTATACTTTCACGTTGCAACCCGTAGAGCATCCCGTGCACACAGTCTCAGAATCTTTGAGATACCATACGCGCTGACGGAAACGGAAATCTTTCGAAGTCAAAGCACCCACTGGGCAGATGTCGACCACGTTGAGTGAATATTTGTTATCAAGCTGAACGCCTTCAACAGTGCCGATCTCAGTGCGATCGCCGCGGTTGAAAAGACCCAATTCAGAAGTTTTAGAAACTTCGTCAGTGAAACGCACGCAACGAGAGCACAAGATGCAACGTTCAGAATCCAAAACAACTGTTGGACCCAAATCGACCACTTTGTGTTTCTTTTGCTTCTTCTCAGCCATTTCTGGATCGTATTTACCGAATTCCATGTACTGATCTTGAAGACCGCACTCACCGGCTTGGTCACAGATCGGGCAATCGAGAGGATGATTGATCAAGTGGAAATCAAGACCCCACTTGGTCGCATCCTTCACCTTTTGAGAGGTGTTATTGATCTTCATGCCTTCAGTGATTGTCGTGTTACAAGCGATCTGAACACGTGGATTTCCTTCGATCTCCACCATGCAAAGACGGCACACACCCGCGACACTCAGGCCTGGGTGATAGCAATAGTGGGCAATCGAGTCCTTGTTCTTATACATGGCCTCGATAATCGTTGTGCCTTCTTTTACTTCTACTTCTTTACCATTAATGGTGCATTTCGGCATACGTCGTACCCTTTACTTTAGAGCGTCCTTCACGAACATAGAATTCAAATTCGTCACGGAACTTAGAAACAAAGCTCAATACTGGCAAAGCTGCTGCATCTGAAAGAGCGCAGATCGTGCGGCCCTTCATATTGTCAGCAACCTTCTCGAGCAACTCGATGTCTTGCAAACGGCCTTTGCCTTCCAAAATCGAGTGAACGATCTTGTTCAACCAGCCCGTTCCTTCACGGCAAGGAGTGCACTGACCGCAAGATTCGTGGTGATAGAAGTGAGTCAAAACTCCCAACATATCCACCATGCACTGAGAATCGTCGATCACGATCACAGCACCAGAACCCAACATCGTGCCCATGCCCGCGAGGCATTCATAGTCTAGCGTGGCCTTTTCAACTTCAGCCGCTGTCATCACCGGAGCAGAAGATCCGCCCGGGATTACAGCCTTCAATTTACGACCTGGCTTCATGCCGCCGCCTTCTTTGTTGATCAAATCAATCAAAGGATAAGCGAGTGGCACCTCGTAGTTGCCTGGCTTCATCACGTTGCCAGAGAGTGAGAACAATTTAGTACCTGGAGACTTTTCAGTTCCATGTTTACGGTAAGCGGCCGCGCCATCACGGATGATGTACTTCACGGCTGCCAATGTTTCTACGTTGTTCACGATGGTTGGCTTACGGAGGTAACCTTGAACCGCTGGGAATGGAGGCTTCAATTTTGGTTGGCCTTTTGCGCCTTCCAAAGAAGAAATCATGCCAGTCTCTTCACCGCAGATGTATGCGCCGGCACCAGAGTAAACGTCCATATCGTGGTCAAAACCAGAACCAAGGATGTTTTTACCGAGCAAACCAGCATCGTAAGCTTCGCGGATCGCCTTTTCCAAGACTGAGATTGGATAATGGTACTCACCACGAACGTAAATGTAAGACTTCTTAGAACCGATCGCGAAAGCAGAGATGATCATGCCTTCAATAAGTTGGTGCGGAGCGCGCTCCATCATCAAACGGTCTTTGAATGTTCCAGGCTCGCCTTCATCGGCGTTACACAACAAATAACGAGGCTCCCCGTTTTTAGGCAAGAAAGACCATTTCGTACCCGTTGGGAAACCCGCACCACCACGACCGCGAAGACCAGAAGCCTTCACTTCGTCGATGATTTGTTGCGGTTGCATTTTCAAAGCTTTCGCAAGCTCGACGTACCCGCCGTTCTTTTTATAGCCTTCGATGCCACGGAATTCATCAAGATGATAAAATTCTGTCAGTAGTTTAGATTCCATTACTTCATCCCTCTCAACAAATTCATAGCGGATTCGTGAGTCAAATTCTCGTAGTACTTGTCATTCACTTGCATCATCGGAGCTGTCCCGCAAGAACCGAGGCACTCTACTTTAGATACTGTGAAACGACCGTCAGGAGTCACTTCGTCGAACTTGGTCTTCAGTTCGCGGCAGATATGGCTTGCGAGCTCACGGCTGCCGTTCAAAGCGCAAGAAATGTTCGTGCAAACTTGAACGTGGAATTTACCCACCTTCTTTTGATTGAACATTGTATAGAATTTGAAAACTTCATTGATTTTACTAGCAGGGATATCCATCACTTTTGAAAGTGCATGGATCACGTCGTTATTCACCCAGCCGTTGTTCTCTTTTTGAGCGACATACAAGCTTGGAATGATCGCAGACTCTTTCGTTTCATAACGAGAGAGCTCTTGCTTAACCTTCTTAATTCCCTCTTCAGACAAATTAAAAGACATTATCTACTCCGAATTAACGATCTAGTTCGCCGGCAATAAGGTTCATACTTGCAACTGTTGCGATCGCATCCGCAATCATCGCGCCTTTAACAACAGACGGGAATGATTGATAGATCGCGAAGCACGGTGGACGCACTTTCAAACGGTAAGGGTTCGCAGAACCATCACTGATCAAGTAGAAGCCCAACTCCCCGTTGGCTGCTTCTGTTGCGTCGTAAACCTCACCAGCTGGCGGACGAAGACCTTTGATGATCAACATGAAGTGATTCATCAAACCTTCGATGTTTCCGTAAACATCTTTCTTCTCTGGAAGAACGATGCCTTTATCACGGATTGTGTAGTCACCGCTTGGTGGGTTTTTACAGATTTGCTCGATGATACGGATACTTTGTTTCATCTCTTCGATACGAACGAGGTAACGATCATAGATATCACCGCTAGTTCCAACAGGAACGTCGAAGTTCAAAGCATCATATCCATAATAAGGAGTCGCTTTACGCAAATCGAGGTTTACACCCGAAGCGCGGAGCAAAGGACCTGTGTAACCCCATTGAACTGCTTCCGTCGCAGTCACTGGGCAAACACCTTGAGTACGTTTGATGAAGATTTTATTGTCCAACATCAAGCGAGAGATCTCATCAACTTGGCCGCGCATATCTTTACAGAATGCGAGAACGTCGTCGAACCAACCCTCTGGAGTGTCCTGAGCCATACCGCCAACGCGGGTCATAGCCACCGTCAAACGAGAGCCGCAGAGTTTTTCAAACAAGGTATAAACTTTTTCACGGTACGTGAAGAGATGGAAGAACGCAGAAAGCGCACCCAAATCCACGCCACCAGTACCAACCGCAATGATGTGGTCGATAATGCGTGACAACTCCGCCAAAACCACGCGCATTGCTTGAGCTTTTGGCGGGATTTCCACGCCCAAAAGTCTTTCAACCGCTTTACAGTAACCCACGTTATTCATCGGCGCTGAACAGTAGTTCAAACGATCTGTGTACGGGATGACTTGGTTGTACGGATGAGTCTCGGCCATTTTTTCGAAACAACGGTGCAAATAACCGATTTCTGGATTTGCACGCACGATGGTTTCACCATCGAGTTCCACCATCACACGGAGAGTTCCGTGCATTGCTGGATGCGATGGACCGATGTTCAATGGAACGTATCTATCATTGAGAATAGAACCATCAACGCCCGGCTCATTATTGAAATGAATCGGCAATGGCTCTGTACAGTGCTGTTGAGCATCGGCTTCGTAGTCTTTACGAAGTGGATGGCCGACAAACTGATGGTGAGTCAAAATCTTACGGAGATTTGGATGACCGTTAAACTTGATGCCGAACATATCGTAGGCTTCACGTTCAAACCAGTCCGCGCCCACCCAAGTGTTGATCGCGGAATCAATCCAGTCGTTCTCAGCCAGCTGACACTTGATACGCAAGCGAGAACCATCTTTAGAAGAGAACAAGTGGTAAACCACGTCGAAACGTTTTTGGCGTGTCGGATAATCGACACCACAAATGTCCATCAAGAAATCAAAACGCTGAGACGCTTTGAAATGACGGAGCACCGGCAAGATGTCTTCTTTTGGAATTTCCAAAACATCATCGCCAAACGCGTGAACGAATTTGTAGTTAGCAGTGTTAAACTTCGACGCGAGGTCGGTTTTGATATTATCGAGTTTGCTCATACGGCGACTTCCATTGGTCCTTCCAAGGACGTGGTGTGTGTTTCGCGATCATTCTTTGCAATGCCATCACGCCATCCAAAACTGCTTCTGGAGTCGGAGGGCAACCTGGAACGTAAACGTCCACAGGGATGACTTTGTCGCAACCTTGAAGAACGTGGTAAGCGCGGTAGAAACCACCAGAGCTTGCACATGCGCCCATAGAGATCACGTATTTTGGATCGAGCATTTGTTCGTAGATACGCACAAGAACTGGCGCCATTTTCTCAGTGATCGTTCCTGCCACAAGCAACAAGTCTGCTTGACGAGGAGAGAACCGCACAACCTCAGCTCCGAAACGCGCGAGATCGTAACGAGGTCCCATCACCGACATGAGTTCGATACCGCAACAAGCAGTACCATACGGCATTGGCCACAAAGAATTTTTTCTACCCCAAGCAACAAGATCATCCAGACGAGTCGTGAACGCATAAGCGCGTGACATATCGTCGAGTGATTGAGTCGCTAAAGATTGGTCCGGCTTCGCCAGGACTGATCCATCAGCTGAATTCATTTTGACACTCCATTTTCATTTAACTCTCAATTAGTTACAGAAAATAGCGAGACATGACAACTAGATAGATGATTTAGAGAGCGGCTTTCAATTACTTCAACGCATGCGCTCCCTTCGATAGATTTGCATTTGCTTACGACCAGAGCTTGTTTCTAGAATTGGAGATTGAGACCAACGAAGGTCCAGTAACTCAACATGTGAGGGGGAATCCATGTTATTGCACATTATAGCAGCAGCTATGAGTTTGTCTCTGAGCGCACAAGCTGCTCAGAAAGACCACAAACAGGACGTTTTGATCAAGTTAGCTCCAAATGCGGGCTACTCAATGCAGTTTTTTGCACAATTTGAAGGCAATGGCGCTAAAGTTGAGCAATTGAATGACCAATGGATTCGCGTTGAAGGGGGAAAAATCAGCGCGCACGACATGAAGGCTCTTCAATCCAACCCAGCGATTGCTTACATTCAACCGAACTATCCGGTCCACTTGCTGGAAGATTATTCGGTTCAAGATCCTCTTCGCCGCGCGGCGCTTATGAAGTTTGCTGCTCGTGAAAAGGCGATGGCGGGAACAACTGCGAAGGACAAAAAGTACATCGACAACCCGGATATCATTGATGCTCCACAGCAAGCTGTTGGCGCAGATCCATTGTTCAACAACCAATGGGGTATGAAAGATATCGGCGTTCAAGACGCTTGGAAAGTTTCAATGGGCTCGCCAGAAATGATCGTTGCTGTGATCGACACAGGTGTTGATTACACTCACCAAGACTTGGTGGCGAACATGTGGAGAAATAAAAAAGAAATTCCTAACAACGGGATTGATGATGACAACAACGGTTACATCGACGACGTGATCGGTTGGGACTTCGTTTCTAACGACAACAAACCTTACGACTTGGCAGTAGAGCCTTTGCAATTGCTTGCTGGTGGTAATCCAGGTCACGGAACTCACTGTGCTGGTAACGTTGGTGCTCGTGGCGACAACGGTGTTGGTATCGCGGGCGTTGCTCCGAACGTGAAAATCATGGCTTTGCGTTTCATCGGCGATAAAGGCGGCGGTACGACTGCTGATGCTATCAAAGCGATTCGCTATGCCGTTGATAATGGCGCGAAAGTTCTTTCGAACTCTTGGGGCTCTGAGGGCGAAGACCCAGCTGAAGGCACTGAGAATCAGGCACTTCGTGATGCTGTTCAATACGCTATGGATAAAGGCGTTCTCTTCATCGCGGCGGCTGGTAACGGTCACCAAGGTGTTGGCTACAGCAACGATACAGATCCTAAGCCTTCTTACCCTGCAACTTACACTCACGAAAACATCATCTCTGTTGCGGCAGTCGACGTGAACGACAACTTCGGTTCATTCTCGAACTGGGGCGCTAAAACGGTTCACATCGCGGCTCCAGGCGTGAAAGTGTTCTCAACAACTGTTGGCAGCGAATACTCTGATGTTGTTATCGACAAGTATGGCTTCCATGCGACTTGGGATGGCACATCTATGGCTACACCGCATGTTGCGGGAGCAGCTGCATTGTACTGGTCAGCTCACCCAGAGAAAAACTGGAGAGATGTTAAGGCAGCGATCTTGGGTTCTGCGAAAAAGATCCCAGCTGCTAAAGGCAAGCTCGTGACTGAAGGTAAACTCGACGTAAATGCGTTGATGCATTACTAGTTTTCGAACGAAAAAAACGGAACCTAGCAAAAGGGATGGATTTACTCCATCCCTTTTTTTGTCCGTTTACAACGCCCACCCATTTTGAAAAACTGGGGGCATGAGAAAACAGATTTTTATTTTCTTCGTTGTCGGCATTTTTGCCTTTCCAGTTTGGGGTGCAAAAATCACCAGAAAATCCACACAAAAACCCGCAAAAGCAGATCCAGCACCAACCGCCCCCGCTAAGCCTCTGAAACTGGCTGCCGGCAGCGATTGGATTCTGACGAAGGATCTCACTCTGCAAAAGACTGGGCTGACGCCAGAAGAATTTGTACCTTATACCAGTGTCTGGGACTTGAAAAAGAAAACCTTCATGCGCACGAGCTCCTCGTCTTCAGACAGTTGTGAGTTTCGAACAACCATCTCAAAAAACATCTTCAAGGCTCCTTCAGTAAAGGTGAAGAAGGCAGCGGCCTTTCGAGTCACCAACATTCAAGAGACCACGATGTCGATTCTTATCGACGCCACGGCCCGCGATGCGAAGAAGTCTGGCATTGATCAAATTCAAATCACCTGCTCCGCATATGAGCAGGGTTTAGACTCCCCGGATCTCAAAGAGAAGTTCAAAGCGGACATGGGAGCTTCGCTGGCTAGCGTCTTTGCTGGCAAAAACTAAACTTGCGGGGGCTGGCGTTCGGGGCGATATTAAGAGCCTATGTCGGCCAGCTACAGCTCTACTCCAGAAAATACTGCAGAAATCTCAAAACTTTTTAAAAACCCTCTGATTCACTACATCCGCTATCAACCGCGGGCGTTTATCACAGGGATTTTGCTTTTGATCGTCACCAACTCCTTGGACGGTCTTTATCCACTGCTTTTAAAAGTCGGTATTGATCAGATTGAAAAGCATCAGCCGCTCGGAGAGCTCGGTCGTACCAGCTTGATGTTGGTGGCTGCGATCACCTGCCTGGGGATTACTCGCTATGGCTGGCGTCGCAACTTCGGTAAGTTTCATACTTACGCGATGGAAGATATGCGCCTACGCATCTTTAAACATTTCACCAATCTTGGCCCCAGCTTTTTTCAAAAAAGCCAGGTTGGTGAATTGATGAGTGTCGCGACGAATGACGTTTCGTCGTTCCGTCAGGCGATCGGCCCCGGCTTGCTCATCTTTCTCGATGGTTTGATTTATCTCTCAATTATTTTACCGGTGATGTTCACGATGAACTTCACGTGGACATGGCAGACATTGATTCTGCTACCGCTCGTGCCGTTTCTTATTAACAAAGTGATGAAGCTCATTCACATCAACTACAAGATCTCGCAAGACCGTTTCTCAGAGCTTACAGGTGTCACTCAGGAAACCATCGGCGGGATTCGCGTTGTGAAGTCGTTTGCGCAGGAAGATCACCGTACTCAGATGTTCTGCGATTCCAGCCGCAAGCTTGAGAAAGCCAACAACAAAGTCGCCTTCATTGATTCTTTGTTCATGCCGGTGATGGAATTTGGCGTGACGAGTGGTTCTGTGATTTTGTTCTTTATCGCGGCTAATGATCTCTATACCGGCGCTGTGACCATCGGAACCTTCGTGGCATTCCATCGTTATATCCAAAAAATGGTATGGCCAGTAACCGCTCTGGGTTTGGGTTTTTCGTACTATGAAAAAGGCCGCGCCTCTGTCGATCGTATTAAAGAAGTGATGACTCAAACGACGGATATTCCGGATACGGGCTCGATCGAACTGCGAAAGTTTGAATCGCTTGAGTTCCGCAATGTCTCTTTCAAGTATCCGGGCGCTGAAGTTTATGCGCTCAAAGATATTTCATTCAAGATCGGTAAAGGCGAGCATTTTGGATTAATGGGCCAAGTGGGTTCCGGTAAATCGACTTTGGTGAACTTGCTCTTGCGGATGTATCCGGTGCTTGAAGGACAAATATTGGTCAATAATCTGCCGATTGATCAGTACACGCTAAAAAGCCTGCGTGCGAGCATCGTCTTGGTCACACAGGAAGTGTTCTTGTTCAATGAAACGGTTTCTCGCAATGTGAGCTATGGTTTCCACGAAGATCCTGAATTCAGACACGTTGAGCGCATGACCGAAGTCGTGAACATCCGTGGCGAGATCGAAAACCTACCGCAGAAGTTTGATTCCCAGCTCGGTGAGCGCGGTGTGAACCTGTCCGGCGGGCAAAAGCAACGCCTCAGTATTGCGCGCGGTCTTCTTTTGACTTCGCCTTTCTTGATCTTGGATGACTCTTTGAGTGCCGTCGACACGCGCACTGAAAAAATGATTGAAGAAGAACTTTCAAAAGCGAAAGACACGCAGACCCGCTTAACGGTCGCGCATCGTCTCAGCTCTTTGAAGAGCACAGATAAAATTATTGTATTGAAGGACGGTGCGATTGAAGCCCTGGGCGCGGCGTCTGAGCTGATGCAATCAAGCCCCAGCTTTAGAACTATTGTCAGCGTCCAATCCGGATCTGAGGTGAACCATGAATGAAGATACTATTAAGACCACGGTCACCTACCCTGTGATGTTTAAGCGGCTGTGGCCTTACACTCGCCGCCATCCGTGGCTGTTCCTCAGCGTCATTTTAATCATCGTCGTGCTGACCGGGGTTTCGCGTTTGATTCCTTATATTATCGGTTATGCAATTGACCATGGGGTTGTTGCAAAAGACATTTCGTTGTTTAAAACAATTGCCCTGGTTTATTTGGCGTTGGAATTTTCGCGGACGATCTTGAGCTTCTCGCAGACTTATATGTTCCAGGTGCTGGGAAACCGCGTGATTTATTACCTGCGCGAAGACCTCATCCGGCACACGCAGAACCTGCCACTGCAGTATTTCAATAAAACGCCGACCGGCCGTACTGTGACTCGTATCGCGAATGATGTGAGCGCCCTGGGTGACCTATTCACGGATGGCGTGATCAATATCTTTATCAATGCGGTTACAATGATTGCGATCATCATTGCGATGTCTTTGATTTCGGTGAAACTGACACTGATTACGCTGGCAGCAGCGCCGATCTTTATTTATGCAGCGGTGAAGCTGAGCGATCGCATCCGTGATATTTTGCGCGAGCAAAAGAAAAAGCTTTCAAACATCAACTCATTTCTGGCGGAAAACCTGAACGGGATCAAAGTCGTTCAGCTGTATAACCGTGTGCCGAAGAACCTAAAGATCTTCCAAGATCTTTCTGATGATTACCGTAATAGCAATATGGATTCAGTTCACGCCTATGCGGCGATGTTCCCAATCATGAACTGCTTTACGGCGGTGACGATTTCAGCAGCGATGTACTTCGGCGGCTGGTTGTCTTCTGAGAATGCGCTCACGATCGGTGCAGTGGTGGCGTTTATGATGAATGCTCAGGACTTTATCCCACCAATGCGTGATATTCTTGAGAAGTACCAGCAGTTTCAGAACTCACTCACCAGTGCTGAGCGTATTTTCACACTTTTAGATGAGCCGATCGAGGGCGAGCTTAAAAACGCTGAAGAAGTCTCTGGATTACGTGGTGAAATCGCCATGAAAGACCTGAACTTCCGCTATGAAGAGCAATTGCCGCTGGTTTTGAAGAACATCAATATCAACATTAAAGCCGGCGAATCGATTGCTTTGGTCGGACGCACCGGCAGCGGTAAGAGCACGTTTATTTCTTTGCTCCAGCGATTCTACGATGCTCCGGTGAATACGATCACCATTGATGGGAGGCCGCTGGAGTCGATCACCCGTCACGCGATCCGCTCCCACATCGGCGTGGTTCAGCAAGATAATTTTATTTTCCGCGGGACTATTGCCGAAAACGTCAACCTCGGTGATCCGACGATTGATCTTGCAACTGTTGAGCGGGCTCTGGCGCAAACGGGTTACCTGGAATTGCTTCAACGCACGGGCCGCGGCCTGCAATCCCCGGTTGAAGAGAGGGGCGCGAATCTTTCTGTGGGCGAGCGCCAGTTGATCGCCTTTGCGCGGATCTTGGCGTTCAACCCGGATATTTTCATTTTGGATGAAGCCACTGCGAATATCGACTCTGAAAGTGAATTGATTTTGCAAAAAGCGACTCACGAAGTGATGAAAAGCCGAACGAGCATCATTATAGCTCACCGTTTGTCGACGGTGCGCGAATGCGATCGCATTGTGGTCTTGAAAGATGGCGAGATCATCGAAGTTGGCCCGCATGCGGAACTCATGCAGCGCCGAGGAGTTTACTATCAACTCGCAAGCACCGGTCTTGGCGAAGCCACAAAACCGGAAGCTGAGGCCGCTAAAGCCGGAGAAGCCCATGAATAAAGAGCAGCTCTATAAGAAGCTCACGAATGATATTCCACTGACCCAGCACTTGGGGTTTGAGATCCTTGAAGCAAACCCCGAGAAAGTCCACCTACGCGCCCGCCTAAAGGAAAACATCAATCACAAGAGCACGGCTTTTGGCGGCAGTATTTATACTCTGTCCGTGCTGGCGGCTTATAGTTTGGTTTATTTGGGGCTCGATAAAGAAAAGATTCAGACCAACAATATCGTGATCCAAAAGGGCGAGATCAAGTATCTGCATCCTGTGACCGAGGATTTCGATGTGATTTGTGAGTTTAAAAATCCGGAACTCTATCAGAAGTTCTTCTATTGCCTGAGCCGTTGGAAAAAAGTCCGCGAGCTGATGAAGGTTCAAGTGATCTGCAAGGGCAAAGTCTGCGCCCAACTCGACGGCGTCTTCGTCGTACACGTTTAGCTGCGAACAAAAAAAGGGGGAGAGCTCGTCGCCCTCCCCACAACTACAGGATGTCCCCAAAAACTAGTAGCAAAGAGATGCGCCCGTTGCCGGTGCACAGCCATTCCAACTAGTGGATTTGCAATACATGTTTTGTGGAGTTTTCCAACGACCTTTAGCCATGCAAGACTGCCAGTAGTTGCTGTCCACATTAGATGCCTGAGCATCAAAGTTTTGGATCAATTCTTTGATGAGGTCGCGGGCTTGCGCTTGTGACATATCAAGTTTGCCGGCAACTGCTTTTAAAGAATCAGTGTCTGGCATTTCGCGTTTCGCGATGTCTTTCAAGTCAGCCTTTTTCAAACCGATAGATTCGAAAGAAGCAAGGCCTTGAGTTTCCACATTTGCGAAGGCAGTTTCGATTTTTGCAGCAGCGGCGTCAGAGATTCCGTACTTGCTTGCAAAATCAACGGTCTGAGAATTCGCACCGACCGCAGTGTCAAAAACTTCTGAAGAGGCCAAAGTGACATCAGCAGAATAGCCTCTGTGTGGGCGGCCTGGGCCCGGACCGTAACCAGGTCCGCGTCCATATCCTGGGCGTCCGTATCCTGGGCGTCCGTAATCTGGGCCTGGGTAACGATCTGGGGGTCTACGATCATGATCGTGATCATGGTGGCCACCGCCTGCGCCGACAGCAATGCCAACACCGATAGCAGCACCGATAACACCGGCTGCAACTTCATCATCCGTACAAGCCGTGTTGAAGAACAATGAACTTGCGAGCAACGCAATTAACAATTTTTTCATAGTGGTTCCTTTCTATGGCTGTGGCAAAATGCCACTGAATTTTTCGAGCAAAACTCTAGTGAGCAACGCTCGTGCCAGAAAAAAACGACACCACTAGTGAACGTTCACCTTTGTGGAATAGCATCCACAGTGTGTTCCCAAAACTTCTAAAGAATTTTCTTGCTTGCTCTCGAGATACGCCAAGAAAGAAGTGCAGCGAAAAGACAGATCGATCAAAGTATCCAGATCCATCACATACTTCTCGCCGCCCAAATTCAAACTCAACCACTCGTCACCGACTTCATCAAAATCTATCGCTTCAGTTTCGAGAAGTTTCGCAGATTTATCAGCCATAACTAACCTCGCAATGAGTAGTAACCGATTACAAGCCCTGGATCGAATGGAAATGGAACTGCTTGCAGCTTTGGTTCGTCAATCAAGCGGCCCGCTTCAACCCCATTGACCTCTTCTTTTGCAAGGAAGTCTGCGAGCTCCAAGCGTGGCGCTTGCTTGGCTTCAAGATAAACTTGGTTTTCGTAGGCTTTTGGTTTGAGTGTCACAACGTCGCCGACTTTAATCATCGCTGAAGAAATATCGAGCTTCTTGCCATTCACCAAAACTTTGCCATGGGAAATCAACTGACGGGCCGCCCGAATGCTCGGTGCAAATGCCAGACGGAAAACTACATTATCCAGGCGCTTTTCCAGCATGCTGACAAGAGCTTCAAGCCAGTTGGTTGCTTGAGAGGCTTTGGCTTTCTTCACGAGATTACGGAATTGTTCTTCACGCACACCATAGTGGAAGCGAAGCTTTTGTTTTTCTTCGAGCTGGAGCGCAAAGACCGAGTACTTACGGCGTTGCTGACCGTGCTGGCCCGGCGGATAAGGGCGTCTTTCGAGCGCGCCGGATTTACCCATGCCTGGAAGCTCCACCAAGAGGCGGCGTTGTCTTTTAAATCGTGGTGTTTTCATAACCGAATCCTTTTATTAGAAAGGACCTGGTTTTAAATTCTTCGCTCGTGATTGAATAGTAAAACTTCATCCATGCGTTCCACTGAAATCCTAGTGAAAGCGCGGTGAACTTTAACTGAGAATGAAAACGAATTGATTCTTCCTTGGCCGAAAAATCCACATCCATTCCCTCGAATTAAAGTTCATTTGCTTATGATGAAAACTCGTAGTTCAGACCACGATTTCGAGCTGCTTGAAGATTATGAGTTCTACATAAAACACGAAGGTTCTCCAGATCGTTGCCTCCACCGAAAGCCACGGGTTGAATATGATCAATTTGCAGTTGATATTTAGAACCGCATCTTTTGCCGTTTTTTGGGTCTTTAAATTCGCAGCAATTGCCGGCTTTACGCAGCAACTGACGTCTGATTCCCAAAGAGATAGATTTTCTTTTGACAGAAGGCTTCTCCCCCGCAGCGAGTACACATTGCGTTGGATTTTCTAGCAAGCTTGCAAGCGTAGATACTTTTTTAGAGTTCTCTCCGATTTCAGAATGGCCCAGCAGTTTTTGTTGATTAAACTCCTTCGCCAGCTTTGCGATGATATCAGACCAAGAGCCATCTGGATAAATATGAGACAGCAAGCTCTTCGCTTGTTCAAGGTCATCAAACTGCTCCTTCGTGAGCGTCAGCTCCATACGAATGGACTCATCTGCTTGAGGTTTTATTTTCTCTGTAGTTTGAACCGGCAAATTCAATTCGAAGGTCAGTGTCTTTTGTGTTTCAAAAGAATTTTTATTTTCGAGCTTCTCTAGGACTTTTAAAGTCTCCTCAGAAGAAAGAGTATTTTCTTTAACACATTTTTGGACCTCTGTGAGTTGTGTAAGATTCAATCTGCCATCTTCGATTTTTTTTGCCACCTCCGGAACTTGTTTTAATAGGCGTGACGACTGCAGCCGGCGGTAAGCACTACCTTCTGAATAGCCAAGACCTTTAGTCAAATAAGAATACATGCCATCAAAACCAAGATCGGCATAGATCTTCCGAGATTCGATTTCAGCAATGTGAAGCAACACCAAGTGAGTGACTTTCCTTTCCGTGCGAACGAGCTTTTCCATTCGTAGGATTAACTCAGCATTTGAAACTCTCGTTAACTCTATAGGGTTGAGAGGGCCGGTGTGCTTTGGTTCAGTCATGATGTCCTCTGCTTTGTGTTTTCGAACTCAAGAGAAAATACTTTCGTAGACTTATATACCACGAGATTTTTGATTGTAATTTTGAGCTTTTCAGGAATGGAAAACAATTTGAAAGATGCGACTAGAGCATGGGCCTATTCGCTCACAAATGCCCAATAATAAATCGCACTGCCTTCGTGTGTGACCTGCCTCATTCAAGAAGCTAAGAGACTTTATATGGAATCCTCAACAGCACAAAAACTGCCGCAAGTGAATTTTTTAGAAAAATGAAATTCAATGCAAAGCGTACTCGGAGCGAGGCTAATGATAGTTCCGTAATGGGTTTTGATTTATCCTCGTCTTCGTCCGGGGCAGACACTCCTCTTAATCTGCGTAAGAAAGACTTCTAAGAGTACTCTCTTAGAAGTAATCAACGAGCCACCGGCCATCGATAAAGGGAAAGACTCACTCGAGGCGGTATGCGCTCGGCGCGCCTACTATCGGGGCGACGAGATGACTAACCGTTCTCAGTCGGCGTGAAGTCGACGCGGATGTCGGCATCTGCCGGCGGAATCGCATTGCCATGGAAGCGAATGATGTACTTGCCGTTTTCTTCTACGTAAGTCCATCCGTTGTTAGCATCTTCTTGAACCAAAGATCCATTCACCGCGATTTTCAAAGTCGTCTTGATGGGTTTGGTTTTCAAATAGAAATCCGTCAAGATTTGCACGATGCGCGCTTTGATGTTTGTCACAGCCGAAGCCAAGCTATTAGAGCACAAAGACTCTTTATTGCCGCCGGAGAGATCCGCCAGCTGCATTTGGATGGTGCCCACTTCAGAGTAATCATTGAATGTTCGGCAAGCGCTGGAGTTCTCTAGCACGCCGATGAAATTGAAAATCCAGGATTTGCGGCCTTCTGTATCGGCCGGTTTGAGCTTATCGAGGAACGAAGCATAGTAGCTTGCGGTCTTGCCGCTCTTGTCGTTTTCATCACTCAGCGCAATCACAGCAAGAAGAGCATCATCGCGCAAGAAGCCTTGGCCGTCTGTCGTCAGATAAGACGGAGACAGAACTGTTTCCATTGAGTAAAGACCACGCTCATTGTTTGAGCCAGTATCACCCAAGGCAATTCGCTGTTGTAAGAGAGCCTGTAAATTAGGAGTCGTTGGAGTCAGAACTTTTGGTGAGCCCAAGAACTGCCCGCCGTTGCCATCCAAGCCCATGCTGGTCGAGATAGAAACGATATGGTAATCCATCTTCAAGCCTTGAAGAACAGAAACCAGTGTTGGGATTTGGGAATTCAAACGATCTTGATGTTGAGCCATCGAAGTCGAGTTATCGACGATGAAGACGATATCGACTTTATTGTTATAGAGGATTTTCTGTCCGAAATTCTGCCCGGTTGAATCGAGGTCGTATCTGGTGGCTGCCCCGTTTCCACAGCCTACTTGAACCAATGTCGCCGCAAGAACTAAACCGATTGCAAAAGAACGAATCATAAAATCCTCCATGACAAAAGCTGCCGACGAAAAGCCGCAGATTAAGCGGCTTTTTGTGTGAACTGACGGATTGATTCACGCACAGATTGGCTGATGCTTGTGAATTTCACACCGTACTTCACTGAATCAAGGGCACTCTTTGTGTCCTTAACCATTTGCTTGCTTACAACAGTGCAAACCGCGTTGAAAGGAGGTACGCCGTCGCCCGGTTGGAAGTGCAAAAACAAGTTCTGGCCCGGTTGAAGATTTGGATTGTCAATCATGATACCCGCACCACCAGAGCTGATCTCCATGCTGCGGCCTTTGAAAACTGTCTTGTTGTTATGAACAATCAAAGAACAGCCATAAGAAGCACGTGCATGGCGACGGCGGAAGAAGACCTCAGCAATCTCAGAAAGACCTGATTCCTTCATCGCACGGATAGACTCAGGAGAATACTCCTCAAGCTCCGCAACGCGTTTCCACGCATTCAACTTTGAATGCCATACGTAATCATATTCAAACATCGTTTTTTCTTGAAGCATCTGTACTAATTCTAGCTTTGAGAAAGGACCGTAGTTATTGCCCTCTTTCAAGATGTACCATGCCTTTTCTTTATATTTATCATCATGCTTCGGAGTTGCAGCGCTAATAACAGTATGCTCTTCTTTGGCTGCAGGTACTTTTGCATTAGATGATTGGAATTTATCAGCAAAGCTTGGATGTTCCATCGCTACAACCCAGTCTGCTTTTGCCTCACAATAGACATAGTCTGTCCATACGTGCTCACCGGCTTCGATTTTCTGAACAATAGTCTCTACGGAATAGGGTCCTACGTGGCCGCCATTCAATGAGACATAAAAAAGTGTTTGCATACTGCACCTCTTATCTTTACCAAAACTCTATCGGCCGCTGCCGGACCCGACTTAAGGGATTAAAAAGAAAGCGTATTTCAGAGTTAGAATTTCCAATAAAGCGCTCAGCTTTTTTACAGGACCTAAGATTAATGTTTTTGATGTCGAAAATATTTTGAACAAAACTCTGATCCCCGGCTTTCACGACAAGAGACGTTTTCTCATCGTGAGACAGTGAGTTTTCACTCTACCAATGCAGAAATATTAAGTAACAAATGTTCGGATTGTCGAAGCTAACAGCGTGTGAAAAAAACCTGGGCACTCAACTGCGGTGTGCGGCCAGAAGAGACGGCCCCGATATTGCTCTGTTTGTATTTTCGTATGAGAATAAATTTTCGGAGAACGCTGTTCCCACTTATTACAAGTATGATACTCGTTCCGCAGGCACAGGCGGGACGAGAGGGCCTTTGCCAGCCTTCAGTGGCAACAACCAGCACCTACTTCGTCCCCTCGGTTGAAGAGGTTTGCAATTCTTCAAAGCCTTGCAGTGAATTCAAGAAGCAAGTAAAGCTGCAAGGCTCTGGAACTCTTCCAGGCAACAAGCTCATGACCTACCAGGGTAAGATCATAGATATGGGTGATTGCGAAACCGCCAAGGGAGCCAGCGGCAACTGCTTAATCCCCTATGTGTCGGTTGCGGCGGATCCGGCATACTACCAAATGGGTGACATTATCGAGATGCCATCAATGAAGGGCAAAGAAATCACTCTTCCGAGCGGCCGCAAGATGAAACATCCAGGTTACTTCATTGTTGAAGACACCGGTGGCGCTATTCGTGGCAGAAACCGCTTTGACTTCTTTACCGGTGGCCATGATATGCACAACAAGCACAATGCATTTGGCAGCCAAGCTCCCGAAAATACACAGATGATCAGTCAGGATGATTGCTCTTCCCGCAAGTCCTTTACGGTGATTCGCCGGGGCTCTAGTAAATACAGACAATCACAAGTAGCCATTGACCATTCTCTTCATTCCGCGGGAGAAGAGACGGTGTTCGCCTCAAATATTTCAGCACCATCTTATAACGGCTCTTCAGATAATTTCGGAGTTAGATAATGAAAATACTCTGGCTGGTATTGGCACTTCTCCTGACAATGACTTCCGTGCGGGCGGCGGAGCCTGCTGGTTTAGATATGTCGGAGCCGCCGTTCTGGCTCTCTTCTTACGATGAGTTCAAAGATCTCAGCAAAGAACAAAAAGCTTTCTACATAGGGAAGCTGGGGCCAGCCTTGGAACAAATCCCATCCCTAAAAAGCATGAAGAAAGATCAATTGCTTGGAGCTTCAAAAAACGAAGAAGCTTGGAGTGAACTCCGTAAAAAAGTCTATGCTTCCTGTAAGGACAAATCCGTCATAAAAACTTGCGAAAATTTTTCGGCAATCCGTGTGCAAGCCCTTGAGTTGGGGTCCCCTAGAAAGAAATAGTTTTGCAACCCGACACTAGACCTAGGTCTGCCTTTTGCCTTACGACACGGGACGCGTCGACCTTTGCAGCCACCACGAGCTGGGAGTAAGATAGCGCCATGTCTGAATCAAATGCATTCCCTTACCTTCATGGCTTTTCCGAAGAAGAACAACAACGTCTGCGCAAACAAGCTCACTTCGGTGAGTACACTGTTTACCAGAACATCAATCTTTCCAACGTCACTGATTTGCTGGAAGTCGGCTGTGGCGTCGGCGCGCAGAGTGAAATCATTCTTCGTCGCTTTCCGGATCTGACTCTGACAGGCATTGACCGAAGCACAAAACAATTGGCGGTCGCTCAGCACAACCTTGCAAAAACTCCGTATGCCCAAGGGCGTTTTGATCTGCGCGAGATGGATGCCACCGCAATGGAGTTTGATGCGAACTCATTTGATGGCGCGTTCCTTTGCTGGATACTGGAACATGTGCCGGATCCTATCCGTGTACTGTCGGAAGTCCGCCGCGTTCTGCGCCCGGGCTCGGTGATCTATATTACTGAAGTCATGAACTCATCGTTCTTCTTGGGCCCCTACTCTCCGAATGTGTGGAAGTACTGGATGGCCTTCAATGAATATCAACTTGCCCAAAAGGGGGATCCTTTCGTGGGCGCGAAGCTCGGAAACTTCCTGATGCAACTGGGGTATCAAGACATCCATACAGAGATCAAAACCTGGTTCCTCGACAATCGCTATCCGCAAGCCCGTAAGGACTGTGTGGAGTATTGGACGGAATTACTTCTCAGCGCCAGCGATCAATTGATCCAAGCGGGCTGTGTTTCTAAGGATGTGGTCGAAGGAATGAAAGTGGAAATGTCGAAAGTCGCCGGCGATCCGAACGCCGTCTTCTTTTATTCTTTCGTTCAAGCCCGCGCACGAACTTAGACAGCTGTCATCCGCGCTGACAGCTGTTCTTGGGGCTAACAGGGTCGTGATCCCAGTTTGAGAAAGAAATTTTCGCCTCTGGAAATACGCGTCTTTTCCCTGCTATCGTTGAATTATATGGAAATCAACCTTATGCCTTCCATCGAATTCAATGGCCGAAGCGGACTTTCACGATCGCTGGGAACTCGCTTCTCTGAAACCTCTTTCCTCTATACATTTATGGCTCTCGCTCTCTGCTCAGGCTTCTTTGTATTGATGGATGTTTTGTTGCCGCTGATGAAGCTGCAATTTAGAGCCGTCCTTCACTGGAGCTGCCTGTTTGAGGTTTTGTTTTTTTCAATCACAGGTTACATCGCCTGGGTGATGCACGAGACTTCAAGTCTGCGCGTGCATCTGCATGGCGAGCGCGTGATCTATGAAATCAAAGAGGCCGGAGGCGTCAGTTTTAATTTCACCGATGTTCAAGCCATTCGCTTCGGTCACAGCCAAGGTGTTTATGGTTTCTATATGGTTTTGCATAACGGAGTGTCTTACCACTTTCCGATTCATCTCGAACGGCTGGACTACATTCTCGATACTTTACACTTTCACCGTTCGGATCTGACCCAGTCCAAAGAGTTCATGAAATTCCGTACTCGGGCCCTGGCGCTCGATCACGTCCTTGCTCATAATCGCAGTTATTTGCCGCGCGCCCACGTGAAAGCAATTTCCTTCTATTTCCTTTACCCGTTTTATTTCCGCCACTCCTTGGAGCGCATTAAAGCGGATCCGCGCCAAGTCAGCCGCGACAAGAATTACGAACAAAAACTCGAGACTCTGTGCCACAAAGTGAATATCGGTCTGAGCCTCGCGACGCTGGCACTCGTTGCCCTTGTGAAGTTCCGAATTTGAAAATTTCGTCATATATAAATTTACTGACGGATTAGGTAAATTAATTTATCCTCCTGTTTGCACGAAGCGAACCGGAGGACCATCTATGAAAATCTTAATGTTTGCGGCTTCTTTCCGCAGAGATTCCCTGAATAAAAAATTGATTCGTAACGCTCACAAAATGCTGCCGGCCGGCCATGAGGTGGAGCTCAAAGAATTCAACGATTACATAATGCCGCTTTATCATGGCGATCTTGAAACCGACTCCGGCATCCCTGATGCTGCTCAGAAATTTATTAAAGACATCGCCGCGGCTGATGCCATCATCATTGCAAGTCCCGAATACAACTCCGGCATTCCCGGTACTTTGAAAAATGCCATCGACTGGAGCTCCCGTGTGAACCCGGTTCCATGGGCTGGTAAGCAAGTTCTGATCATGGGTGCATCCCCAGGCATGGTGGGGACGAATCGTGGAATGTGGCAAGTGCGCCAGCCGCTCGAGTACCTCGGCGCTTTCGTTTATCCAGAAATGCTTGGTGTGGCTCAAGCAAATAAAGCCTTTGACGAACATGATGAGCTCAAAGATGAACGCATGCATGGCACTCTCGAAAAGCTTGTGAAAAAGTTCGTCGAGTATGCGGACTATGTTAGTCACCGACCACAACCAGAGGCAAAACCTCAGGTGCCGTCTGCGACAGCAACGACGACTCAGACAGCTTCTCAGAAACCGGGGTAGCTGGCTCTCGCGGCTTATTACAGTCAGTAAAACTCATCGTCATAGTGACCAAAATGATAAGGACTTTCATGGGTGTATTTTATCCTGGTAAAGATCCCATCTTTATTGCGGCACCATGACGAAATCCCCATCTCAAAACGAGATTTAGATGTGGAAACACACAGGCTCCAGTAGAATCTAAGAATGGGGCTGAGACGTCGACGTTTCCGTATTTTTGAGTTCGCATTCCTCGGGGCACTCCTGTTTGTGCTTTTCCAGAATTGCAGCGGGACGGGCTTTCAGCTTCAAGATGCGACCCAAGCTCTTTCACAGACGGATCTTGGTTCACAAACTCCAGACTCCCCTTCAAATCCAGGTACGACTTCGCCATTACTTAAAACTCGCTTCTATTACGGTCGTAGCCGTGGCGTTGATATCCTCGAACTTGATCACAAGACCGGTGTGATGACTCAAATGGCTTCGACAGACTTTGCTGGCACAACCATCGGCTGGCTGAGTTACCACCAACCTGTTAATACTGTTTTTGCCGCTGACGCCGATGGAGCTGTTCTGCAGCTCTTTGATTATAGTACGGCAAACGGTTCTATCACTTCGAAAACTATTTTCCCAAGTTTCTCTTCACAGATTGTTCACCTGACGGTGCAACCACGCACGCAAGGCGGCTTCAGTCTTTTCGGAGCAAGCTATAATCGCGGCAGCTTGGATCATGTGCTACTGAATGACAACATGGCTCAACTCACTCCGAGTCAGTCTGTCGCTTTCGGTGCAAACGCCAAAACCCACTCTTCAAGCTATGACAGCGTAAGAAAACTTTTGTATGTCGCCAATCTTGGCAATAACAAGATCGACGTTTACAGTTTTAGCGAGATCAGCGGTCTCACCGCTCTCACTAGCATTATGGTGACCGCGCCCCGCACGGTTGTTTACGATAGCACTTACGATAAAGTCTTTGTCGCCACAGAGGCCTCGACTGGCAACAGCTATATTCGCATTTTCTCGGTGACTCCTTCTGGTGCTTCGTTCATCTATACCGATGTCGGATCGCTGGCGATGCCGCTGACCGGTGGTGATTTAAAAGTGAATCATGCTTATCGCTATGTGATGGCAACGGCTCGCGAGGCCGGCAAAGAAGCCATCTATGGCCTCCCGATCACAACCACAGGCGTTGTCGATACAATCCGCCAGTCCTTCAGTATTCCGGTCACACAAAGCCTGCCGCGCGCCTTGGAAATTACCGAGGACGGCCTTTACGCCGTTGTCGGTATGAATTCTTCAACTGCCGAAAATGTCGTAGCTTACAAAATGACTTTCAACGCCCAGCTCGGGTACGTTTCAAGCCAAAAGATTTTCGAGAAGAAGATCGATAATACCGGCGGCTATCTCTGCGGTCTCGCGATCCCTGTGCGCTAGTTATTCTAAAATTGGAAACTGGCCGTAGACTTGTTCTTTCGGCAAAGCATTGAAGTGCCACCATTCATGTTCCAAAACTTTAAATCCTTGAGATTCTAAAAGCCTTCGCAGAAGCAACCGGTTCTGATATTGCGCCTCTGTCAGTTCGCCCGAGGCAAGGAACTGCTTTTCAAGCTTCGGCTGAGCCAAATCACGGAAGTCATCAAAACCCGTTCCCATATCCAGCAACTCGCCATCGCGAGTCTGCAATGTCAGATCAATCGCCATTCCGAAATTATGCAGTGACCCCGGCTGCGGTGCCGCCACGTAATTCTGAAACGGAGTGCCTTTAAGATGATCATAGAATTGCGCCTGAATACTGCGCGGGCGAAGCGTGTCCCAGATATGAAACTGCAAATCCGGATGCTTGGCGTTTAGCTCCTCACACGCCTTGAGCAGCATCTTTGCCGCCACCGGCGCCATAAAGCAGCGATGGAAACCGCCATAAACATCGGCGTTCATGAAGTTATCGGTTGTCGAATACTTCATATCCAAAACAATTTCAGAATTGTTTTTAAGTTCAGTAAAATTCTGTTCAATCCATTCAATTTGGCGCAGGAAGGAGTTCATGGAAAACATCCTACCTGTGCCATTTGAAAGGTCAACTAAGGAAGACTCTATGGATCTCACTAAAATCGTTTTTCAACGAATGCCATTTGCTGGATCCAGGCTTGAGCTCAGAATGATTGTTGGCACCTCAAAACAAAAAACTTTAATGCTCTGAATTTTGGCTTCACCCTATTTCAAACACGACCACAAACTACCTTACCTTAATGAAGGAGCTCCTATGGCTACTAAGAAAACTCCTGGCAAGAGCGAAAAAAGGCCTAACATCCTCGTGATTTGGGGTGATGATATCGGAATTTCCAACTTGAGTTGTTACAGTGATGGACTCATGGGATATAAAACACCCAACATTGATCGCATCGCTAAAGAAGGCATGAGATTTACAGACTCTTACGGAGAGCAGAGCTGCACTGCCGGCCGCGCTTCGTTTATTACTGGCCAAAGCGGTATTCGCACAGGTCTTACGAAAGTGGGCGTGCCGGGAGCCACTGCCGGCCTGCAAGCCGGAGATCCAACCATTGCCGATCTTCTCAAAGAACAAGGTTATGCTACTGGCCAATTTGGCAAAAACCACTTAGGCGATCGCAATGAGTATTTGCCAACAGTCCATGGCTTTGATGAGTTCTACGGTAATCTCTATCACTTGAATGCCGAAGAAGATCCCGAAAGTCCAAACTGGCCGAGCCAAGAAGACTTTCCAGAATTCAATCGTCGCTTCCGCCCGCGTGGTGTGCTCCACTGCTATGCCACGGAAGAAGACGATGCCACCGAAGATCCACGCTTTGGCCGCGTCGGCAAACAAAAGATCGAAGACACAGGACCTTTAACAAAAAAACGTATGGAAACCTGCGATGATGATTTCGTGCAAAACGCATGCGATTGGATCAAGCGCCAAACCGATGCCGGTAAGCCTTGGTTCTGCTGGGTGAACACAACGCACATGCATTTACGCACTCACACAAAGCCGGAAAGCATTGGTCAAGCGGGACGATGGCAATCTCCTTATCACGACACGATGATTGATCATGATAAAAACGTCGGTCAGCTGCTCAATCTTCTCGACGAATGGGGTTTAACCGAAGACACCTTTGTGATGTATTCCACTGACAATGGCCCACATATGAACACTTGGCCAGATGGCGCTATGACGCCTTTTAGGAGTGAGAAAAACACCAACTGGGAAGGCGCCTTCCGCGTACCAATGGTGATTCGCTGGCCAGGAAAAATTGCCGCCGGGTCTATCTCAAATGAAATTATTCAGCACCATGATTGGCTACCAACATTCTTAGCCATGGCAGGAGATGACCAGATCGTCGAAAAACTTAAAAAAGGGCACCATGCCAATGGCAAAGACTTTAAGGTCCACATCGATGGTCTCAATTTCTTGCCGTATCTCACTGGCAAAGAAGAAAAAGGTCCCCGCAAAGGGTTTATCTACTTTGATGATGACGGACAAGTTGTAGCTCTGCGTTTCGACAATTGGAAAGTGTGCTTCTTAGTTCAGAGAATGCAAGGAACTCTTGGTGTGTGGGCGGAACCTTTTGTGCCTCTGCGGGTTCCAATGATTTATAATCTTCGTACCGATCCTTATGAGCGCGCGGATATTACATCAAATACCTACTATGATTGGTTCTTAGAAAACGACTACATTGCCCTGGCTGCGCAATCGATCATGGCTGAATTTGCCAAGAGCTTAAAAGAATTTCCGCCAAAACAAAAACCGGCAAGCTTTACCATCGATCAAGCCATGGTCAAACTAGAGGAGTCCGCTAGTGGCGCGCATCACTGAGTCCGATCCCACACATGTCTCTACAGAAACGGGGTCTAAAGCCCCGTTTCCAAATATGGTTTGGATTCCCGGTGGAACTTTCGTTATGGGCTCCAATAACCACTATGCAGAAGAAGCCCCCGCCCATCGCGTTCACGTCGATGGCTTTTGGATGGACGCCGCACTGGTGACGAATCGTGAATTTGAAAAGTTTGTCGCCGAGACCGGCCACATCACATTTTGCGAAAGACCCGTGGATCCAAAAAAGTATCCCGGCGCAAAACCCGAAATGCTGGTTCCTTCTTCTGTTGTGTTTGTGAAGCCTCACGGTCCTGTGGATCTTCGCAACCCTTATCAGTGGTGGCACTTCATTCCGGGAGCCAACTGGCGTTATCCTCAAGGGCCCGGTAGCACTATCGAAGACCACATGGATCACCCAGTTGTTCATGTGGCATGGAGTGATGTTCAAGCTTATGCAAAGTGGGCCGGCAAAAGAATTCCCACCGAGGCGGAATGGGAATTCGCCGCTCGCGGAGGCAAAGAGGGCCTTGAGTTCGCATGGGGCGATGAATTGATCCCCGCAGGAAAGCATTTGGCAAATACGTGGCAAGGAGAATTTCCCTGGCAAAATACCTCGGAGGATGGCTTTGATGGCACTTCTCCCATCGGCGCCTTTCCGGCAAATGACTACGGTCTTTACGACATGATTGGCAATGTGTGGGAATGGACCATCGATTGGTACTCTCCCCGACATCCTGATGAAAAGCAAAAGGCTTGCTGTATCCCGAAAAATCCACGCGGCCCCGAACAAGATCAAAGCTATGATCCAAGACAGGCGAACTTAAAAATTCCACGGAAGGTGATGAAAGGCGGATCGCACTTATGCGCGCCGAACTATTGCCGTCGCTATCGTCCATCGGCGCGAATGGCACAGCCGACGGATACTTCGACGTCTCACTTGGGCTTCCGCTGTATCGTCCGAGGAGAGAAAAGTTCTTAGGAGTTTTCCGTGCACGAGAATTTCAAAAGCCTCACAGAAATGATCGCTCTCGGTCTCGAGGTGATCGCCGCTCTGTTGATTGCCTATGGCGGTCTCGTGACTTTATTTTTGCTCGTCAAGCTGAGCCTCCCTAAATACGCCAAGCCCAACGCGCGCAAGATAGCCTGGCGGGATTTCGCAGCGTGGTTGCTATTAGGTCTTGAGTTCACTTTGGGTGCCGATATTGTTCGCACGGCGATCGCACCCACTTGGGATTCCATCGGGCAACTCGCCGCCATTGCAGTCATCAGAACATTCTTGGGATTCTTTCTTGAAAGAGATTTCGAAATTGCATCGGAAAAGGAGCCTCAGTAATGGATATCGACAAAGAGCCACAGAAACCAGATTCCGCCCTCTCGCAAACCGAGCTTTCACAAAAGCGCACCGGCCTCTCAGAGCATAGAACCTCCCTTTCCGAACAAAGAACGAAGCTGTCAGACGTGCGCTCACATCTTTCGAATGAAAGAACACATTTATCTTATCTTCGCACCGGCATTTCGCTCATTAGCTTCGGCGTAACACTGAATCGATTCAGCCTATTCCTTATTCAAAGCAATGAGATGCCCCGCTTTAAAGGCCGGTCATTATTGTATGATACGACTAATATCGGCATCGGCATGGTCGTCATCGGCTGCATTATGCTCCTTTGGTCCATTTTTCATTTCGTAAAGACGGCGAATGCTATCGATAATCTCAATTTTAAACCCTCCAAGTGGAGTATCCTCATCTTTTCAGGAGTCATCGTCGTCATAGGTACGTTCGCCACCGCATGGATGATCACGGGGTAGTTATGGAAACACCCTATCTCATCAGTTCAACCCAGATTTTAACCCTCTTCTTTATAATGCTGGGACCAATGCGACTGCTTGGTCCGTTTCTGCAAGAATCAAAATCTCTGACGAAATCGCAAATTCATGACATTGCTTGGAGGGCTGCGCTGATTTCAGCCGTGGCACTGATGATTTGTGGTTATATCGGTAAAATCCTTCTGGATAACTGGAGTATTCCCATTCCGATCTTGAATCTTACAAGCGGTCTTATTTTTTTCATCGTCGCCATGACTCTGATCATAAAGCCAAAAGCGCCACCGCCGCCATCCGCCCAAGCTTCGGAGCCCGCCCCGACGGGTCTCAGCACGGCGCTCAAAATGGTCATTACTCCCTATGGAGCCGCCATTCTGATTGGCCTACTCGCTTTAAGCAAAGAGCCCGCAAGAGACCAGATCATTCTCATCAATCTCGTTATCGTAATGTTCTTGAACTACTTAGCGATGTTTTTCATCCGGCAGATCATGGGCAAGGTCGGCATGCTGATCATGCAACTCCTCGGAGTTGTGCTTGGAGTCCTGCAGGCAGCACTCGCTCTGAACATGATCTATCTCAGCATCAAAATGCTTACTTCTTAATTTTTGGGAGGCCTCTAATGAAAAAATACTATTTCTTCTTTGTGCTGATTCTCATCTTAGGTTGCTCAAAAGACCGTGCGGTGGACCCATTGCCTTCATGGAACGAAAGCGTCACCAAAAAGGCCATTATAGAGTTTGTTAAGAACTCGACCGAAGAAGGCAGCAAGGGTTTCATCCAGCCAGAAGATCGCATCGCCACCTTTGATAATGACGGTACGTTGTGGAGTGAAGTTCCGACAGTTGAAGTCTCATTCATTAACAGCCAGCTGAAGCAAGCTCTTGCCAGAAATCCAGCCCTGATGAAGAAAGAGCCGTTTCGTACTGTCACTCGCTATGGTGAAAAAGCCCTGACGAAACTTAAAATGAAAGACATCATCATAATCATGACAACGGCCCTGTCGGGAATGACCGAAGATGAATTCGCAAGCCAAACGCGCACGTTCTTGCAGACCGCTCAGCATCCCAAGTACCGAGTCCCTTATCAAAATCTGACCTACAAGCCGATGACAGAACTCGTGAGCTACCTTCAGCAAAGAGGCTTCAAAGTTTACATCTGCTCAGGCGGCGATGTGGCCTTCATGCGCGTGATTGCTCCAGAAATCTACAACATTCCACCAGAAAATGTGATTGGAGCCTATTTCGCAGATAAAGCCGTCGACCGAGCCGGCAAGCTCGTCATCATGCGCACACCGAAACTGATCACCACAAACGATCAAGCCGAAAAGCCGGTGAATATCCTTCAGCGCATCGGTCGACGTCCTGTCTTCGCCGCCGGTAACGTCCGTAGCGGCGGCGATATAGAACATCTCAGATATTCGAGTGAAGGTTCGTTACCATCCTTGCAGTTGATGATTAACCACGACGATGCCGACAGGGAAGCAGCTTACTCCGAACCCAACAATGCCTCTCTGATTGCCGCAAAGAAGTTCAATTGGCACGTCGTCAGCATGAAAGAAGACTGGAAGCAAATATTCAACAATCTCGACACGACGAACTTAACAAGAGTCTCGAAGAAAGAAGAATCAAAAAAGCTCAGAGCCCACTTGCTACCGAGACGCCTATCTGCAAAAAGCGAGGCCAGCAGATAAACAATAATCTAGTAAATATCATCTTTTTCACTTCACGCCGTTTTCACTAGAAGCACGCAAACTCCAACATATGGAGTCAGTCTAGCCTTCGTAACCGACTGCTTTTTTCCATTCAGGAGTGGGCTCGATCATCTTACGAGCTTTCAGATCAAACAATCCAAACACGAAGATTGCCTCAGAGGCCACAGTGCCGTCTGGCTTGATCATTTGCTGTTTGAGACGGCCGACTTTGCCGGGATAATCAACGAGCTCCGTTGTGATGGTGATTTCCTCACGGAGGCGGAGCTCTTTCATGAATTTCAGATTTACTTCGAGGATCACAGGACCTTGTCCTGATTCGTGAACTTTCTTAAAGCCATAACCACGATCTGTGACGAGCTGCCAACGGGCCTCTTCGTACATGTCGAGGTAACGAGCGTTGTTCACATGGCCGTAAGTGTCTAGCAGCGATTCGCGGATGAGAATTTTGTACGAACCTTTTTCAGCCATGTTTTTTTACCTCTTACTTGAGTGCCTCACGGATCACCGCGGAAGCTTGGTCCATCGCCCATACGACGATGGCGATCACAAGGATGATACAACCCACTTCAGGCCACATCGCCTGACCTTGATACTGAATCAACATTGTACCGATACCACCACCGCCGACAAGACCGATGATCGTCGCCATGCGCACGTTGATATCCCAACGATAAACAGTGAATGAAATATAAGGAAGGATCACTTGAGGAACGATGGCAAACCACACTGTTTGCAATTTTGTCGCGCCTGTTGATTGAATGCCTTCGATCGGGCCTTCGCTCACGGTCTCAACCATCTCAGAGTATTGTTTCGCCAAAGACGCTACAGAGTGGATCATCAACGCGAGCATACCTGCGAATGGACCGATACCCACCCATACCGAGAAGATAATTGCCCAGATCAAAGCTTCGATCGCGCGAGTAAAATTGAGGAACGTACGGAGGATCATATAAACAGTGTAAGCGCCTGGGCTCTTCATGATGTTCTTCGCACAGAAGAAGCTCAATACGAAAGCCACCGGGATTGCCAAAGTCGTCGCCATGAACGCCATGAAGATGGTCTCGATGATGTTCAAGACTGCCTTCGGCAAGATTTCAAAGTTCGGATTAAAGAGACCTTTGAAAAGACGAACGGCTCCGTTGAAACCGTCTTCATTCAAAAGTTCGTTGATTGAAAACTTCGTCGTGTTCAAACCCACGATGAAAGTCACCACCAAGAAAACTACCAACTGCCAGCCAGAGAATGTCTTGTACCAAGAAGTCTCGGCCTTCGCGGCTTTCTTATAAGGGGGCTCAAACAGAGCTTCACCCATGGTGTGCATGCGGTGGTTTTTAGAACGGTTGAGACCTGCACTCAAAGCCGCACCGATGGCCATCGCGATCAGGAACATCACGAAGTTTTGGCCAAGGTTCAGCATTTGTTCCGGAGTCGGCTGAGCCGCTACGATCAAAAGCACCATGCCGAGGTAAGCGAAGATAAAGGCATCAAAGAAAGTTCTGCGGAAAATATAACTCTTCATCGTCGTCGTCCTTAGTTGATGTGAACTTCTTTGGCGCCTTGGCCGTAGATTTTTTCGAACCACTCTTCAGTGATATCGCTTGGGCTGCCTTCGTAAACGATCTCGCCGCCTTTAAGCGCGATCACGCGAGTTGCGTACTGACGAACGAGACTCAAGAAGTGAAGGTTGCAAATCACAGTGATGCCGAGCTCTGTGTTTACCTTTTTGAGGTAATCCATCACAGTATGGCAAGTCGCTGGATCCAAGCTGGCGACGGGTTCGTCAGCGAGCAAGATGTCAGGACCTTGAGTGAGTGCGCGAGCAATCGCCACGCGTTGTTGCTGACCGCCGGAAAGCTGATCCGCACGGATCTTAGCTTTATCGCCGATACCAACAAGCTTAAGGTACTTCATCGCTTTTTCTTTATCTTCATCAGAGAAGAAACCGAAGATGCTCTTGATAGAACCCATGACGCCCAGGCGGCCCATCAAAACGTTGCTGACAACGCTGTGACGCGGGATCAAGTTGAAGTGCTGGAAGATCATGCCGATGTGTTTGCGCAAAGAGCGGATTTCTTCGCCCTGAACTTGCGCCACGTCTTTACCGTTGAAAACGATTTGGCCTGAGCTTGGATCGTGCAAACGGTTGATGCAACGAAGAAGAGTCGACTTACCGGAGCCGCTCAACCCGATCACCACGAGGAATTCACCTTTTTTAACGTCAAAGCTGACACCCTTCAGAGCTTGCACTCCATTCGGGTAAGTTTTGACCAGATTCTTGATCGAGAGAATAGGCTGAGACATTCAGTGCTCCTATGTAAATTACTTCTTCATCAAATCAGCTGCGTTTTTACCAAGGTCATTGAGCATTTTACGAACTGGTTCGTAATCAGCATCAGTTGCTTTTTTGAACTCAGTCACGCCATAGATTTTGTTGAAGGCTTCTTTACCTTCTGGAGTTGCAACGAACGCGAAGATCGCATCAGTGATTTTTTGCTTCATTTCTTCAGGCATGTCTTTTCTGAAGATGATTGGATCATTCGGGATTGGCTCAGAAAGCTCGATGATTTTGATTTTCTTTTCAACGTCTGGGTACTGAGTCAAAACAAGGCGACGAGCGTCTTCGAGTTTCTCTTTGCCTTTTTCGTCTTTAGACGGCGGAGAGTAGAAAGTCGCGCCCGCATCCACTTGACCTTGATAGATCATAGAAACAACAGAGTCGTGCTTCATGGCGAACACAGTCTCTTTAGGTTCAATTTTTTTCTCTTTGAGAGTTTTCAATGGAAGGAGATAGCCAGAAGTTGATGATGGATCTACGAAAGCGACTTTTTTACCAGCAAGGTCCGCGATGGATTTGATTGGGCCGTCTGCTTTAGCGATGAACTGAGATTGGTAAGTTGGAAGACCGTGACGGATCACTGTCAAACGAGCTTCAGCGCCGTATTTATCATGAGCAAGCACGTAACCGAAAGTGTTGATTGCGGCAACGTCAGCACGCTTAGTCCCGAAAGCCTCAACAACCGCTACGAAAGATTGTGGGATTGAAACTTCGTATTTGTACGGAGTGTTTTTCTCCATGAATTCTTTGAAGATTTTAGAGTTGTCTTCGATCACTTTCGCATCGACAGATGGTACGAAGTGAACTTTGATTGGGTTCTCGGCAGTACCGAGTTCGGCTTTTTTACCGGTACAAGCAACAAGCGCGGAAATAGCGGCGATCGCAACCGCAAATCTAGACATGATTTTCTTCATCATCAAACTCCTTATTTTTCAGTCGCGAGAACGTAACAAAAATTCGCCATTCGGCCAAGAAAAGTCTTTGCCTTTAGAGAACTTCCAAGGGTAGATTTTGCCATATGACGCAATCCCGCCATCTGCTTCGTCAGATTCTTGTTAAGATTGAGGAATTTCAAAATAAAGGCCTCAAAAGTTTGGCCGTTTTTGACATCGACTCAACCCTGTTTGACGTCTCCCCGCGGGTGGAGCGAATCATTCTCGATTTTGCTGACGAGCCCGAATTCCAAAAGCGCTTTCCAAAGCAAATTCAGATACTTAAGAATATACGCACGCACCGTAAGGACTGGGGCTTTAAGAATGCTCTGGAGCGTGCGGGGTTAGACGGTCATCATTCTGAGCTGCAAGAGGCTCTGCATGATTATTGGGCAAAACGCTTTTTCTCAAACGACTACCTCCAGTACGACCTCCCCTACGATGGGGCGGTGGAATATGTGAATGCCATCGCCAATCATGGGGCTGAAGTTGTTTACCTTACTGGCCGCGATGTGGCGCGAATGGGAGCAGGATCGGCCCTGGTTTTAAAACAGGCCGGCTTCCCGCTCGATGACCAACAAACCCGTTTGGTGCTGAAACCCCATCGCAGTATGGATGACGCCGAATTTAAAACCGACTGGTTTGGTTGCCTCAAGCAGGGCCATTACGCCGATATTTGGTTCTTTGAAAATGAGCCAGTGAATATTCATCACCTGCGCGCCCGTCAGCCACAAGTGAATGTGGTGTTCTTTGAAAGCACTCACGCCGGCAAGGCTCCGGCTCCGGAAGACATTCCAAAAATCATGCACTATCTGCTTGATGAGGTTGAAGACTAAATGTTGTACGTCGTCGCCACTCCGATCGGAGATACCAGCGAAATTTCATTGCGCGCACTCGAAGTTTTGAAAGCGGCTGACGTGATTATTTGCGAAAGCACTAAAGAGGCCAGCAAGCTTTTGCGCGCTCATGGCATCACCGGCAAAACCTATGAATTACTCAATGAGCACACCACACCCGATGAAGTAAAAGCCCTCGGCGAAATCTGTGCTGACAAAAATGTGGCGCTGGTTTCAGACTGCGGCACTCCGGGCTTCTGTGATCCCGGGGCCCATCTTGTAAAACTCTGCCGTCAAAAAAAGATTTTAGTGAAATCAGTCCTCGGCGCTTCCGCGCTGATGGGTTTGCTGTCTTTGAGTGGCGAACGCATTGATCAATTTATTTTTCGTGGTTTTTTGCCGGCGGAAACAGAAGCTCGTCGCAAGGCTCTTCAAGAAATTCAGAGGGAAAAACGCCCGATGGTCTTGATGGATACGCCTTATCGTTTGAAAAAAACTTTGGGTGATTTGCAAGAGTTCTTCCCGCGCCGCCGTGCTTTGCTGGCACTCAATCTTTCACAGGAAGAAGAAAAGATCCTCGAAGGAACCGGCGAGCAGCTGTTAAAACAGCTGCCTTTTGATAAAGCCGAGTTCATGATTCTGCTTTACGGCGACTGAGATGCATGGGCGGTCTCGTAACTTGCTGATTCGGTCATTCCGGGCTAGGCTTTTTGAAAAGTGTCAATCGGAAGGACTCAAATATGCGTCACGTTTTAATCACCGGAACCTCAACGGGTATTGGTTATCATCTGACAGAAACTCTCCTCGAAAAGGGCTTTACGGTTTGGGCAGGATTGCGTTCCCCTCAGGCCATGAATCCCCTCAAAGAGAAATATCCGCAAAAACTCCACGTGCTTCAACTGGACGTGACTTCCAGTCAAGATATCGACCAAGCCTTTCGCAGAATTTCCAGCGATCCCTCGATTGAAGAATTTAGTTTGATTAACAATGCCGGGGTCGCGATCGGCGGACCGGTTGAAGCCCTTTCAATGAATGAATGGCATAAGCTTTTCAATGTGAATGTTTTTGGCTTGATCGAGATGACACAAAAGTTTTTACCGTTGCTGCGTAAAACCCGTGGCTGTGTGGTGAATATTGGCTCGATCAGCGGGCGCGTAGCCGCTCCGTTCTTGGGTCCCTACTGTGCTTCGAAATTTGCGGTGCGTGCGGTGACGGATTCACTTCGTCGCGAGATGATGACTCTGGGAGTGCGTGTGGCTTTGATCGAGCCCGGCCCGATCGATACGCCGATTTGGGATAAGTCTCTACAAAAAAGTCAGCAAGTCGGCCAAGCACTTTCTCCGGAAATGCGTCAGATCTATGGCGAGTCTTTGCAAGCGCTCGAATCCGGCGTTGAAGCCACAGCGGCGACGGCAGTGCCGGCGTCCCACGTTGCGAAGAACGTACTGAAAGCGCTGAACAGCAAAAATCCTAAAGCTTATTACCTCGTAGGAAAAAGTATTCGCCTCACGGCCTTTATGGTAAAGTACTTGCCAACCGGACTCTTGGATCGCCTGATTGTGAAAGGCTTCCGCGGGCAGTCCCATAACTAGAAACAGCCGATGTCAGATTTTCTTGCGCTTCCCATAGATGACTTCCTGGAGGACGCTCTGAAGTCTATTCAGAGCCACGGAAACCTCGTGGTCACGGCGGCACCCGGTGCCGGTAAAACCACGCGCCTACCCGCCTACTTCGCAAAGCATGCTCAAGGAAAAGTCTTGGTGCTCGAACCGCGCCGAATGGCCGCCATCGCGGCTGCTTACCGCGTAGCCGAAGAGCAGAACTGGAATCTCGGTGACGAGGTCGGTTATCAAGTGCGTTTTGCCAATAAAACTTCGGATAAAACCAAGTTGGTCTTTTTAACCGAAGCTTTGCTTTCACGAAAGCTCGCGCAGGATCCTGAACTTGCCGGCGTGGAGTATGTGATTCTCGATGAGTTCCATGAACGCTCGCTGCACGTCGATCTGGCCTTGGGACTTTTGCGTGAACTGCAAGAACTCGGCAGCGGGATTAAACTGGTTGTGATGTCAGCAACATTGGATTCGCCGAAAATTTCGCAATACCTGGGCGGCGCGCCTGTGCTGGATGTTCCCGGGAAGCTTTTCCCTCTAGAAATCAAGTATCAGAAAAACTCACAGCTGCTGCAAACCAATCCGCAGTTTTATGAAAATCTCGTTGCCACGGTGAAAGAAGCCGAGCGCACGACTCCCCATGATATTCTGGTTTTCTTACCCGGCGTTGGTGAAATCGACCGAGCTTCACAGAACTTAGAGACCTGGGCCGCCGAAAAAAATATTGAACTGGTGCCTTTGCACGGCAGCCTGCCGCTCGAGGCACAGCGCAAAGCTTTACAAAAATCTTCGCGCCGTAAAATTCTGCTGTCGACGAATATCGCCGAGTCCTCTGTGACCGTTGATGGTGTCGCCTGCGTGATTGATTCGGGCCTAGCGAAGAATATGAAATTCGATCTGCGCACGGGATTTTCTCGTTTGGAAATGAACCGCATCAGCCGCGCTTCGGCTCAGCAGCGTGCCGGCCGCTCGGCCCGTCAGTTTCCAGGAGTGAGCTTTCGTATGTGGAATAAACTCGATGAGGGCTCGATGCCCGGTCACGATATTCCCGAGATCTTGCGGGCCGAGCTCAGCGAAAGTTTATTATTCCTAAGCGCTCAAGGTGTGACGGATTTTAATTCGTTCTCGTGGTTTGAAAAGCCGGCACCATTGCCTCTGAAAAAAGCGATTGAGAATTTGCAGGGCTTGGGTGCGATTGATGCTAAAAATCAAATCACTGAGCTTGGTCGTAAAATTCTACAATGGCCGCTGCCACCGCGATTGGCAAAACTGATGTTGACGGCGGTGGAGTTGAAAATTCCACGCCTGGGTGCTGATGTCGCAGCCATTTTGCAAGAACGCGATTTCATGCTGAAACAAAGCTCTGAAAATTACCTCGCCGATAAATTTGAGAGTGATATTCTGCTTCGCCTCGAGGTGCTCGAGCAATCCCGCTCAGGGCGCGCTCCTCGCAATACCCACCGCATGGGTTTACAGACCGTTGATCAAGCGGCAAAGCAGATTCTATCCTATACGAAAGGCGCGGCTGACATTTCGGATAAAGCCGATGTGGGACTGACTCTGCAGAAGCTCTTGCTGTCGTCGTTTGCCGATCGCCTTTGCCGACGTCGTAGCGGCGGCAGCGACAAAGCCCTGATGGTCGGCGGACGTGGCGTGAAGCTTTCCTCTGAAAGTGTGGTGCGCGACAGTGAGTTCTTCTTAGCTCTCGACGGAGTTGAAACCTCGCAGGGTTCAGAAACCATGGTCAGCCTTGCTGCGGGACTTACGAAAGATTTCCTATTTAAAGAAATCGGCCCGCAAATTGAAAAGAAAAAAGATCTCAGCTTTGATAAAGACAAAGGCCAGTTCTATGCGCGCGAAGGCAAGCACTTCCGCGATTTGCCGCTCGAAGAAGGCAGCATTGCGATTGCTTCAGCGACAGATGTGGCCGAGCATCTGCCCGAGGTTCTCACTCAAGAATGGGAGCTTGTGCTGAAAGAAAATGAAGCCCTTGCGGATTGGTTCGACCGCTTGGGATTCTTAATCCGCGCCCGCGAAAAAATCACTCAAGACAGAATTCGCGAAGAGCTTGAACGCCTTGATGATAAAATGCCCATCTCGGACGAGCAAAAGCGCGAAGCCTTTGCCATGGCCGCCAGCGGAGAGCGTGATTTTAAAACCGTCGCCCATAAGGATCTGATTTATTTCTTTGAAACACTCCTCGCCTCCGAGATCGTGAATTTTCTGAAATCCGAAGTGCCGGCAAAACTGAAAGTGCCGAGTGGAAATTCGCTCCGGGTTCATTATCCCGTGGACCGCGATCCTTACATGGAAGTGCGCATTCAAGAGGTCTTTGGCTGGACAGAAACGCCAAAATTGCTGGGAGGAGCGCAGGCTTTGACATTGCAACTCCTCGGACCGAATTACCGTCCGATGCAAGTCACTAGCGATCTCGAAAGTTTTTGGCAGAATGGCTATCCTGAAGTCCGCAAAGAGCTGCGAACGCGCTATCCGAAGCACTCCTGGCCAGAAGACCCTCTCACCGCCCAAGCCGTATCAAAGGGCCGCCCTGTTAAATAGGTGCCAGGCCCTGTTTCTTGTCGCGCCGAGTCCGGAAAGAGGACCTGGCACTTTTTAAATATCGAGGCTGATGCCGAGGGCGGCGCTGTTTTCGACGATTTTGTCGTCGGTGCCGTTGTATTTGCCTTTCCAGTTTGTCTGACCGTAATCCAAGAAGATTTTTGATTTCTCAGAGGTGCGGTAGTTCACTCCGACAACAACGTGAGTATAACCTGTGTCCGGCGCATCCACGCCGTTGATCTTCATGTCCGTACCTTGTGCATAGCTGATACGGTAGTTGAGCTTTTCTTGGAATGTGTAGTTCAAAGTTGCAGAGTATTCAGTTCCTTGAATCTCGTACGTGCCCGCTGAAAGATCCACTCCTGTTTGCGCTTTGTAAGCGGCCGAGTTGTAAGCAAAGTTTGTCGTATAACCTTTGACGGTCTGATAGCCGAACGCCACCATGAAGATCTGCTGATCGAAAGCAATCTCAGCGCGGTGCCAAACATCGGCGTCTTTACCGCTATTGGTGTTGTTCTTCAGATAGTAACTGTAGCCAACAAAATAAGTCGCGTCCTTATACATCAAAGCCGCGTTCACCGTGTCTTGTGCTTTACCGCTTGCATCTTTCTTTTCATCCGGAGAATAGAGCACCACAAGTTTTGTTCCGAAATAGCCAGGAGTTTCGTATTTGACCGCATTGTTGAGACGATTGTCCAAACGAGAAAACTCCGACAAACCATTCACGCTTTTGCCGTCATACTCCCAAGGATCCACGTACTCCATGTCACTCTTAGGCAAGAGGGAAATACGTCCCAGCTTGAGGGACCCAAAATTCCCCTGAATGCCAAGCCAGCTGTCTTTATTGACCAAGGTGTTCTTGTCAGTAACAAAGCCGCTATTATCCATCGTAATATATTGTTCAATCTGCCAATCAAAATGCAGATGATCATCAATGGCCTCGTGGCCTCGGAAGCCGATAAAACTGCCATAGTCTTCAATCAGCGTCGCGTTCTGCAGTTGTCCATTCGTCAGCAAAACCGTGCCCTGATTGAAACTTTGACCGTTTTCAACACCGACAAGAATCGAAGCATATGGTGTAAACTCCGCATGGGCCGCAAAAGACATCAAACACAATGTTGTTGAAATTATTAACTTTTTCAAAAGACTCCCCTTTTAGATCTGCTTTTAGTGTTTGGATTTTCAAGCGCCTTGAGTAGAGAAATCCTCTGTTAAAGACCTAATCTGGACGATCTTCCAATGGAGCATCCCAGGTCCTAGACGACGGGGTTCCGCGCCCTGCGACAGATTCGTCATCAAAAGGTTGAAAGAAATAAAACTTACCTGTATTTATATTATAAACAAGGATGATTTATAATGATGACGGGGACGGAGTTGAGCTCCTTAAAAAATTCCAAAGTTCTTATTTTGCATGGAAAAAGACAGAAACTGAGCGACTTCTGCCAGCTTCTGCGGGAGCATGTTGCGCAGATCTTTACGGCAATAAGCTTTACTGACATCTCCGAATCCGACTATGACTTAATCCTCGTCGACTATTCTGTCACAGATATGAGCGGTATCTTAGTTTACAAGCAGATGACGCAAAACCCGAGTTATGCGCTGATTCCCTCGGTGTTCATCGCAGATACAAAGTCTTACGATCATCGCCTGAACGCTTTTGAAATTGGTGCTGCGGACTTCCTGACCCGCCCCGTGGACAACCAGGACCTTTTGCAGAAGTGTCAGATGCATATTCAAAACCGTCGTCGCATTTTACCGGATCTCAGCATTCATATTGGAAACTTAAGCCTCTATCCTGGCTCAGAGAGTGCGATCGTCAATGGCAAGTCCGTTCCACTGACACAGCTTGAGTATAAAATATTACATTTTTTGCTAAGCACTCCCCGCCAAGTGGTGGCGCGCTCTGAGATCTATGAACATGTTTGGGGACCAGATCTGGCAAGTTCCGGCCGCCTCGATACGCAGCTCTATAATTTAAAGAAAAAACTCGCTGAGTTTAACGGCAAAATTAAGTCGGTGAATAAAGTGGGAATGAGAATTCTGATTGCGGAATCTACTTTTTCTCAAGAACAGAAGAAGTCGGGCCAACAATCACAGTCCCCGGGGCCACGTCTTTAAAGACCACCGCATTGGCGCCGATACGGCAGCCCTCTCCGAGAGTAATAGGACCTAAAATCTTTGCGCCAGTTCCGATAAGCACTTTGTTGCCGACAGTCGGATGGCGTTTGACTGGATCAAACTTCACTCCTCCCAACGTTACACCATGAAAGATGATGCAATCGTCACCAACGATGGCTGTTTCACCGATCACAACGCCCATGCCGTGATCAATGACCAAACGGCGGCCGATGGTGGCTCCTGGATGAATTTCAATCCCCGTCACGAAACGGCCGATTTCGGCCATTAAACGAGCAATGAAGAAAAGTTTCAGATCATAAAACAGATGGGCAATACGATGGAAGAAAAGGGCACGCGGGCCTGGATACAACAAGGCGATCTCCAGCAACGATTTCGCCGCCGGATCATATGTCTTGTAGGTTTTGAGAAGTTCCAGAACTCTGCCCACGGGATGTCCTTCTTAGAAACGCTCTTTCAAATTATCCAACATAAAGTAACGATCAAAGAGCTCGTGATAACGTGACCACTTATCCCCTAGATTGCGTTCAGATTCAATAAATGTCTGGATGGTATTCATTTTACTATCAAGGTCGTCCACCATCGCCACAAGCATGGCCTCCATAAACTTAGGACGCTTCGGAGAACCGTATTCCAGTTTACCGTGATGACTTAAAATAATGTGCTTGCACATATCTTTGAGGTCGTCCGGAAATCCTAAGATGCGCGCAGCTTTTTTATCGACGAGTTCACAGGCGAGTTGCATATGCCCAAGCAAGCGGCCTTTGTCGGTATAGCCGAGCGAGCCCTCGTAAGAAAGTTCCCATACTTTGCCGATGTCATGAAAGATCGCGCCAAAAATCAGCAAATCTCTGTTGAGGAAATCATAGTGAGTCGCCAAGAACTCCATGATTTTTGAAATCGATAGGATGTGTTCCAACAAACCGCCGCGCCAAGCATGATGGATCGTTTTTGCAGCCGGCGCTTGCATGAAGAGCGGCTTGATCTCAGGATCTTCGATCACATCCAACGTGAGCTGGCGCAGATGCTCATTCTTCATGGAGCGCACAATGGTGAGAAGCTCCATGAACATGTCGTCGGCGTTTTTTCCTGAGTTCGGAATATAGTCTGCGACTTGAATCGTGCTTTGATCCGGCTTTTCCACACGATGAACGATGAGCTGCTTACGCCCTTGGAAAATTTGAATAAGTCCCTTCACGCGAACAACATCGCCGGCTTCAAACTCGCGGTTGAGCTCTTCAACGCGGTCCCAAACACGCCCATCGATCGATCCTGTCTGATCGCCGATCACGATACTCATGAAAGGACGGCCGTTTTTTCCCATGCCGAGGTTCTTCTCTTTTACCAAGAAAAGACTGTCGACGTTGTCTTTGTCTTTTAAGTCGCGGACGTTCTGCTTATCCATTACTGAGCCTCGCAAAGTAAGTTCTTGTACCGGCTGTCTGTCAGGGTGACTTGAGTAATATAAATGCGATTGTCTTTCATCGCAGAGAAAATATAATGACCGGCCAGCACCGTGACATGACGCTGTCGAGTGGTGTTGGCTTTGATGCCCTCACCTTTCATCATCTGCAAAAACTTCGGAGTAATATCAAAATACTGGCTGCAGCCTGCGCCGAAAACGCGTTCATCCAATTTGCGCTTACGGGCATCACTGATATAGATGGCTTTAAAATTAGTTCCTGCAGTGATTTCTTCCGGAAGCTCAAATCCGACATAGAAACTGCCTTGATCACCACTCAGATACTTCGCCAAATCGATACTGCCACCGCCCCGAGGGAGCTCAATTTCATAAGCAGGGCTACGCAAAATACCTGGATTCTTTTCTGTCAAAAAGACTTTGGCTGTCGAATAGAAAATACCGGCGTTGCTTGCTTCAGCAGTTGCCTTGGCATCAGGGGACTTTTCAACGATATCCCAGATCGCCGCAGGCATTTTAAAGTCTGAAGGCAGATCTTCGATCTTTACCTGCTCAGCATTCTCTGTGCGGAAGCTCGTTGGCTTTGTACAAGCGGCGGCAAGAACTGCTAAAGAGAGGACCGCCCATTTCATGGCGACTCCATTTGATCACGGAGTTCGATGAGTGGCGCGAAATTGCTTTCGGCCTCGAAGCCCGCTTTGACCTCTGCTTGCATGCGGATTTTATCTTTACGGATATCGGCAATCTGAGCGAGTCCGTAGTGGGCAAGAACATCCCCGAAATCACGCTCTGCCAGAATCTTATACGCGGCTTCTGCACACGCTAAGTCTTTGGATTTCAAACATGCCTCACCTTGAACATAAAGTGCTAAGCGGTCTTGTTTGAATTCGGTGTTTTGGAACAATAACTGAGCTTCGTTCAAACGGCCCAGTTTCGATAAATACTGAGCTTGGGCCTGCAAGCTTGTTAGCTGCTTCGGTCCCTGCGCCAAGGACTCATCCAAGAACTTCACGGCTTCCATGTCACGGTTGCTTTCAATCAAGCAGACGGCACGAACCGCTTTCATACTTGCAGGGCCTTTGCCCGAGCTATAGAGCTCAGAGCAATAGCGCTCAAGGTAATCCCACTCGCTATTGCGCCAATCAACGCCCAGGTCACGCGTGTACAACCGGCTTAAGGCGTGCGGCTCTTCGAGGAAGACATTCACAGCTTCCACCATGCCATTGGCATCTTGTAAAAGCTGATTAAGGTAAATCATCATCAGCGACAGTTCTTTTCTCAGGAAGTGAGATTTACCGCTGTAAGTTTTAATCGCCGTAATTGTTTTTTGAATTGCATCTTGGTCCGGTTGGGTTTTTGAAACTTCCACCAAGGCCATGGCTTTGCACAGAAGGATCAACGGATAATTTGCGGTATCCGGCTTGGCCAAAGCTTCAAACGCTTTGAGCGCCTGAGCGTAGTTGCCCTTTTTAAGAAGAATCACCGCTTGATTAATCTTAGCCGTTTCATTATTTGGATCATAACCAAGAGTTTTTTGCAGATACTCTTCAGCCTGGCGAAGGTCACCTTCCATCATATAAGACAGAGCCATGCCCAGATGCGCATCAATAATCTCGTTACGAGTGCGGCCTTCTTTCAAGAGCGCGCGCTCGATCACACGGCGGCCGTTCAAACTTTGGCGGTCTTCGTTGATCAACAAAAACACCATGCGGAACTGGCTTTCAAGATCCGGCTCGTGAATACTGGCGGCTTTTTTATAGTTCTGCAAAGCCAGCTGATACAAGCCCATCTCTTTATAACGAAGAGCTGAGCTAATAAGCTGGTCATAATTCAAATCAGATTTCTTTTCTTTGCGCAAATATGTGAAACCAACAAACACGATCGCGACCACGGCGATCGCGAAAAGGATTCCGCGCAAGACCACATTTTGTTTTTGAATCTTGCTTTGAACCCTTTGATCAGACAACGTGCCGTAGCTTTTTGTCGCGGCACCCGCGTGCTGTCGTGGAGTTGCTGCATCGTCACCGGCCAATGGCGTCACATCTTTAAGTGCAGGTTTCTGTGGACGCTGAGGCGGAGCTTTTGCCGGAGTCACCGGTGTCGGTGTAAATTCGTCCGGCACTGTCGGAGCTTCGGTCTTCGTAATCGAGTTCGTCCCGATGGTCGCCGTGCTAGTCATTGTGTCTTCGCGTGAATGGTCCTGTTCGTAGCGCAAAGATTTTACGACTTCTTTAAAGAAGCGGTTGTCGCGGATGTAATTCCAGCGGCCTTCAGGCTGACGGACTTCATCGATAATAGTAATTTGACGGCGGGTCAAAAGAACCATCACCTCTTCACGAGTGAAGGGGCCAAGGATCTTAGTAGAAGACTTCACCAGCCAGTTTCTGGTCAGGTGATTGTTTTCAGGACCAGCCATTCATTTCCTCTATAGCGGCGACTTCGAAGATAAGAGCAGTTTTAAGTCGTCGTTGGTGATAAAAATACCCGCCCCCAAGTAACCGGAGCGAGTGTCAGATTTATTCAACATATCTTGCATACCACCCAAGACGTAAACGCCATGGATCAGGTTGTACTGCACTTGGGCTCTTAGATTTGTTTCACCAAAGTTAAAGGCCTCAAGCGACATGCGCAACTTGCGGCGGAAGAAATAATAGTCGACGCCGAAACCACCTTGGTTTTCGATCATACCGGCTCTGAGGGTCAGGTCGTAAAAGTTCTTTGCGAACAACAAAGTAAATTTGGTTTTATTATAATAAGTTTTAGTTTGTGAGCTCTCGGTAACAACGCCGTTGACCGTTGATGTGGCTTTTTCACGTTCAACCACACCGGCTGGGTCATCAATAATACCTAAGTAGTAGTAACGATCCAGACCCGGCTGAATACGGATACCCACCGTTGATTTAGTTGCCTTCACATCACCTAAGTATTCCGCATGGAAGTCGAAACCTGTCTGGATCTTGTTAGCACTTTCAAGCATGCCGCTGATGCCTTCGATCGTGCTATTAAGGTTATCAACCGTCGTTTCGTCGTTAACGAGTTTACCGATCGTCCCTTCACCGCGATTGATCTTGCCTGAGATCTCATCCACGTTCTTCATGACAGAATCAAGTCTTTGTAAAGAAGCCACCGCTTTCTTCCAGGACTTTTTGAAACCGTCTTCGCCTTCGTCGTTCACAAGATCACTGAGGGTCGTCGTGACATCATGAACTTGGTCCACGATCTCGCCGATCTTTTCTTTGTTATCACCCGTCATCTGAGCGATATCGCCGGTGAGTTTTTCGATATTTGAAACAATACGGCCCATGATGTGCTTACGGGTTCCGTCTTCCGTGATGGATTCTTTCAAAGCCTCAGACACCGATTTCAAAGACGACGAAATCTCGGAGACTTCGCCCACGAGATTATCCAAAGAACCTTTGTCTTTGACGTTCAGGATTTGCGCACCATCCGGAAGTGGCGGGTCGGTTGGAATACCAGGATTGATTTCGATATGCTTATCACCCAAGATCCCTTGAGCTTGAACTTCGACCATCGCAGAAACGGTCAAGTGCACATCCGACTTCACAGTGATATCAACGCGAGCTTGGCCATTTTGCAGAGTAATATCAGAAATAGTCCCGATAGGAATACCCGCCGTGCGGATCGCAGAATTCTTAACAAGGCCGCCGGCATTTTTGAGAAGGAACCAGGCTTTCTTAGAGCGACCCAAATAGCTTGGATCTTCGCTGACTTGCATAGACATAAAAGCAATGAGCGAGCCCACGACGACGACAAGAAGTCCCACTTTGAATTCTGGTGATTTTACCCAGCTCATGAATGCTTCATTCCTTTAGATACAAATCTCTTAACCAACTCAATATCACTCTTAAAGAAATCCTCAGCCGTGCCACTCAAAAGAACTTTTCCTGCATCCAACATCGCAATGTGATCGGCAATACGAAACGCCGCAGCCAAATCATGCGATACCATGATAGAAGTCAGTCCTTTCCGGGACTTATGAGTATCCAATATAAGATTATCTACCATTTCGGTAAGAATGGGATCTAATCCAGTAGTCGGCTCATCGTAAATTAATATTTCTGGATCTAGGGCGAGAGCTCTCGCTAGACCGGTCCGCTTCTGCATACCGCCCGAGATCTGGCTCGGGAGTTTGTTATAGTGCTTTTTGTCTAGCCCGACCTGGACAAGACGCTCTTCTGCAATCGCCAACGCTTGAGAATGTCTCAACTCGCGACGATGTTCATAGAGAGGAAAACAAACATTTTCCAGCACGGTCATGTCATCAAAAAGCGCCGCTGATTGAAAAAGCACTCCAAATTTTTGGCGAAACTTTGTCAGCTCATTCGGTTCCATTTTACCGATATCTTGACCAAGCACTTCGATTTTTCCTGAGGTGGGCTGATACAAACCGAGAATGTGTTTAAGCACCACACTCTTACCCGTTCCAGAGAAACCAATGATCGCCGTCAAACTCCCGCGAGGAATTTCCAATGAAAGACCTTTCAGAACGTATTCAACTCCGTCAAAAGTCTTTTTAACATCCTGAAGTGAAACGGCCGACGATGTTTGCATTAATTCATCCCCGTTGCGAGATAGAATAAGCGAATCAAGTTTCCGGCGAAATAGTCCAAAATAATAATCATCACCATGCTCTGAACGACACCTTGATTGGTGGCATCCCCGACGCCTCGAGCGCCGCCTGTAGTATTAAAGCCGCGGTAGGTACAAACAATTGAAAACACCAATCCAAAGATCGCGGCCTTAAAGAGGCCTTCATTAATATGCCGAACTTCAATCATGTCACGGATTTTTTGCCAGAACACCGCTTCGTCGATCTGCACTAGTTTTACACAAAGTAAATAACTACCAAGCATAGAGATGAAATCAAAAACTGCAGTTAAAAGTGGCATACAAACGACTGCTGCAAAAATTCTCGGCGCAATCAAATATTGTTTTGTATTTACGCCCATCACATCAAGGGCATCGATTTGTTCATTCACGCGCATGGTCCCTAAACGCGCTGCCATCGCACCACCCGCTCGAGCGGCCACAATCAAACCTGTCAACACCGGGCCCAATTCGCGCGTGATACCCAGAGCGACAACCGGTCCCACCATATTAACCGCGTTGAACATTTTAAAGCCCAGATAAATTTGCAAAGACAACGCAAGACCCGTGAACAAACCCGTCAAACAAATAATGCCAATCGATTGATTACCGACGAACTCCATATGCTTGACCATCTCGTTGTAACGATTTGGCTTAGTGAACATCAACCGAATGCTGGCCACTGCAAAAAGTGCGATCGAACCGATTTCATCGATGAAACCCACGATTTTGTCGCGAATATAACCTAAGATAACGTCAACGAAACGGGCCAAACTCTGAACCATAGCTAACCGACTCCAAGTTTCTTGGCCCATTCGCCAGTAAATACGCGCGGCACACGTTCGCCCACGCTGGTGAGGATTTCCCAAGTAATCGTTTGTGCATGCTTCGCGAGTTCTTCCGCAGAGAGATTGCGGCCATCGTCGCCTTGACCGAATAAGATAATTTCTTGGTCCTTGAGCTCTTCCAGGTTTTTACCCTGCACCGCCTCTGTCACATCCACCATCAAGAAGTCCATGCAGATGTTACCGACAACGGGAACTCTTTGGCCCGAAAATAAGACATGCGCTTTATTCGAGAGAATACGGTGATACCCATCGGCATAGCCAATCGGCACAACCGCGATAACGGATTTCTTCTGAGCCGTCCAAGTGCCGCCGTAAGAAACAATTTCTCCCGCCGCGAGCTCGCGATAGGTTGAAGCTACCGACTTCAAAGTCATCGCCGGTTTCAGAGGTAACAATGTTTGATCCGGAAGCGGATTAAAACCATAAATCATCAAACCGGGACGCAGCCCCCAGTTCACACGATTGAGCGGATGCTTGGCATCTTTACCTCGCACCGAAAGTGCATTCAAAATCCCCGCAGAGGCTAGGCTATGCGCAATGGGATTGAGCGGCTTAAAGATGTCCATCACATGTTCAATACCAGCGAGTTGCTCAGCACTATCGCCAACAACATCAAAAGCATCTTCACCGTTATACAAGTGAGTCAAAATCCCCTGCACGCGGACTTTTGAGTTTTGCCAGCAGATATCAAACAGTTTTTGCGCGTCTTGCGGATGAAATCCCAGACGGTTCATACCGGTATTAAATTTTAAATGAATGCCAACGGCTTTCGTCGCGACCTCTTGCACAGCTTCGAGCTGTTCCCAGGTCGCTACAACCGGAGTGAGATTATGCTGAAGCATTTTTTCAGCGCCTTCACGATCAAAACCACGGAAAACCAGAATCTCTGCCTTCACTCCGCCACGGCGAAGAAGCAGGCCTTCTTCGATGAGACAGACGCCCAAATGCTTTGCCCCGGCTTTTTCCAAGCACAAAGCAACGCCCACGTCACCGTGGCCGTAAGCATTGGCTTTCACCATTGGGCAGATAAATGGTGCTTGCGGAAAAGCTTTCTTCAGCGCTTCAAAATTGTGCGCAATGTGATCCAGATTAATTTCCGCAAACGTGCGTCGATACATTTCCACTAAAAGCACTCCTAATCGACTACGACTTCAAATTCCGGCGTAAAATTTCCCGGCGGCTTGTAAAGACAAATACGATTCCCGCCTTTTTCCATGATATGCGTTAATGCTTTCGTTGCAGTTTCGTCAAGTGCCTGGACATTCTCCGCTAAAGACGGATACTCGCTGACGCCGACACTAATAGAAACTTTGACGCCGCTGTCTACGATCGAGCTGCTCTCGACAATGCGACGGAGACGCTCTCCGAGCAATGCTGCGCCTTTTTTATGCGCATGAGGCAAAATCACGGCAATTTCATTTGTCTGTGTACGGCACGCAAAATCATTTGTGCGAATCGTGCGTTTTACAAAGTCACCGACAGTTTTCAAAATTTCATCGCGGACATTCGCACCGAGCGTCTGCTCGATCTCGAAGAAATCATCGATAGAAATTTTCAAAACAGAAACCGGCTGACGCAAACGGCGCGAACGCTCAAGTTCGTCATGAAGTTTCTCGGTATAAAATTTCTGATTGTACAACTCCGTCAGGAAATCCTGGACATCCAATGCATCCACGCGTTTTTCCAGACAGAAATAAGAATAACAAAGGGCAAACAGACTGAACTCTTCACCAATGCGAAGAGTATCGGCCTTTCCGGAGTCACCGGAATAAACCACGACACCCTCGAGCTGATTTTGCACAAACAGCGGCAAGACGCGCGAAGTATTGATATGGAAAATCTGCTGAAGCATTTCATTCACGATGGGTGGCAAAAGGCCGACCGAAAGCTGTGTGTTCAGACTTTCGAGGTCTTCTGCCGGCAACTGGCAACCGACGCCTTGAATTTGCTGAGAAGTGTACCCTGAGGCATGAGTGGCGACAAATGAACGAACCGAGCTTAAAAATTTAAAATAAACCGCCGGAACTTTTTCGAGACGCTCAAAGTATTTCTGCAAGACTTCTTCTTTACTTTGAGCCGAGCGATAGTCTGCCACGCGATTTGAAACCAACATTTGTGATGCTTCGGCTTGAACCGCTTTTTGATCGTTGATCTGCTGCTGTAACTCGTCTTTCTTTTTCTGCGCTTCTTTCCAATCGGCGAAGAGCTGTTCATTTTGATAAGTCAGATACAGCGTCTCGCACACTTGGTCCACGGACCACAGCGCGCGGCCATCGAGACTCGGACCTTCCAGGGAAACAATATCCACCAACCCCAGTGTGTTGTACTGAGAAAGAGCTTCAAACTGCTGAGGCTCCGCCATCGCAATCAACTTGATTTCAGGACTGACCTCCAAGACGCCATTGACGAAATCGCTGAGCGCGCCTTGCACGGCCATTGTGGAAAATACCACCAAGTGCGGCGTCATTTCCTTAATGCGTGACTGGAAAGCATCCAACTCCTGAAAGAAGTAGGCATCATAACCGGCCTGGGAGAGGGCCACCTTCACGGCAGCGCCCTGATCCACGTCAGCGCTATAGACAAAGATGCTAAACTGCGAGCTATGCTCTCGAATATTCAATTAAGTCCTCTTTCCAGGCCGACGAACTTCGACCTTGTAAGAATCTAATTCTGTTTTACGCGCCATCATCGGCGGCGCTGCAGGCTTATCAATCACTAAATTCGGCGCTGCCGCTGGCGTCTGCATTCCTTCCGACATTTCCATCGAAGATTCGATACGAGTAGCTTCTAACGAAGCTTCTTCACCTGTTTCAGGCATCGAAATAGCTACTGTTGCTTCATTCGCTTCGTGCTCCATCTCATCCTCCGGAGGTACAAACGCAGGTGGCGCCATCGTTGGCGGTGGTGCTGACGGCATCGACACCACCATCGGCGGCGGCATTGAAGGCGGCGCAATCACCGGCGGAGCCACTGCAGGCTTTGTCGGGCGCGGTGTTGCTTCTTTCGGAAGTGGAATCGACGGACCTGGTTCATCATCAAAGCCTTGGCCATCAAGGAACCGCAAAGGCGCATCGCCATCAAGTTCCAGCAAGCTATCCACATTCACGTCGGTCAGCTTTTCTTTTGGTACTTCAGCTTGCTTCATCACTTCGACAACTTCATCGTGACTTGCCGAGGCCTTCGGCAAATCCGCTGGGAGCTCCGGCGCCTTCATCGGTGGCGGAGCCTTCGGCAATGAAGAAACCGATTTTGCAATCGCGTTTGGCGCAAAGATCATTTCAACCGTTGTGCCCTTGCCGCGCTGAGATTGCATTTGCACGCTGCCATTGTGCTCTTTCAAAATCCCGACAACAACCGGAAGTCCTAATCCCACATGATGCGCAAATGATCTGGTCGTAAAGAACGGATCAAAAACCTTGCCGACGTTTTCGATATCGATGCCTTCACCGGTATCTGAAACCGTCACATGCAAGCCATCGCCGGCTTCCCAAGTTTTGATCTTCATGACTTTCTCGGGCATTCTTTCCATCGCTTCGATGGCATTCATGAAAATATTTTCGAAAGCTTTGACCAATTCAGCCGAAGCCATTGGCCATGGCGAAGTTTCTTTGAACTCTTTTTCGACCTTCACGCCTTTTTGTGTGATTTTGCCGTCGATGTTTTTCAAAGCCTGCATGATCGGGCCTTCAATTTTAGATTCGTTCTTCTCAGTGCTGTGTTCACCGGTAAAGGTCACCAACTTCTCAAGCACATCACGCGAAGAACGAGCTTCACGCAAGATGGATTCCACGGCCTGCACCACGTCCGGATCCTGAGTCTTCGACAAAACCATTTGTGAGAATCCCAAGATCGAGGCCAGTGGTGAGCGCATCTCTTGTCCGAGCGCTGTTGCCACTTGGCGGAAGGCTTCGGTTTTCTCGGCTTGCAATTCTTGCGGCGTGATCGTACCGCCCTTATTTTTGGGTGGAGGCGCCGCTGTCGGCACATCATGCGGCGAGAGCATCGCAGGATCCATGGATCCCGCCGGAGTACGAGGCGCCACTGGTGCCGTCAAGACTTCGTTTGAAGTCACGACCGACGGCGCATGCGATGGAGTCGGAGCTGTCGCCGCAACTGGCGGAGGTGGTGCCGGAACTGAAGGCGCCACCGGCTGACGTTGTGCCGTCGGTTTCACGGTCGGCGCCGCCGGAGCCATCGCGGGTGCTCCCGGCAAAGAAGCTGCGCGCTTTTCTTGCCAGAAATAAATTGCAGCACCAATCAAGCAAAGACCGACTGCCATAAACACGAACTGCCACGCTAGCGACAGACGGCCTTTCATCAGCTCTTCAATCGGCACTGTCGAAATGATGTAAGAATTCGTCCCGGGAATTTGCGAATACATGCCGAAGATCTGCGTCTTGCCTTGCATGTATTGTCCCAACCCCTGAGCAGATCCCGCCGTGCGGATCTCTTTCAACATGGTGCTGTCGCTCATCACGTTACCGACATAATCCGGAGTTGCGTGACTGATCATCAAACCGTCGCTGGCGATAATTGAAATCTGACTGATGGAACCTTTTTGCGACTCGATCATTGACTGGAAGTTTTCACCACTGCCAATCAAGATGTACGCATTTCCGCCGCCGGCAAAGATCACGGCGACGTGATGGTTTTTTTGTGGATCTTTGAAAGATCTCAGTAAAACAGTGCCACGGCTCTCGAGCTCTTTCCCCATGAAACCGATGTATTGACCTAACTCATTGGCCGTCCAATTGGCGGCAGGAGAATCCGCTTTCGAAACCATGCGAGAAATCGCAAGGGCTCCGTCTTTCGACGTCATCAGCGCTAAAGCATAATACGGCTGGAAAGCTTTCCAGTTGGCAGTTTCACGTTTGAAGGTATCATTGCTGACAGTCGCGAGCATGCGACGAGCCGATTGAATTTCGACATTCGTAGCTTGGGTGAGCGAAGAAATCTGCGAGCGCGCTTGAGCTTCGGCCCAAGCCATGCGGTCTCCGTAGACAAAACGATCCACGCGCCACAAGACCACTGACAAAAGAGCGGCCGCCACCAGGATCGAAATCAGGAGTTTAAACTTCATATTTGCTTTGCTTTCCTTGCAAATTAAAACGTGCACTCAAGCCACGCGCTGCCATGCACATAGGCTATTGAATCTATTGTAGATTTAGAAACCGCCAAGAATCAAGCAAGAGTCCTTTGCCAAAGGCAATAAAGAGCATTAAAAGCTCTGCATGAATACTCGACGTTGTGATGTTTTGATTATCGGTTCTGGCTTAGCTGGACTTGCTCTGGCGCTGAAGATGGCTTCGCAGGTCTCTGCTGAGGGAAAAGTCGTGATCCTCTCGAAAGAAAAGGCTCCTGACAGCAACACCGATATGGCCCAAGGCGGGATTGCCGCCGTGATGTCGGGTGAAGATAGTTTCGAAAGCCACATTCAAGACACACTGACTGCGGGTGCAGGTCTCTGCAAGCCAGAAGTCGTGGAAAATTTTGTTCATCAAGCCCCTGATCGCATTCAGGATTTGCTAAACTGGGGAGTTCACTTCGACGTTCGTCGAGGTGTTGACAACGAGGAAAACTCCATCGATTTGACGCGCGAAGGCGGACACTCTTTCCGTCGCATTTTGCACTTCGAAGATCAGACCGGTCACGAGGTTCATCGCACACTTCTTAAGCAAGTTCGCGCCAATCCCAAGATTGAACTTTTGGAACGTCATTTCGCCATCGACCTCATCATCAACAAACAGGTCGACACCTACGACATGAGCCCGACTCGTTGTGTGGGCACTTACTCTTTGAACAAAGAAACCGGCGAGGTCGAGGCTTTCTTGGCAAAAACAACTGTCTTAGCCACGGGTGGTGCCGGCAAAGTTTATCTCTACACCTCCAACTGGAGTGGCGCGACCGGCGACGGCATCGCGATGGCTTACCGAGCCGGCGCACGCATTGCGAACTTGGAGTTCATGCAATTCCATCCAACTTGCCTTTACCATCCGGACGCGCGCAACTTCTTGATTTCCGAAGCTCTGCGCGGCGAAGGTGGCGAGCTCATCAACGCTCACGGCGAAGCTTTCATGCGCAAGTATCACACGCTGGGATCATTAGCTCCGCGTGATATCGTGGCTCGTTCTATCGATGCGGAGATGAAAAAATCCGGTGCGGCTTGTGTGTATTTGGACATGACAAAGCTCGATGCGGAGTTCTTGCGCAAGCGTTTCCCGGCAATCCATCACAAATGCCTTGAGTACGGCATCGACATGACAAAAATGCCGATTCCAGTGGTTCCTGCCGCTCACTATCTGTGCGGCGGAGTCCTCACGGACGTGAATGGTCAGACCGATATTCCAGGTTTGTTCGTCATCGGCGAAACTGCTTGTACCGGGCTTCACGGGGCGAATCGCTTGGCTTCCAATTCATTGCTCGAGTGTCTTTGCATGGCCCACAATGCAAGCGAAGTTTTGAAAAAACAATGGTCCACTTTGGAAGTCTGCAAACACGATCCGAAAGAGTGGGATTACCCTGAAGAATCCAACGACGATGAAATGATTGTGATCTCCCACATGTGGGAAGAAATCCGCCGCTTGATGTGGAATTATGTGGGGATTGTGCGCTCAAACAAACGCTTAGAACGTGCGCAACACCGTTTGAAAAACATTTTGAGCGAGGTTCGCGAGTACTATTCTCACTTCAAAATTCATAGTGATATCTTGGAACTTCGTAACATTGCGATTGTGGCGGACTTATCTGTGTCATGCGCTCTCCGCCGCAAGGAGTCCCGCGGCATTCATTACAACTTGGACTATCCTTTTGTCCCTCAAGTCAAAGTCCTCGAAGGACCGAGAAGAGCAGATCCGAAAGCGAAAGACACAATTTTGTTGCGCGGCCTGAGATAAATTCTCAGAATAGATCCAGGCAGGTATCTATGACATCGCAAAACACCTACAAGGTCTCTGAAGGTCACTTCAAAGGCATTAAAAACGCAGACCTTTATTTTCAAAACTGGGAAAACCCACGCGCGCGCGGAACGATCATCATTACTCATGGTCATGGTGAACATTCCGATTGCTATTTGCGCGTTGTGAATGCCCTCAAAGACGAAGCGTGGAGTATCTATGCTTGGGACATGCGCGGTCATGGAAAGTCCGAAGGGGCCCGTGGCTATGCCGAGAGCTTCGATGACTACTGCGGTGACTACGTTGAGTTTTTAAAATTGGTCCTTGCTAAACCTGAAGTTAAAAAAGGCCCGGTGGTTTTCTTGGCGCACTCGATGGGTGGCCTTGTTCAAACGAAAACACTGCTACAGCACCCGGAAATCAAACCAGATGCAATGATCTTAAGCTCACCGCTCTTTGGTATCGGTGTGGAAGTTCCCGCGTTTAAAAAAATCGGCGCGCAATGGCTGGCAAAACTCGCACCGCGCATAACTCTATGGAATGAAATCACAAACGAACACGTGACTCGCGATCCAGAAATTATTCGCGAGTTAGAAAATGATCCTTATCGCCACGCGCGTGTTTGTGCTCCGGTGTATTTGGGCTTCCTCGAGAGTTTCAAATTTGTGTTTGAACACGCTCGCGAGCTCAAAGTAAAAGCTTTGTTCCAAATTTCTGATAAAGACCCGGTGATCAGCTCGTCGGAAGCCATTCGCTTCTTTGAACAGCTTGGCAGTCCCGAAAAAGAGATTAAGATCTATAAAGATGCCCGCCACGAAATCTATAACGATATTATTCGCGAGCAAGCATATGAAGACATGCGAAAGTTTCTTGCAGGAGTAAGTAAATGATGAAATATCTCGGAATTCTCGTCGCAGCCTTGATTTTATCCGCTTGCGCCTCTCAGACCGTTACCCGTAGTGGTATCACCATCATGAGTGAAGACGCTTATGACTCTACCATCGATAAATGGTCCGATCATGTTGAAGACTATAACGGCCTCAATAATACAGTGACCATCATGGCAACGCTGTTAGTTCCTGAAGCAGTTCTGGCCCAAGTCGACCAAAATGCGCGCTTGTTTCAATGGGACCAAATCGGTTACGACAATGAAAAGAAAAAAGCCGAGAACGCCATGGCCACAAAGACCGAAGCGTTTGTCAGCTTCTTCTCGCCTGAAAGAAAATGGGATGATCTCTATAAGAGCAAAACTCTTTGGAAGGTCTTCTTGGACGTGAATGGCCAACGCTATGAAGGCACAGTGACCAAGGTCAAACTGCTTCCCCGTGAAATCCAAAAGCTTTATTCCTATCACACAACATTTGCGACGCCTTATATGATTAGCTTTCCGGTGGCGGCCACATCTGTCGGAAACGGCCCTGCCCGTTTGATTTTCACGGGCGCAGTTGGCTCTATCACACTGAAATTCGGGTCACAAAAGTAAGCCCACAGGATAGGGCGTATTCCTAAGCCCAGCTGATAGTTTGAAAAAACCGCAATTGAAAGACTGAATTTGAAATTAAAAAAGGCCTGCTCTTTTCAAGCAGGCCTTTTTATTTGCTATCTAATTTGGGGAATCATCTAGCACATTTTTTTATCTTCATTTATCTACAGCTTCGGCGCGAAACCGTCTCGCTGTTTTGATTGCAGTTTGTCACTCGGCAGTTTTGATAGCGATAGTAGTAGCATGCTCTCATCGCTTCATCTTCAGCTTGGTAACGGCTGTCAGCACGGCCTTCGCTCACGTAAGTTCTGCCGTTACGATCGATGCCTTGCGCTTGGCAAACATAGTAACTGCGTGAACAAGTCTCGATACAATCGCCGTGTTTTCGGAGACACTCGCCGCAACTGCCGTGTCCGCCCCAGTGTTCTTCCCAACCTTTATCAGTGGCCGTGCACTGAACGTTGCCGTAACCGCCTCGGCCTGGATCTGGATATCGTCCTGGAGCTCCTGGTCGGCCAGGACGAATGAAACCGCCGTCATATTGTGCGTGAGCAAAAACAGCAGATAAAGATAGAACCAAAATCATCAAAATATTTTTCATAAAACTTCCTCCGTGAATAGTTACACGAAGTACTTATTACAAAATAAGTGCCAACAATTTCAGAGACAAAATGACTCCGAACTTGAACAATTATGTTACAAGAGAATTGATTTTCGAGGGATCTGAGTCACGAAGGACCCACTAGTTGCATTTTTGAAGTTTGTAGAGGGTGGCGACTTCCGCCGCAGAAAGAGCGACGTTCCAAATCATGAACTCATCCATTTTACCAGAAAAAGCGGTAGAAACCGGATTCGTAGTACCCGTGCCGCCAAAAAGGATAAAGTTATTGCCTGCATCGGAAGTCCAACTGCCCGAGCCGGCAATGCGGCTGGTGTACCCACCGTTTGTAGCATAGTTGGCGCAGCCAGGAGCATTCGCTAATCGCGCATCAGCAACACCCGTAGAAATTAACTCCGTACCATCCATGTAAATTTTAAGATCTGTGGCAGCGCTGGTACCTGCCCAAGTTCCTACGATGTGATGCCAAGAGTTGTTAAAAGTTCCTGAGGCCAAGGGACATGTCTGAATTTTTAAATTAGTTGAAGGATACACTTTATGAAACTCAATCTCGCCCGTTGTTCTGATGATCATCCACCAACCCGAGCTGGAATTATTATTACTCTTGTAAAAAAGCTTGATATGATTGGTCGCTGGTATCGAGGTATTTACCCAAAAACTCCAGGTGCCGGCAGTCAAACCATCCAGCGAAGTCCCCGTGTGCTGAAGGATATCTCCCGTATTGCCGGTCGCGGTCACCGCCTGGCGAAAGTTCGCAATGGTCGAATCAGCGTACGAAAGTGTTGAACTGGCAATGGTCGCCGTTAAGGTAGGGCCGGTTGAAAAATCCGAAGGGATTGTGGCACTATTCGCAATGTTGCCCACAGGCCCATCTAAATGCCAAAGGCCCACGATGTTATTTGCTTTTGGCATCCAGGCTGTGCGCGAAGGACTTCTGCAGACGTTTTGATTCCCAAACCCCGATGACAAACCCGTTGGAGTTGTAAAAGCCCGGGCCTGATGACTGTTCAAGCTGAAAAGGAACAATAACACTGCGGCTCCATAGCGCATCAACATTATTGGAACCCCGTTGACCAAGTGATATAGCAATCATAGCTAGAGCCATTGTAGATCGTGAGGATATTGTAAACCGACGGCGTACCACCGATCGTCGCCTGATTCGCCGGTGAGAACTTCGAGCTGTTACAGCCCGTAAATGTATAGGTACGTGAAGTCGTATCTGTGATCACCAACGTGTAGTTGCCGCCATTTACCATATTTTGGAGCGTGATTGCAGAGCCACCGACAGAAGCCAACACCGTCGTGTTACCCTGCGCAAGATTCACGGTTGCACCAGACGCAACAGATCTGCCAACGCTGACGATGGCACCGCTGACCTCGAGTTTTGCATTTCCAGAAGGAACTGTATTGATACCGACGTTACCGCCTGAAGTGATTCTCATGCGCTCCGTAGAATCCGTACCACCGGCTTGAGTTGTTGCAAACACCAGATTTGCCGGAACCGAGTTTGTGGCTACGGTGTCATCCACAGTCGATGAAATATAAGCCGAACGCTGCTGAGATGAACCGTCACTACCGTAGTAAGAGAAGAAACCAAGATTATCATTCAACTGAACCGCAGCATAGTTGCGGCTTTTCCAGAAACTGAAGTTCGCGGCCGCGGTTGAAGCAGTGTTATTTTCAAATGCGGCAGATCCGACGACATCCAAAGTGGCGGCAGGAGACGAAGTACCAATACCGACGTTGCCAGTAGATCCGTTCACTCTGATTCTTTCCTGATAAGAATTTGAACCATTTTGTAAACCCAAAACAAAATCTGGCGAGTAATTGGCAGCTCCAGACACGGAGACAAAGCCCATATAACCTTCCTGATAAAGGGCACTGGAGTTTTTAACGGTCCCATCTATCAGAGCTGTATTTCCGTTCTGATTGTAGCTATTCGCCAGTCTCATGACATAAGACGGTGCCGTACTAGAAGCTGAACTGGTGTAGCTACTTGTTTTATCATTATTGATAGAGATCGCACCATTCTGACCACCCGTGGTCGCAATCACAACTGTACCGCCCGGCCAACCGGAAGTTCCATCACCAGGGGTCAGATAGATGCTTCCACCGACGGCTCCGCCGGATCCGCCATTTTGTGCTTTTAATGTGATAGGAACGCCCGTCACACTAGCTGCAGCTGTTCCACCTTGCACTTCCAGAGTACCAGATGGAGTTGCAGTTCCAATACCGAGTCTGCCAGCAGCCGTCAGAGTCATTTGCGTTGTATTGTTGGTTTTGAATCCCAACGTATACGCATCGTTTAAGCCAATCGTCGCATTGCCGGCAAATGTATTACCGCCGTTGATGAACCCTGTTGCTGAAGTCAGAGCGGTAACCCAAGACAGATTACCAGAAGCATCTGACTGCATCACTTGGTTCGCTGTTGGAGTTGTTGCAGGCAGTTTTAATGAGTAGTTCGCAGTTGTCGTAGCCGCTTGCAGGGTCACGGCGCCAGAAGTAGCACCTTTCACGCCGACACCATAGACGTTCGCAACACCGGAACCATCAAGAGATAAGATCGTGCTACTAGCGCCCGTCGTTGTTTTGTTAACGACTACGGAGCCTGAGTTAGATACCGAAGACACATCACCAGATAATGCAAAGGCCTGCGCAACGCCCGAAGCATTACCAACCCACATCTGGCCTGCTGCCAAAGTATTGGATTGTTTTGCCATCATCGAAGTGTAATCCGCATTACTGAGTAAACCTGCTGTGACAGACGCTGCCGAAGCCATTGGGATATTTAACGTATGGGTTGAGGTCGCTGAAGCAAATGCAGGAGAATTGCCTGAGGTGCCAATTGCAAATGATTGAACATTCGCAGTTAAGCCATTCAAGCTTGTAATACCAGAACCTGCAATACCGAGAGATTTTGTCGAAGTCCCATCGAAGTACTTAATAACTCCAGAATCATACCACATCTGACCAGCAACGGTTCCTGCAGTAGAGCCAGCACCAAGCCCCAGGTACTTGCCAGCAGCGATGTTTATGTTTTGTGTGCTGAGATCACCAGACATTGTGTCGCCGGCTTTATTTACCGGAGTGTAACCCAACGAAGCAGCCACAGTAACCCAAGCAGAACCATTATTATATTCAACCGTGTTGCTTGTCGTGTTAAAACGAATAAGACCTTTTGTATTTGCCGGCTGCTGACCTGCCGTCCCTTGTGGTAAACGGATCGCATCAGTGCGTGAGCCCATATCCAAAGTAAAGGCTGGGTTTGTACCGATACCGACATTTCCGTTCACATCTAAAGTCATGACAATGGCACCTGAAGTACCCAAGATCAAATGACTTGAAGGACCCGAGTCGCCGTTAATAAACGAATAAGCCGATTGCCCCCACATCATGCTATAACCAGCATCGAGGGTAATATCACCACTTGCGATCGCAAGAGCTGTGTTCGGAGTCGCAGTCCCGATACCGAGCTTACCGTCGCTAGTGAGAGTCATTTTAGTCGTGTTATTAGTTTTAAAACCTAAATTGTAGTTATCATTAAGACCAATCGTCGCATTACCGGCAAATGTATTGCCACCATTTACGTAAGCCGTGCTTGAGCTTAAAGCCGTCGTCCAAGAGAGATTTCCTGAAGCATCTGACTGCATCACTTGGTTTGCAGCTGGAGTGGTTGCAGGCAACTTCAAAGAGTAGTTCGCAGTTGTCGCAGCCGCTTGCAAAGTCACAGTGCCAGAAGTTGCACCCTTCACACCAACGCCGTAAGCATTGGCAACGCCGGCACCGTCGAGAGATAAGATCGTGTTACTAGCACCTGTTGTAGTTTTATTAACTACTACGGAGCCTGTATTTGAAACCGAAGACACATCACCAGATAATGCAAAGGCCTGCGCAACACCTGATGCGTTACCAACCCACATTTGGCCTGCCGCCAAAGTATTGGATTGTTTTGCCATCATCGAAGCATAATCGGCGTTGCTGATAAGACCGGCAGTCACAGAGCC